>DASSJI010000210.1:0-3360 GCA_035691285.1 Vicinamibacteria bacterium | reverse complement strand
CCGAGGGCGTCCCTGAGCACGCGGCGTGCGAAGCCGTCGGGCGGCTCGTGGCTCAGCTCCCGCGTGAAGGGCAGCACGACCAGGCGGTCGAGGCCGAGCGCGCCCAGCGCCTCCGCGCGCTGGGCGATGGTCATGAGGGTGGCTGGCGCGCGCTCGGGCGCCAGCACGCGCGAGGGATGGGGGTCGAAGGTCAGAGCAACGGCCTCGCCCCCGGAGGCGCGGCCGGCGGCCACGACCGCGGCGGCCAGGGCGCCGTGGCCCAGGTGGACCCCGTCGAAGTTCCCGACGGTGACCGCGGGCGCCCTGAGCCCGAGGGGCGCGAGGCTTTCGAGACGGACGACCTCCATTCCGGACGGGTTACGGCAGGAGGGGCGGGAGCCGGCGCTCGATCGTCGTCGCGGACAGCTTGCGCCCGCGGTCGTCCACCGCGCTCAGCAGGTAGCCGTCCTGGGTCAGGGCGTAATGGTAGGGGCGCGCCCATGGGTCCTCGAGGTAGTTGCGGTCGACCACGCCGGCCCCGACCAGATCCTCGAGGGTCCTGGGCAGCGCGCCGGTCGCGTAGCGATACGCCTGGACGGCGCGGTCGAGGCGCAGCAGGCGCGCGTCGGCCACGGCGTCGAGCATCGACCTGTAGCTGTCCTCGAGCAGCGGGGGGCGCGAGACCACGCCGTAGGGCCGCCCCCAGTTGGCGAGCGCCCCCGCCAGCGCCAGCACGCCGGCCAGGCCGAGCACGACGTAGCCCGTGACCGGCGAGGAGGGCGCTTCCGCCCGGCCGATGCTCGTCTCCGCGGGACCGCCGCCTCCGCGCCCCGCGAACGTGATGATGCTGCGGTTCAGCAGGTCGAACAGGGTCTTGCAGACGTCGAACTCCCCCAATCCCGTCGCGTCGACGATCGCCTGCACCGTGCGCGTGCCGTCGACCTTGCGGTAGACCTTCTCCTCCTCCGTGGAGAGGCGGATCTTGCTCAGGGAGCTGGCGGCGCCGCGCTTGCCCCCCGCGAGGATGTCGTCGCCGCCGCCGCTCGCGCCGACTTCGATCATGGACGGGTCGACCACGGCCCGGAACACGACGTCCATCGAGGGGATCTTCTTCTCGATGATGGGCCACTCGTCCACCATCCGGATCCCTTCCATCAGGATGAAATCGGCGGAGAGCGGCTGGAAGTTCTCGCGGTCGTAGTCCACGGCTTCGGTCGGGGCGAAGTGGTAGTGGCCGTCGCGCCACCGGAA
Source organism: Vicinamibacteria bacterium (assembly GCA_035691285.1). Lineage (GTDB taxonomy): Bacteria > Acidobacteriota > Vicinamibacteria > Fen-336 > Fen-336 > DATFEN01. The sequence continues at coordinate 2,130 of DASSJI010000210.1, read as the reverse complement.
CACGCGGTAGACGATCTGCGAGACCTGCACCTGCAGCGCGTCCTTGAGGTCCTGCTGCGTGATGAAGTTGCCGGTCACGAGGATGTGCCCCATGCGCTGCAGCGTGGCCTTCTGGGTCTGCAGGGCCTCGTCGAGCCGCTCCTTCGTCAGCTTGCCCTGCTTCACGAGCACGCTGCCGAGGCGGTCCTCCAGGCGCTTCTGGCTCGAGTCCGCCATCACCACCATGCCGTTCTCGAACGTGACGGTGATCGTGTCCTTCTCGCTGGTCAGGGTCAGGACGCCGGTCTTCCGCTGGAGCCCGATGAGCTGGAAGATGTCGGGGAGCCCGAAATCCTTGATGGTTCCTTCGAGGGCCATGGCTCAGCCCTTGCGCCGCCCGGCGGAGCGAGGCGCCGGCAGCACGACCTCGAAGTCCGGCCGCGCGCGGTTCGCGACGACGTAGGTGGCCAGCAGGACCAGCGCCGCGAGGCCCAGGCCCCAGGGTCCCGTGAGGCTCGAGGACGCCTCGGTCAGCGGCAGCACGCGGCCGGCCAGGAGCACGAGCGCCAGCGTCCCGTACCAGACGAACGCGAGCGCGACGCCCAGGACCGGCTTCTGCGCGTAGCAATGGCCGGCGCCGGGGGACAGCAGGGAGAGCGCGCGGAAGATGCGCTCGCGCTTCTCGTCCTCCCGCTGGACCTCCATCAGCTTCTGGTTCCTGGCCGGGCCGGACACGCCGTCGCGCACGACGAAGAGGTGGAAGCACTGGGTGCACAGGCCCCCCGCCGCGCCGAGGTGGCACAGCTTGCAGAACGGGGTGCCGCACTTGTTGCAGCGCATCGTGAACATCTTCTTCCCGCGCCAGCGCTGCAGCACGAACGCGACGGCCGCGAACACGCCCAGGAAGCCTGCGAAGCGGTTGAGGGCCTCGGAAGCGAGGCCCTTCGCGTCGAAAGGCGCCGCCCGCCGTCCCGCCACGTTCTTTCGCCCCGGGCCCGAGGCGCTGCCGACGAACTTCGCCCACGCCTCGTCCGCGGTGAGCGCGAGGTCGACGACCGCGTAGTTGCCGTTGTCGTATCGCCAGAGTCCGTCGTAGGTCCGCACCAGCCCGCCCGCCAGGCGCTCCGCCTGCGAGCGGGCCTCCTGGGCGGGCTGGTACTCGAAGCGCTGCAGGTGCGCCAGGGAGAGGTTGTAGAAGAACGTCGCCGTGATCTCGGGCGTCGGGCTCTGCTCCGAGCCCTGCTTGTAGCGGGCGATGGCGGGCGCGAACTCGCCCCGCGCGAACTCCAGGTTCGCCAGGTTGTTCAGGGCGATGCGGTCCTCCCCGTCGCTCCTCAGGATCTCCCGGTACAGGGTCGCCGCATCGTCGTAGCGGCCGCTCTTCTTGTACTGAAGGCCCAGGAGGTAGACGAGGTCCCGATCGTCGGGGTGCTGGGCCATGGCCTGCTCCAGCGCCTCCCGGCTGATCGAATCCGGCCCGCCCTCGATGCTCTGCACCGCGGCTCGGAACAGGGGGTTCTTCTCGGCCAGCATGCGCTCGTCGAGCAGCTTCACCGCGGGGCCGACGCCGAGGCCGAGGAGCATCACGAGGAGCGCCACCGCCTGCTCGGCGCGGCTCAGGTAGACGAACAGGAGGGCGAGCCACCAGAGCGGCAGCCAGCCGAAGCCCTGGAACGTGATGCACGGCAGGAGCAGCAGCACGACCCAGGCTCCGAACGAAGTGCCGCCCTCGCCCAGGCGCTCCTCGAGGTCGTGGCGAAGGAGCGATCCGTTCCGGATGAGCACGGCGCCCGCGAACGCCGCCACTGTGAGAAAGAGCGCGAACAGCCCGACCGGCACCACGAGCAGGAGGCCGAAGTACTGGCCCCGCGACGTGTCCAGGCGCGCGGTCAGGCCGCGCACGGTGTCGCGCACGGATTGCAGGATGCCGAAGGGGCCCTTCCGAACCTCGACGAGCGCGCGGGCGAAGTAGGCGTCCGAGAGATGCGGGTCGAGCCCGATGGCGTTCGCGTAGTCGGCTTCGGCGCGCGGACGGTCGCCCTTCCTCGCCCGATCCTGGCCGCGCGCAACGAGGGCCAGCGCCAGTTCCTCCAGGCTCTGGGCGTTGCGCTCGGTGCGAAGCCGGCGGACCTCCTTGAAGGTCTTGTCCGC
>DASSJI010000209.1:0-9582 GCA_035691285.1 Vicinamibacteria bacterium | reverse complement strand
CGGCAGAAGGATCTCGCCGACATCGCGCGGCTCCTGGAGAGCCATCCCCAGCTGCGAAGTCTCGTCCCGGAGCCGCTCCTCGCGCGCCTGATCTGATCGCGCGCGGCGGACGAGCTCCGAGAGCGCCCGCTCGACGGTCTTCGAGCCGATGCTCCTCTGGAGAAGCCCTCCGAGACTCGGTAGCATTGGCGCACTCGTGCCCGAGAACCACGGCACACCAACCGCGCCCAGGGCCCCCGAGCGGGCCGAGCGGCTGCGCTCGGCCCTCTACCGGATCAGCGAGACGACCGTCGGCGCCGAGCGCCTCGAGGAGCTCTATCCCGCCCTCCACGCGATCGTCGGCGAGCTGATGTACGCGCGGAACTTCTACGTGGCCGTCCGGGACTCGGACGGGCTGCTGCGCTTTCCCTACTTCGCCGACGAGGCGGACCCGGCGCCCGAGCCCCGCCGCCTCGGACGCGGCCTGACCGAGTACGTGCTCCGGACCGGCGAGCCGCTCCTGGCCTCGCCGGCCGTGGCGGCGGACCTGCTCGACAGGGGCGAGATCGAGCGGCTCGGGCGGCCCGCCGTCGACTGGCTGGGCGTGCCGTTGAAGCGCGGGCGCGAGGCCTTCGGCGTGCTCGTCGTCCAGAGCTACCGCGCGGAGGTTCGCTATCACGACGCCGACCGCGACCTGCTCAACTTCGTCGGCCAGCACGTGGCCAGCGCGCTCGAGCGGCGCCGAGCCGCCGAGGCGCTCCGCGAGAGCGAGGCCAAGTTCCGGACCCTGGCCGACGCCGCGAGCGTCGCGATCTTCATCCACCAGGGCCCGGTCTTCCGCTACGTGAACGACGCCCTCGCGCTGCTCACGGGCTATCCGCCCGCCCAGCTCGCCTCCATGGGCTTCCGCGACGTCCTCCATCCCGAGGACCGGCCGCTCGTCGGCGAGGACGGCTTCGCCCTGGAGCGCGCCGCCGGCACGCTCTGGCGCCGCGAGGTCAAGGCCGTCCGCGCGGACGGCCAGGAGCGCTGGGTCGATCTTTCCGCCGGCTGGATCGAGTACGAGGGGAAGCCGGCGGTGCTCGGCACGGCCGTGGACGTCACGGACCGCAAGCGGGCCGAGGGCGAGATCCTGAAGCTCGCGTACCACGACCCGCTGACCGGCCTCGCCAACCGCGCGCTGTTCCTGGACCGCCTGAGCCTCGCGATCGCCCAGGCGCCGCGCCAGAAGAAGGTCCTGGCGGTGCTGCTCCTCGACCTGGACCGGCTGAAGCTCATCAACGACTCCCTCGGCCACGGCCAGGGGGACAAGCTGCTCAAGGCGGTCGGCGAGCGCCTCGAGGCCTGCCTGCGCGACGGCGACACGGTGGCCCGCATCAGCGGCGACGAGTTCGCGGTCCTCGCGCCGGGGCTCCTTCGCCTCGAGGACGCCGCCACCATCGCGCAGAAGCTGCAGGCGATGCTGCGCCAATCCTTCGTCATCGACGGGCGCGAGGTCTTCGTGACCGCGAGCGCCGGCATCGCGCTCTTCCCCGACGACGGCGCCGATGGCGAGACGCTGCTCCGCAACGCCCACACGGCGATGTACGAGGCCAAGGAGGCGGGCCGCGACAGCTTCCAGCCGTTCACGCTGGGGGCGAACAGCGGCGCCCTCGACCGCCTCGCCCTCGAGAGCGACCTGCGGCGCGCCCTCGCCAACGGCGAGCTGCACGTGCACTATCAGCCCCAGGTCGCCCTGGCCGACGGCCGGACGGAAGGGTTCGAGGCGCTGCTGCGCTGGCGGCATCCGTCCCGCGGCGCGGTGTCCCCGGCGGTCTTCGTCGAGCTCGCGGAGCTGACCGGCATGATCGTGCCGATCGGCGCCTGGGTGCTGCGGGCCGCCTGCGAGGATCTCCTCGGGTTGCGCGCCGTCCATCCCGAGCTCGCCGTCGCGGTCAACCTGTCCGCTCGTCAGTTCCAGCAGCCCGACCTCCTGGCCGAGATCGCGCGCGTCCTCGAGGAGACGCGCCTCCCCCCGGGCGCCCTCGAGCTGGAGATCACCGAGACGGTCGCGATGCAGGACAGCGAGCGCACGATCGCGACCCTGCGCCGGCTGAAGGACCTCGGCGTGAAGCTGTCCCTCGACGACTTCGGCACCGGCCATTCCTCGCTCAGCTACCTGCGCCGCTTCCCCCTCGACACGCTCAAGATCGATCAGTCCTTCGTCCGCGACGTCACCCGCGACGCCCAGACCGCGTCGATCGTCCAGGCCATCATCACGATGGCCCGGAGCCTGGGGCTGCGCGTGGTTGCCGAAGGCGTCGAGACCGCCGAGCAGCAGGCCCTCCTCCGGGAGCGCGGGTGCGACGTGGCCCAGGGCTACCTGCTGAGCCGGCCGGTGCCCCTCGAGGACCTGAGGCGCTTCCTGGCCCGCGCGGGATAGCGAGAATCCGGGAACCTCGACGCCGTGGCCGGCGAATACGGGACGGAAGCCGGGGGTGATCGTCGAGCACCGAACCTGATGGCAGCGACGGAACGTGGCGCTCCGAGCGATGACGATCTCCTCCGGCTTCTGCGCGACGGCGACGAGGCGGCCTTCACGGCCCTCTACCGCCGCTGGCAGGGGCCGGTCTACCGCTTCGCGCTGCGCATGAGCGGGCGCGAGGCCCTGGCGGACGACGTGGTGCAAGAGACATTCCTGACGGTGGTTCACGGCATGCCCGGCTTCGAGGCCGGGCGCGGCTCGCTCGCGGGCTGGCTCTTCGGCGTCGCCCGGAACCAGATCCTCAGGAGGCTCCGCCGGGAGCGCCCCTTCATCCCGCTCTCCGACCACGGGGCCGCCGCCGAGGTCCCGGCGTCCGACGACGTGTTCGCCGAGGTGGCGGAGCGGCGGGAGCTGGAGCGCCTGCGGCGGGCCGTGCTGGCGCTTCCCGAGCACTATCGCGAGGCGCTCGTCCTGTGCGGCCTGCAGGGAGTGAGCTACGAGGACGCGGCCGAGGCGCTGGGCTGCGCGGTCGGCACGGTGCGGTCGCGCCTGAGCCGCGGCCGGGAGCTCCTGGCGGCGCGCCTGGGGGCGACCGAGACGCGTTCAGCGGAGGACGGCCGGATGGGCGCGGCAGGGGGTGGACGGTGAAGGAAAGGGATCTCGACGCCTTGCTTCAGTCCGCCGCCGCTGCCGACGCCGGGACCGGCGCGTCCGAACGGGTCGAGGCGGCCCTGGTGCTCGCCTATCGCGAGGCCCAACGCCCGCCGCGGTCCGGGACGGGGTCCAGAGGCTTCGGCCTGCGCGCGGCGCGGGACTGGTTCTGGGCTGGCCTCGCCGCCGCCGCTGCGGTCGTTGCCTTCGTCGCGGTGTTGCGGCCGGGCGGCCCGACCGCGACGACCCCAACCGCCGGGGCCGACGCCGAGCTGGCCTTCACGCCGCTCGTGTACGGCGATCCCTGGTCCGACGTCGAGGCGGTGCAGGTGGTGCACGTCGAGCTGCCGCGCACGGCCCTCGCGGCGTTCGGGTACGCCCCGGCCGGGCTCGAGTCCGAGGGGGCGGCGGTCCAGGCCGACGTCCTCGTCGGCAACGACGGCATCGCTCGGGGCATCCGTTTCGTCAGGTGAGATCGAGGAGAGACATGAAGCGACTGATCTGGAGTGCGGTGGTATTGGCGGCCCTCCCGGCCCTGGCCGAGGACGGGCCCGAGGACCGGATCTTCTTCCACACGATGCGCCCGGGCCATGGCCCGGGCGGCCCGCCCCTCGACCACGTCATGGTCCTCGGCGCGGAGGAGGGCTTCGAGCTCAAGACCGTGAAGGGCGCGCCGTACCAGGCCGAGTCGGTCACCGAGGTCGTCCAGACCCTGGCCGATGGGAACCGCATCACGCGGAGAACCACGGCCACCGTGGCGCGGGACGGCGAGGGCCGCGTGCGCCGCGAGACCCGGTTCGGAGGGCTCGGGCCAATGGCGGGCGGCGACGGCCCGAAGCTGGTGTTCGTCCACGATCCCGTGGCCCGGACCGGCTTCGTCCTGCACGCCGACGACAAGACGGCGCGGCGCCTGCCGCCGCCGCCGGACGAGGTCGGGGATTCCGAGGCGCCCGAGCGCGGGCGCGGCGACGCCATGAGGACGCGGCTCCACGCGAGGGGCGCGGCCGTGTCGAAGGCGTTCCCCGAGGGCCAGAAGGAGGACCTCGGAACCCAGACGATCGAGGGCGTGGAGGCCCAGGGCACGCGCACCACGCACACCATCCCGGCCGGCGAGATCGGAAACGAAAAGCCGCTCCGCATCGTCCACGAGCGCTGGTACTCGCCCGAGCTGCAGACGCTCGTGATGAGCCGGAGCGCCGACCCGCGCATGGGCGAGACCACCTTCCGCCTGACGAACATCCAGCGCGGCGAGCCCGACCGCTCGCTGTTCGAGATCCCCGAGGACTACAAGGTCGTCGAGGGCGGGGCGATGTTCCACAAGCGCATCAGGAAGGTCGTGGAGTAACGGCGCGTCCCCTCAGGAAGCGACGATCAGCGGCGCCCGGTCGTTCGTCGTCCGCTTGCCGACCGACGTGTTGCAGACCGCGCAGGTGTACTCGTACAGCTCGCCGTCGGGGAGCACCAGCAGCAGGCGCTCCCGGACGGGCTGGGCGGACCCGCAGCGCGGGCAGTAGAGGGCGCTCGCCTGGAGGCGCTCGAAGGCGCCCGGACGCGCCGCAGGGCGGGCACGGACCATGGACCGATGGTAGCCTAACTGCCCTTCCGAGGAGGGCAGGATGCCAGGCGACGCGCGTTTCTACCGCTGGGACGAGATGCCGAAGGAGCGACTCACGGACTACCTCGACCGCCGCTTCCTGCACGGCGAGCGGACGATGCTCGCGCACATCTACTTGAAGAAGGACTGCTTCGTGCCGCAGCACCAGCACGAGAACGAGCAGATCAGCTACATCCTCGAGGGCGCGCTGCTCTTCAAGCTGGGCCAGAACGGCGAGAAGGAGCAGCTCCTCAAGGCCGGAGACGTGCTCGTGATCCCCTCGAACCTGCCGCACAGCGCTTTGGCCCTCGAGGACTCCCTGAGCCTCGACGTCTTCAGCCCGCCGCGCCAGGACTGGATCGACGGCACGGACGCCTACCTGCGCCAGCAGAAAGGACCGTCAGAAGGCTGAGCGCTGCGCCACCGCCTTCAGGGCCTCGTCGATGCGCGCCAGCGTCTCGGCGAGGTGGGCCTGCGTCTCAGGCGTCGTCCTGGCGCCGCGCCCGGCGAGCGCGGCCCGCGCCCGCCCGCGCACCGACTCGAGGCTGCGCCGGGCCATGCTTCGCGCGTCCTCGGGGTTCCCCTCACCCGACAGAAGCAGGCGCGCGAGGCGCTTCACGTGGTCCCGCTGGAGGCTCCTGCGGTAGCTGGTGACGTCGACGCCCTCCGCCGGCGTCCGCAGCTCCTCCCAGATCGCCCCCTCGAGCCCGTCGAAGAGCAGCGAGAGGCTGAAGGGATCGGCGCTCTGCGCCTGGGCGTCCTGGACCCGCGCGAGCACGACGGGATGGAACAGGCGGTCCAGCACGCGCTGCTGGAGGGCCAGCACGCGGGCGTGCACGGGATAGTCGAGGCGCGTCATCATCGAGTCGAAGTCTCGCCAGTTGGGCCAGCGCTCCGCGGCCAGCTTGTTCAGGAGCCGGGGAGAGAACCGGAACGCGCGGGGCGAGAAGAGGCGCTCGCTCAGGAGCGCGAGGGCTTCTCCCTGCCGGGCCTTGCCCACCGGCTCGAAGGGAAGGCGGCCGCCGGGATCTCCCACGTGGTCGCGGCGGAGGCGCACGCCCCCGATGTACTTCGCGGCGAGCACGAACGCATAGCCCGCCTGGTTGAACGCCCCGTCGAAGCTCCGGCGCAGGATCTGGTAGCCGTCGCCCGGCTTCTCGAGGCGTGACTCGAGCCCCGCGAAGACCTCCTGGCTCAGCTGGACGCGCTGCACGTAGAACTTCAGGGGGTCGTCTCCCAGGTCCCAGCGGTTGGCCTCGGGGTCCATGTCCCAGGGCACCGGGCTGAACCCTGCGTCCTCGTCGGTGCCGTAGGCGAGCGCCGGCTCCGCGGAGCGCGCGGCAATGGCCTTCAGCTCCTCGAGCTCGGCCTCGGGGTTCTGGGCGGCGATGGGCTTGTAGGCGTACTCGATGGCCCAGTAGTCGTAGGGGCCCAGGCTCGTCTGGTGGTACTCGCCCTGCCGCGCGCGGTCGAGCGCGATGTTCGTCGGGGTGTACTCCATCACCGAGCCCGTGAGGCCCTGGGCCCGCGTGCGCTCGCTGTCCTGGAGGCCCTCGAGCGACTGGAGCATGCTGGCCTTGTAGTTGTGGCGCAGTCCGAGCGTGTGTCCCACCTCGTGGGCGGCGATGCTGACGAGGAACTGCCTGAGGTACTCGTCGGCTTCCGGGCCCTCGGGCTCCATGCCCCTTCCCAGGAGGACGTCGAAGCCGAAGGCGGCCTGGGCCGCGGCCTCCCGGGCCATGTCGCAGACGGCCCGGCTCCGGCCCCCGCTCCAGCGCGCCAGGGGCAGTACGGGCGCGCCCGCGTCGCCCAGGGGCTTGATCTCCTCGGCGATCTCGCTCCGCACGAAGCGCGTGAGGGACTCGGAGAAGCCGATGTCGGCGTCGTAGATCTCGCCGGTCACCGGGTCCGAGTTCGACGGGCCGATGGCGAAGACCGCGTCCGTGGTCGCGAACCAGCGCACCGTCGAGTAGCGCACGTCGGCCGGGCTCCAGGTGGCGTCGTCGGGCTGCTCCTTCACCTCGATGGCGTCCTGGAAGCCGATCCGCTCGAAGGCCTTGTTCCAGAGCAGAACGCCCTCGCGCACCGCCGGCCGGTACTTCACGGGGATCGTGTTCTCGAGCCAGAACACGATGGGCTGCTTCGGCTTCGAGAGCGCCGCCTGCGGGTCCTGCTTCTCGAGCCGCCAGCGGTTGATGAAGCGCCGCGTGGGCGAGTAGACGGTGTCGTCGCTGAAGTCCTCGCGGTCCTCGAAGAAGTGGCCCACGCGATCGTCCGCGAGGCGCGGACGGTAACCCGGCGCCGGAGGCTCGGCGAAGCTGTAGTGGAGCGTGAGCACGAGGCTGCGGGCGTCCGGGAGGTTGCGGGGCGGCGGCGGCTGGGGCGGGGGCGGCTGGCCGGGCGTGGGTGGCGGCGGGACCGGCAGCTTCTCCACGGCGTAGCGCACGTGGGTCTCGACCTCGACGTTTCTCGGAAAGGCCGCGATCGTCCCGATGCGGCTGCCCTTGGCGTCCATGGCGTACGGCACCCGGAACGTGGCCTCGAGCGCCCACGCGAGGTCGGGCAGGTCCGTCAGCAGCAGCGCGCCCAGGTCCACGAGCACGCTCTTGCGCTCGGGATGCGGCTGGGACTCGATCGCCGTCGTGGCGAGGATCGAGTCGCTGAAGGACCGGCGCACGGCCCTCTCGACCGGGCTCCCGGCGGCGGCCATGAAGCGCGTGTTCTTGCGCACGAGATGGACGGCCTTCCCCTCCTTGTGGAAGAGGAGCGGGGCCGAGCCCCCCACCTGGGAGGCGTAGAAACCCCGCTCGCCGAGCCCCGACTCGAGCGTGAGGGCGACGTAGAAGACCTTGTCCATCTGTTCGGGCCCCAGCTCGAGGTAGGTCTTGTCCTCGGCGCGGTAGACCGTGAGGAGCCCCTTGACCTCGGTGGCGCCCTTCACGAGCTCGGCGAAGGGCTTCTCCTTCTTCTCGTCTCCCTCCGGCTTGCCGTCCTTCGGCTTCTTCTCGGCGGCCAGCGCCGCGCCGGGCCAGAGGCAGGCGCTCGCCACGAGGGCCAGAGGCCACGCGCTTCTCTTCATCAGGACCTCCTGCTCGTGAGAGCCGGAGCATACCAAAGCGACGCCCCCCTACCAGGCGATCCCGTAGTCCTCGCCGTGGTTGCTGGAGCCGCCCCAGAACGTGGCGTGCTCGCGGTCGAAGTAGATGGCATTGATCGGGCCCGAGGTCAGGCGGGCGAAGTCCAGCTTGTAGCCCATCCGGACGAGCTCCTCTCGCACCCAGGCCGGGACCTGCTCGTTCAGCGTCAGGCGGCCGGGGAAGGACTCGTGGTCCCCGAAGGAGTCGCGGAGCTGGTAGCTCGTGATGTTCGGCGCCTCGCAGGCCTCCTGGACGTTCATACCGAACTCCACGACGTTGAGGAAGAACTGGAGCAGGTTCTGGTCCTGCGTGTCCGCGCCCTGGACCGCGAACGAGAGGAACGGCTGCCCGTCCTTGAGCGCGAGGGTCGGCGTCAGCGTGGCCCGCGGCCGCTTGCCCGGCGCGAGCACGTTGTACGGGTTGTCGGCCTCGTCCAGGACGAAGCTCTGCATGCGCTGGCTGAGGCCGATGCCGGTGCGGCCGGCGATCACGGCCGGGATCCAGCCGCCCGAAGGCGTCATCGAGACGACCCAGCCCTCGGCGTCGGCGGCCTGGACGGACGTGGTGTCGGCCTGGAACGCGTCGCCGTAGGCCTTCTCGCCCTTCGGCTTCGAGCCGCCCGTCGTCCGCCATTTCTCGAGCAGCGCCCGGAACGGGTTGACGCCGTCCTGGAACGGGTACGGGTCGCCCGGCCGCGCATCGGCGTCGTTGCGGTCGAGGCGGATCTGCCCGTACCGCTGCTTCGCGTAGTCCTTCGAGAGGAGGCCCTTGACCGGCTCCTCGGGCGGGAAGTAGGGATCCCCGTAGTAGAAGTCGCGATCGGCGAAGGACAGGCTCATTGCCTGATAGAGCGTGTGGATGTAGCGCGCGCTGTTGTAGCCCATCGCCTTGAGGTCGGCGTTCTCGAGGACGTTCAGGGCCTGGAGCATCACCGGACTCTGCACCCAGGTGTTGAGCTTGTAGACCGCGATGCCCTTGTACGTCGTCATCAAGGGTTCCTCGAGGTGCCACTTCCAGCTCGCGAGGTCCTCGAGGGTGATGAGCCCGCCTTGCTCCTGCACGCTGCGCACGAGCTCCTTCGCGATGTCGCCCTTGTAGAAGCGGTCGTAGGCGGCGAACAGAGCCTCGCGCCGGCTCTTGCCGGCCTTCAAGGCCTGCTGCTCGGCGTCCACGAGCTTCCGCAGCGTCGCCGCGAGGTCGGGCTGCCGGAACATCTCGCCGGCGTCGGGCGCCTCGCGCTCCCGACCGACGTGGGTCAGGAACACCGCCTTCGAGTAGGGCCACTCCTTGATGCGCGCCTTGTTCCGCTCGATCGAGTCGGCGAGCTGCGCCTCGATCGGATAACCGTCGGCGAGCTCGATCGCCGGGGCGAGCACCTCCTTCAGGCTCAGCCTCCCCCACTCGGCCAGCATCACGATGAGGCCGGCAGGCGTGCCCGGCGTCACCGCCGCGAGCGGCCCGAACTCCGGCGGGTAGGCCATGCCCCTGGCCTTGAAGAGCTCCGGCGTCGCGCCCGTCGGCGCCATGCCCAGGGCGTTCACGCCGACGACCTTCTTCGCTCTCGGGTCGAAGACGAGCGCCTGCGTCTCGCCGCCCCAGCTCAGGACGTCCCACATGGTGGACGTCGCGGCGAGCATCGCGCACGCCGCGTCCACGGCGTTGCCGCCCTTCTGGAACATCATCGCCCCCGCCGTGGCCGCGAGGGGCTTGCCGGTGATGGCCACCCAGTGGCGCCCGTGGAGCACCGGCTTGGCGGT
>DASSJI010000208.1:0-35852 GCA_035691285.1 Vicinamibacteria bacterium | reverse complement strand
CGAGCGCCCCAGCCAGCGGTCGGCGCCCTCGAAGTACCCGCCGTTCCAGTGGGGCGTGACGTTCGCCACGACGCCGAGCGCCTTGAAGCGGGGGGCATCCGTGTCGCTCACCAGCTCCAGATGGCACAGCGTCACTCGCGTGCGGAGCTCGGACCCGGCGCGTGCCCGGGCCTGCTCCACGGCGTCGAGCGCGGTGCCCGAGGCGGCGTCGCCGACGGTGTGCAGGTGGAGGTCGATGCTCTTTCCGTGCAGCTCCAGGATCAGGTCTCGCAGACGGTCGGCGCCGATGACCGTGCCGCCGCGGTTGCGGGGATCGTCCAGGAAGGGTTCCAGGACGGAGCTCGTGCCGATCTCGCTCACGCCGTCGAAGTGGATCTTCACGGTGTTGAGATGAAGGCGCCGGCCGCCGAACCGCTGCCGCAGGCTTTCGAGCCGCGCGATCGCCCCGTCCACCTGGTCGGGCAGCGTGACGTGGACGCTGCCTTCGTAGCGCAGCGGCAGCCGTCCCGCCCGCTCGAGCTCCGCGACGGCCGCGTAAGCGTCGTCGTTCGTCCCGTTGCCGGCGTCGAAGAGAAGCGTCACGCCCTTCGAGACGAGGTAGTCGAGAAAGCCCTTCAGCTCCCGCTCGTCGACCGTGCGCCCGAGGCCCAGCCGCTCGAGGTAGGGCTGGAGCGCGAACTCCTTGGCCCAGCCCGTGGGCTCGCCGTCCGCGTCACGCTTGAAGAACGAGAGCCCCGGCACGGGATCGGGCGTGCTCGCGCCGACGCCCATCGCCGCGAGCGCCTTCGAGTTCAGCCAGCGGCTGTGTCCCGAGTCGTCGAAGAGGACGACGGGCCTGTCGCGGACCACGCGATCGAGATCCTCCTTGCGCGGCCCCTCCAATCCGAAGGCCGCGATGGGCCAGTAACCGCCGACCAGGACCGGCTGGCGGGGCCGCGCGCGGGCCTGCCGCGCCACGGCATCGAGCAGGGCCTGGCGATCTCGCGTCTCGGGCAACAGGAACACGTCGCCCGAGCCGCTCACGAGGCCCGGATGGGTGTGGCTGTCGACGAGACCGGGCAGGACGAGGCGGCGGCCCAGCTTGTGTCGGATCGTGCGCGGGCCCGCCCACGCGCTCACGCCCGCGTCATCGCCGACGTAGACGATGCGGCCCTCCTTGATCGCGACCGCTTCGGCCCAGGGTCGCGACGCGTGCACCGTGTAGAACCGCCCTTGCTCGAGGATCAGGTCGGCGGGAGCCGCCCCCATGAGCGCGACGACCAAGCTGGCCAAGAGCATCGATCCTCCTCAGGGCTCTCGAGCAGAGCGCCGACCACGATCTGGAGCATACTGTGTCCGCCGTGAAGGAACACGACGTCATCGTGATCGGCGGCGGCCACAACGGCCTGGCGTGCGCCGCCTACCTGGCGCGCGCGGGCATGGACGTGCTCGTGCTCGAGCGGCGCGGCGTGCTGGGAGGCGCAGCCGTCACGGAGGAGGCCTGGCCGGGCTACCGGGTCTCCTCGGCGTCCTACGTGGTGAGCCTGATGCCTCCGCGCGTGGTGCAGGAGCTGGGCCTGGAGCGCCACGGCTACCGCGTGACGCTGCTGGACCCCGACTACTGGGTGCCGTTCCCGAACGGGCGGGCGCTCGCTCTCTGGGGCGACGCGCGTCGGACCGTCGAGGAGATCGCGCGCTTCTCCAGGAAGGACGCCCAGGCGTACGTGGAGTTCGGAAGGTACTTCGAGCGCGTCGGGAGGCTCCTGAAGGACCTCATGTTCGTCGTCCCGCCGAACGTCTCGCTCGGCGATCTGCCCGGCTGGCTGGGCCTCGCGCGCCGGCTGCGGCACTGGACGAGCCGCGACATCTCGGAAGCGGTGCGGCTCTTCACGATCTCGGGCGCCGACTTCCTGGACGAGTGGTTCGAGGACGAGCGCGTGAAGGGCGCTCTCGCGACGCAGACGATCATCGGGGCCTGGTGCGGACCCATGAGCCCGGGCTCGGCGTACGTCCTCATGCACCACTGGATCGGCGAGGTGAACGGGCACGCGGGCGCCTGGGGCTGGGTCCACGGCGGCATGGGCGGGGTGAGCGAGGCGCTCGCGGCCTCGGCCCGGGCGGCCGGCGCGACGATCCGCGCGACGGCTCGGGTGAGGCGGGTCGCAGTGCGGGAGGGGCGCGCGCAGGGCGTCGAACTCGAGGACGGAACACTGCTGCGCGCGCGTCAGGTCGTCTCGAGCGCCCATCCGAGGACGACGTACCTCGACCTCGTCGGCGCGGAGCACTTGCCGGCCGAGGTCGTCCGCGACGTCCGCCGCTACCGCAGCCGGTCGGGCTCGGTGAAGGTCAACCTGGCCCTTGGCGAGCTGCCGAAGCCCACGGCGTGGCAGGGATCCATGCCGGGCGCGCCGCACTCGGGCGTGATGGCGATCTGCCCCTCGATCGCCTACCTGGAGCGAGCGTGGGACGACGCGAAGTACGGGCGCACGTCGGAGCGCCCCTACATCGAGACGGTCTTCCCCACCGTCCACGAGCCGGGCCTGGCTCCGGCCGGCCGTCACATCGCCCTGTGCTTCACCCAGTACGGACCCTATGCCCTGGCGGAGGGGACCTGGGACACGGAGCGCGAAGCGTACGGGCGCAAGGTCGTGCGGATCCTCTCCGAGCACGCGCCGAACCTCGCGAGCGCCGTCGAGCACATGGAGGTGCTGGCTCCGCCCGATCTCGAGGCGCGTTACGGCCTGCTCGGCGGCAACATCTTCCAGGGCGACATGTCCCTCGACCAGCTCTTCTCGCTCCGGCCGATCCCGGGCTATGGCGACTACCGGACGCCGATCGCCGGCCTCTACCTGTGCGGCGCGGGAACGCATCCCGGCGGCGGCGTCACCGGCGTGCCGGGCCGCAACTGCGCGCAGGTGGTGAGGCGCGACCGCCGGCTCGGCTGGCTGAGGCTGGGCGCGGGCGTTTGACGCCTGGTCGGAAGCGGACGGCTCAGCGCCGGCCGCTCGAGCCCACGCCGTGCCAGGAGCTGTGCGTGCGCTCGGCCTCCACCTCGGCTCGCCGGTCCGGAAGCGTCTTGCCGGTCAGCTCGTTGTAGGCCTTCGCGACTTGTGCGGGGAGATCCTTCCCCACGTAGCGGGCGATCCGCGCGTTCTTGACGAGCTCGGTGCGCATCGACTCGATGGACGCTTGCACATCAGCCGGGCTCTTGCCGGCGCTGGCTTCCCGAACGACGAGGCGTAGCTCCCGGAAGAACGTCTGCTGATCCTGGATCGTGGAGTCGTCCCCGAGCGGGCCGTGCCCCGGACCGACCACCCGCACGCCCAGCGAGCGGGCGCGCTCGAGGGTGTCGATCCACGCGCCCATGTCCCCGTCGCCCACGTAGTTGTAGGGACCGTTGACGGTCGCGTCACCCGTGAACAGGATCCGCTCCTTCGGCAGCCACGCGAAGCCGTCTCCATGGGTGTGGCCCACGCCGAAGTGGCGTAGCTCGACTCGGCGCGTGCCGTCGTCGAAGATCAAGGTGTCCGGGAACAGCACGCTGGGCGGCTTGAGCCGGGAGCCTCGCACATCCTCGCGCTCCCTGGCGTCCTCCTCCCAGCGGCCGGGCTTGCCGCCGTAATGGCCGGTCTCGTACTTCTTCATCTCCTCAACGACACCCGTGTGAGCGACCGGCGTGGCTCCCTCGTCGACCCACACCTGGTTCCCGTACGCGTGATCGCCATGATGGTGGGTGTCGAACGCGAAGCGGATCGGCTTGTCCGTCAGCTCGCGGATCTTCGGGATGATCTCGCGCGCTCCGGAGGGGTAGTTGGCGTCGATCACCAGGACGTAGTCCTCGAACACCACCCAGCCGTTGTTGCAGTGCCCCTTGTCGATGTCTCCCTCGTAGAAGTAGACGTCCGGCGCCAGCCTCTGGACCTCGCCGACCTGGGAGCCCGCCCCGAAGGCTGGAACACACGCGGCCAGGACCAGCACGATTCCCCCCATCCACCTCGACATGTCTCACCTCGTGCCGGGGCTCATCCTAGCCTTGACCGCCGCTTCCGCGGTTGACTACCCTCGACGCGTGCCGATCCTCGTCCGACCCGCGGAAGTTCGCGACGAGGAGGCCGTGCTGTCCATCACCCGGGAGCTCGCCGCGGACGGCACCACGTACGTGTTCGAGCCGGACACGAGCGATGACGCGCTGCGGGCGTACTGGCTCGCCCCAGGCGGCCGGAATTTCGTCGCCGAGCGGGACGGCGTCGTGGCCGGCTGCTACGTCCTCAGGGCGAACCACGCGGGCCGGGGCGCACACGTTGCGAACGCCTCGTATGCGGTCGCGTCGAGGGCCTGGGGCACCGGCGTCGGCCGGGCGATGGCCGAGCACTCCCTCGAGCAGGCCCGAGCCGCCGGCTTCGAAGCGATGCAGTTCAACCTGGTCGTCAGCACGAACGAGCGCGCGGTCGCCCTCTGGAAGGCCCTGGGGTTCGCGATCGTCGGCACCCTGCCGAGGGTGTTCCGCCATCCGCGCCTCGGCCTCGTCGACGCCTACGTGATGCACCGCTTTCTCTGAGGCCGAGACGCGACGGCGGTCAGCTCAGGGCTTCTTCGCCGGCTTCGCGGCCGGCTTCGGCATCCAGAAGGCCGGATCCTTCTGCCGCGTCTCCATCGGCACGTAGCTCTGGACCGGATCGAGGCGGAAGCGGTTCGACCAGGAGGTCACTGCCCCGTCGGCGAACGCCTTCTGCACGGCGTTGCGCTCGTCGTAGGAGAGCCCCATCCAGGTCGCGTCGCCCTCCTCCTTGGCCCTGTCGAACTCGCCGAAGGATTTCACCGAAGAGAAGAACAGGTAGGTCCCATCCGGGGCGCCCGCCACAACCTGGTAGGCGCGCCAGGAGGAGTTCGGGGCCGAGCGCTTCGAGCCGGCGGCATAGGCCTTCACCGCGGCCTCGAACTCCTCGGCGTGGCCGGGCTTGGCCTGGAACGTCCAGATCTCCCAGAAGCGCATCATCGCCAGGTCCGGGAAGGGCCCATGGCTCAGCTCCGGCCGCGCGACGGCCTGCATGACGCTCAGTCCGCTCAGGAACTCGGCGTCGCCCCGCGACAGGCGTTCGAGCTCCGCGGTGAGGACGGCGTCGGCGTCGTCGCGGGCGGCGGCTTCGCCGAAGGCGGCTTGCGACGCGTAGGGGCTGACGTACCACGCCTCCGGCGTTCCCGTGACGGCGACGAGGGCGATGTACGTGTTGGGGGACTTGGCCTTTTCGTAGGCCGCCGGCCATCCCGCCTCCCACTTCGAGTGATCGGCCCCGCGACCGATCTTCACTTGCTCGCGGACGATGTGGAGGAACTTCGGCTGCGTCGTCGGCATGCCCTGGGCAAACACGGTCGGGGTACACGAGGAGACGAACGCGAACAGGGCCGTGATCAGAGGGATTCTGCGCATTTCAGCCCACCTCCAGAGAGGGCGATCACGATGGGACGTTGCCGCGGAGCGAGCCTCGCCGACACCAAGCGCGGGCGGGAGCCGCTTGTCCGCGGTGTTTTGGGACGGGTCGGACGATCGTGCGCGCCGAGGGCTCG
This sequence comes from Vicinamibacteria bacterium, assembly GCA_035691285.1. GTDB lineage: Bacteria > Acidobacteriota > Vicinamibacteria > Fen-336 > Fen-336 > DATFEN01. The sequence goes on along the minus strand of DASSJI010000208.1, from coordinate 30,308 downwards.
GCGTGTCAAGGGGAATCACACGGCCGACTCGCCGTGCTATGCTTGTCGGTCGCCCCTGTCGTCGCGGGGCCGGGAAGGCGTCCGGCCCCTTCTTCATCAGATAGAGGGAAGCCCTTGAAGGTCGACTACATCGAGGAGACGTCGGTCCGGAAGGCGCTGGCCTTCGAGATCGAGAGCGAGGTCGTCGAGAGGGAGATCGAGGACAAGGCGCGGGAGCTGGCACGCAAGGCGCGCATCCCCGGCTTCCGTCCCGGCAAGATCCCCGCCGACGTCGTGAAGAAGCGCTTCCGGGGCCAGGTCCTCGAGGACGTGGCCGAGGCGATCGTGAACCGCGTCGTGTTCCAGGAGCTCGAGGGCCGCGGGCTGCGCCCGATCGCGATGCCGAAGGTCGAGGACCTGAAGATCGAGGAGAACCAGCCCATGACGTTCCGGGCGGTCTTCGAGACGCTCCCGCTCCTCGACGCCCCCAACTGGCGCGGCCTCGCCGCCAAGGCCAAGCGCGAGCCGGTCACGGACGAGGCGGTCGAGCACGAGCTCGACCACCTGCGCGAGGAGGCGGCGCGCTTCGAGCCCATCGAGGGACGCTCCGCGCAGGACGGCGACTACGCCGTGCTCGACCTCCTCTGGAAGCCGCAGGAGGGCGGCAAGGGCGGCCGCGACGAGAACGCCCTGATCGAGGTCGGCTCGAAGGACAACCATCCCGACTTCAACGCAGGCCTCGTGGGCATGGCGCTGGGCGAGACGCGGCAGATCAAGGCCACGTACGGCTCGGACCACCCCGCCCCGACGCTGGCCGGCCGCACCATCGCGTACACGGTGACGCTCAAGGCGCTCAAGTCCAAGGCGCTGCCCGGGAAAGACGACGAGTTCGCGAAGGACCTCGACTTCGACAGCCTGCAGGCGCTCCGTGACGACCTGCGCGCGAAGCTCGTCGCGAGCGCCGAGCGGCGCCTCGACCGCGAGCTGAAAGCCCGGCTGGTGGCGGCCCTCGTGGAGAGGGCCGGCTTCGAGGTCCCCCAGAGCCTGGTGGAGCGCCACATGACCGCCCGCACCGAGAACGCCGCTCGCGGCCTCGCGCTCCAGGGCATCGACCCGACCAAGCTCAAGATGGACTGGAAGGGCTACCGCGAGTCGCAGCGGGACGAGGCGGAGAAGGCCGCGAAGGCGGACCTGCTCCTGGACGAGATCGCGCGCCGCGAGGGCGTGGACGCCAGCGACGCGGAGCTCGACGTGGAGCTCGGGCGCCTCGCCGCGCGCATGCGGAAGTCGAAGGACGCGCTGCGCGCCCAGATGGAGAAGGAAGGCGAGCTCTCCGCGCTGCGCGCGCGCATCCGCGAGGAGAAGGTCCTTGACTTGCTCAAGGCCAATGCTACGCTGGAGCTCGAATGATCTCGCCGCGGGCGGGAACGCTGGTGCCGATGGTCGTCGAGCAGACGGCCCGCGGCGAGCGCGCCTACGACATCTACTCCCGCCTGCTCAAGGACAACATCGTCTTCATCGGGACGTCCATCGACGACATGGTGGCGAACCTGATCATCGCCCAGCTCCTGTTCCTCGAGGCGGAGGATCCCGAGAAGGACATCCACGTCTACATCAACAGCCCGGGTGGCGTGACCAGCGCCGGGATGGCGATCTACGACACCATGCAGCTCATCCGGCCCGACGTGCAGACGATCTGCGTCGGCCAGGCGGCGTCGATGGGCGCGGTGCTGCTCGCCGCGGGGACCAAGGGCAAGCGCTTCGCGCTCCCCAACTCCCGCATCCTGATCCACCAGCCCTGGGGCGGCGCCCAGGGCCAGGCCTCGGACATCGCCATCCAGGCCAAGGAGATACTGCGCATCAAGGACCGGCTCAACGAGATCCTGGCCCACCACACCGGCCAGACGATCGAGAAGATCGCAACCGACGCCGATCGCGACTTCATCATGGATGCCGCGCAGGCCAAGGAGTATGGTATCGTGGACCAGGTCATCAGCAGGCGGCAGTGAAAAAGAACGGCGACAGCGAAACCCTCCGCTGCTCCTTCTGCAACAAGGACCAGAACGACGTCCGCAAGCTGATCGCCGGGCCCACGGTCTTCATCTGCGACGAGTGCGTCGACGTCTGCAACGACATCATCGCGGACGACCGTCGCGTGGAAGGCCGGTCGTACAAGTCGACCCTGCCCACGCCCCACGAGATCAAGAAGTTCCTGGACGAATACGTGATCGGCCAGGAGCAGGCGAAGAAGAAGCTGGCGGTCGCCGTCTACAACCACTACAAGCGCATCGAGATCAGCAAGCAGCGCGGCAAGAACGAAGTCGAGCTGACGAAGTCCAACATCCTGCTGATCGGGCCGACCGGCACGGGCAAGACGCTCCTGGCCCAGACCCTCGCGCGGCTCCTGTCGGTGCCCTTCACGATCGTGGACGCCACCACCCTCACCGAGGCCGGCTACGTCGGCGAGGACGTCGAGAACATCATCCTGAAGCTGCTCCAGGCCGCCGGCGGGGAGATCGAGAAGTGCCAGGAGGGGATCATCTACATCGACGAGATCGACAAGATCTCGCGCAAGGACGAGAACCCCTCGATCACCCGCGACGTCTCCGGCGAGGGCGTGCAGCAGGCGCTGCTCAAGATCCTCGAGGGCACGGTGGCGAACGTGCCGCCCCAGGGCGGGCGCAAGCACCCGCACCAGGAGTTCTACCAGATCGACACCACGAACATCCTGTTCATCTGCGGCGGCGCCTTCGTGGGCCTCGACAAGGTCATCGAGCGCCGCGTCGGCAAGAAGACGCTGGGCTTCGCGACCGACTCGAAGGCCCCCCAGAGCCCCGCGGCGGCCAAGGCGGCCTCCCTGGCCCAGGTGCAGCCGCAGGACCTCATCCGCTACGGGCTGATCCCGGAGTTCGTCGGCCGCCTGCCCGTGGTGGCGACGCTCCACGACCTCGACCGCCCCGCTCTCGTCGAGATCCTCACGCAGCCGAAGAACGCGATCACGCGCCAGTACCAGCGCATGTTCGACTACGAGGGCGTGAAGCTGCGCTTCAGCGACGACGCCCTCGAGGCGATCGCCGAGCAGGCGATCCAGCGGAAGATCGGGGCGCGCGGGCTCAGGATGATCATCGAGGATCTGATGCTGGACCTCATGTACAACCTGCCCTCGATGAAGAAGGTCAAGGAGTGCGTGGTCACCCGGGAGGTCGTCCTCGACCGGGAGAAGCCCATCACCCTGGTGGAGAAGGTCGGCTAGACCGTTTCCCGACAGACGGGTGTGGGGTTAGGCTAGGGGTGGCATGTTTGGACGGGAGAAGGACCGCATCGACGTGATCGAGACCCTGCCGATGGTCCCGCTTCGGGACGTGGTCGTCTTCCCCCACATGATGATCCCGTTCGTGATCGGGCGGCCCAGCTCGATCCGCGCCCTCGACTACGCCCTCGTCAAGGGCAAGCGCATCTTCCTCTCTGCCCAGCACGACGCCACCCGGGACAACCCCTCCCCGGAGGAGATCTTCACCCTCGGCACCATCTGCAACATCGTCCAGAGCCTGAAGCTCCCCGACGGCAACGTGAAGGTGCTGGTGGAGGGGCTCGACCGCGGCCGCGCCCTCGAGTTCAAGGACGAGGGGGGCTTCCTCAAGGTCGTGGTCAAGCTGATCCCGCGCCAGCCCGAGTCCGGCAGCGGCGTCGAGGCCGTGATGTCCAAGGTGATCGGGCTGTTCGAGCAGTACGTGAAGCTCTCGAACAACCTCCACTACGACGCGATGCTGGCGGCGGTCCGGGTCGAGGATCCGGGCAAGCTCGCCGACACGATCGCCTCGCACCTCGTCCTTCCCGTCGAGGAGAAGCAGAACCTCCTGGAGATCTTCTCGCCCCTGGAGCGCCTCAACCGGATCTCGGGCATGCTCGAGGCCGAGGTCGAGAAGCTCCAGGTCGACAAGCGCATCCAGGGACGCGTCAAGAAGCAGATGGAGCGCGCCCAGAAGGAGTACTACCTCAACGAGAAGATGAAGGCGATCCAGAAGGAGCTGGGTCGCAAGGACGACCGCGTCAACGAGGTCGAGGAGCTGCGCAAGAAGATCGAGCAGGCGCGCATGAGCAAGGAGGCCGAGGAGAAGGCGCTCCAGGAGCTGAAGCGCCTCGAGGCCATGCCGCCCATGTCGGCCGAGGCCACGGTCTCGCGCAACTACCTCGACTGGCTGATCGCCGTCCCCTGGCAGAAGAAGACGCGGGAGCGCAAGAACCTGCTCGCCGCCGAGAAGATCCTCAACGAGGACCACTACGGGCTCGAGAAGGTCAAGGAGCGGATCGTCGAGTTCCTGGCCGTGCGCCAGCTCGTCAACAACCCGAAGGGCCCGATCCTGTGCTTCGTCGGCCCGCCGGGCGTCGGCAAGACGTCGCTGGCCAAGTCCATCGCCAGGGCCACCAACCGCAAGTTCGTGCGGCTCTCGCTGGGCGGCGTGCGGGACGAGGCGGAGGTGCGCGGACATCGGCGCACCTACATCGGCGCCTTCCCGGGCCAGATCGTCCAGATGATGAAGAAGGCCGGCACCAGGAACCCGGTCTTCCTGCTCGACGAAGTGGACAAGATGTCCATGGACTTCCGCGGCGACCCGTCCGCCGCCCTGCTGGAGGTCCTCGACCCCGAGCAGAACCACAGCTTCACCGACCATTACCTGGACGTCGAGTTCGACCTGTCTTCTGTGTTCTTCATCGCCACCGCGAACGTCCTCCACACCATCCCGCAGGCGCTCCAGGACCGCCTGGAGGTGATCCGGCTGCCCGGCTACACCGAGCCCGAGAAGGTGGAGATCGCGAACCGCCACCTGATCGCCAAGCAGATCCAGTCGAACGGGCTGCAGAAGGCCAACCTCGAGTTCGGCGGCGGGGCGCTGCAGGAGATCATCCGGCGCTACACCCGCGAGGCCGGCGTCCGCAACCTCGAGCGCGAGATCTCCACGATCTGCCGCAAGATCGCCCGCCAGGTGGTCCTCGAGGGCAGGGACTACCACGCCGATGTGACCGGCGAGGGCCTCCAGGGCTACCTGGGCATCCCGCGCTTCCGCGCCTCGCAGCAGGAGGAGCGCAACGAGGTGGGCGTCGCGACGGGCCTGGCCTGGACCGAGGTGGGGGGCGAGATCCTCCCGATCGAGGTCACCCTGATGCCCGGCAAGGGCCACGTGAAGCTGACCGGCAAGCTGGGCGACGTGATGCAGGAGTCGGCCCACGCGGCGCTCTCCTTCGTCCGCTCCCGGGCCGAGGAGCTCGGCATCGCGAAGGACTTCGCCCGCAAGATCGACATCCACATCCACGTCCCCGAGGGAGCGATCCCGAAGGACGGCCCGTCGGCGGGCATCACCATCGCGACCGCTCTCGTCTCCGCCCTCACCCGCGTGCCGGTGCGCCGGGACGTGGCCATGACCGGCGAGATCACGCTGCGCGGCAAGGTGCTGCCGATCGGCGGGGTGAAGGAGAAGCTGCTGGCGGCCCACCGCATCGGCGTCACGACCGCGGTGCTGCCGCGGGAGAACGAGAAGGACCTGGCCGACGTGCCGAAGGGCGTCGTCGAGGCCATGCGAGTGGAGCTCGTCGAGCACGTCGACGAGGTGCTGAAGATCGCGCTGGCGCCGCCCGAGACGCCCGCCCAGCCCGAGCTGGCGGGCCCGCCGGAGGCGCTGGGAACCGTTCAGGACGGGATGACGCACTGAGGGGAGCGCCGCCAGGGCGCGCCCCCATGGATTCACTTTAGCGCGGCCGGGCGCCGCGCCTCTTGGGTCTTGAGAACGACGATCCACTTCGCGGGGAGCGCTGCATCCCCGGACCAGTTTCCGCAGGACGGCCTGCCCGAGGTGGCCTTCCTCGGCCGCTCGAACGTCGGCAAGAGCAGCCTGCTCAACGCCCTGGCCGGCGTGCGGAACCTGGCGCGCGTGTCGTCGACGCCGGGCCGCACGCGCCTCGTGAACTTCTTCCGCGTCGCGAACGACTTCTATCTGGCCGACCTGCCGGGCTACGGATACGCGAAGGTGGCCGAGTCCGAGCGGCGAGGCTGGGACCGTCTCGCCGCCTCGTACCTCCTGGGGCGCGACGCGATCGCCCTGTGCGTGTTCCTGCTGGATGCGCGCCACGAGCCGAGCGACGGGGACCTGGCCCTCCAGGCCTTCCTCGACCACCACGGCCTGGCCTACGTCGTGGCCGCGACCAAGACCGACAAGCTCGGCCGCGGCGCGCTCCTGGGCCGGATGCGCGGCCTCGAAGCGGGCATCGGACGAAGGGCCCGCGCGGTGATCGCCTGCAGCGCGGTGACCGGCGCGGGCAAGGGCGAGCTGTGGCGCGAGGTCCGCGAGGCGGCGGCGAGGCGCCGCCAGGGAGCCGCATGATGGAGACGCAGCAAGAAGACGTCGAGCACGAAGCCCCGCGGGCGGACGCGAGCCCGGACACGGCCCCGCAGCGACCCGCGACGACCCTGAAGTCCCTCAAGGACCTCGGAATCCAGCAGCTCTTCGCGCTGGCCGAGGAGCTGGGCATACGGGACGCCGCCGGCAGCCGCCGCCACGACCTGATCTTCCGGCTGCTGCGCCACGAGACCGAGACCCGGGGCGTGAGCCAGGCCGAGGGCGTCCTCGAGGTGATGCCCGAGGGCTACGGCTTCCTCCGCGCCCCCGAGTCGAACTACCTGGCGGGGCCCGACGACATCTACGTCTCGCCCTCCCAGATCCGCCGCTTCGACCTGCGCACCGGCGACACCCTGACGGGGCACGTGCGCGGCCCTCGCGAGGGCGAGCGCTATTTCGCCCTGGTGCGCGTGGACGCCGTCAACTTCGATCCCCCGGAGGCCAGCAAGGACAAGGTCCTCTTCGACAACCTCACGCCGCTCTACCCCCACAGGCGCCTGCGGCTCGAGACGACGCCCGACAACCTGCTGTGCCGCATCCTCGACCTGATGACGCCCATCGGCATGGGCCAGCGCGGCCTCATCGTCGCCGCGCCCCGCACGGGCAAGACCATCATCCTGCAGAACATGGCCCGGTCCATCGTGCGCAACCACCGGGACGTCCACCTGATCGTGCTGCTCGTCGACGAGCGGCCCGAGGAGGTGACGGACTTCCAGCGCTCGGTCAACGCCGAGGTGATCAGCTCCACCTTCGACGAGCCCGCCACCCGCCACGTCCAGGTCGCCGACATGGTCATCGAGAAGGCGAAGCGGCTGGTCGAGCACAAGAAGGACGTCGTGATCCTGCTCGACTCGATCACACGCCTGGCCCGGGCCCACAACGCGATCATCCCGTCCTCGGGCAAGGTGCTCTCGGGCGGCGTCGACTCCCAGGCCCTGCAGCGGCCGAAGCGCTTCTTCGGCGCCGCGCGGAACATCGAGGGCGGCGGCTCGCTGACCATCATCGCCACGGCCCTCGTCGAGACCGGGTCGCGCATGGACGACGTGATCTTCGAGGAGTTCAAGGGCACCGGGAACATGGAGATCGTCCTGGACCGGAAGATGGCAGACCGGCGCATCTTCCCCGCCATGGACATCAACAAGAGCGGAACGCGCAAGGAGGAGCTCCTGCTCTCCCGGGACGAGCTCAACCGGATGTGGATCCTGCGCAAGGTGCTGTCGACCCTGTCGCCCTTCGAGACCATGGAGCTGATGCTGGAGCGGCTCGCGAAAGCGAAGAGCAACAAGGACTTCCTGGACAGCATGAGCGCCGTGGCGGGCGGCTGAGGGGACAGCCGGCCCGAAGTCCTGTAAGATCTTCGTTTGCGGTGGCCGCCGAGCCGCTCGACCGAGGGAGTCATGAAGCCTGGGATCCATCCGAACTACAAGGAAGTCAACGTCCACTGCGCCTGCGGCGCCACCTGGAGGACCCGCTCCACCAAGGGCGAGGACCTGCGCCTCGAGATCTGCTCGAGCTGCCATCCCTTCTTCACCGGCAAGCAGAAGCTGGTCGACGCAGCGGGCCGCATCGAGCGCTTCACCCGCAAGTACGGCAGCCGCAAGAAGGCCTCCGCCGCAGAGGCCTGAGGCTTCCAGGTTGCCGATGACCGAGAGCAGCGAGGGCGGGATTCACTCCCGCCCGAGCGGCAGGGGGGGGAGCGCGAAGCGGGCGGGGGGGTGCGGGGTTCCGTCCCCCCCCGAAAGTGTCTAATGGACTCCATCACCTTCCAGAAGCTGAAGGACATCGAGGCCCGCTTCGTCGAGGTCGAGCGGGCGATGTCCGATCCGAAGGTGGCCCAGGACCCGTCCGCCTACCAGAAGCTGGCCAGGGAGTCCAAGGAGATGACGCCGGTCGTCGAGCGCTATCGCGCCTACAAGAGCGCCCTCGGCGAGATCACCAAGGTCCAGGAGATGGCCAAGGTCGAGAGCGACCCGGACCTGCGCGAGCTGGCCCACGACGAGATCCGCAGCCTGGAGGCCCGGCGCGACGCCCTCGACGCGGAGATCCCGCTCCTGCTCATCCCCAAGGATCCCAACGACGAGAAGAACGTCCTCCTCGAGATCCGCGCCGGCACCGGCGGCGACGAGGCCGCCCTGTTCGCGGCGGAGGTCTTCCGCATGTACGCGCGCTTCGCCGAGCGCCAGGGCTGGAAGGTGGACGTCGTCTCCATGAGCCGCTCGGGACAGGGGGGCATCAAGGAAGTCATCGCGATGATCGAGGGCGGCCGGGTCTACTCGAAGCTGCGCTACGAGAGCGGCGTGCACCGCGTCCAGCGCGTTCCGGTCACCGAGGCCTCCGGCCGCATCCACACCTCGGCGATCACCGTCGCCGTCCTGCCCGAGGCCGAGGAGGTCGACGTCAAGATCGACCCCAAGGACCTGCGCATCGACACCTTCTGCTCCTCGGGTCCCGGCGGCCAGAGCGTCAACACCACGTACTCCGCCGTGCGCATCACCCACCTCCCGACCAACACCGTCGTCTCGTGCCAGGACGAGAAGAGCCAGATCAAGAACCGCGAGAAGGCCATGAAGGTGCTGCGGGCGCGCCTCTACGAGGTGGCTCTGGAGGAGCAGCAGAAGGCGATCGCCAGCGAGCGCAGGAGCCAGGTCGGCTCCGGGGACAGGAGCGAGAAGATCCGCACCTACAACTTCCAGCAGTCCCGGGTCACGGACCACCGCATCGGCCTGACGCTCCACCGGCTTCCCGACATCCTGGACGGCGACCTCGAGGAGATCGTTCAGGGCCTGGTCGCGCACCACCAGGCCGAGAAGCTCAAGCAGTCGGCGTAAGGGCTGCGCATGACGGCGCCCGACCCCTCGGTCGCCGCGCTCCTGGATGCGGCCGCGCGGCGGCTGCAGGCCGCGGGCGTCCAGTCCGCGGCCCTCGACGCGGAGCGGCTGCTCCGCCACGTGCTCGGGTGGGAGCGCGCCCGCGTGATCGCGTCAGCCCGTGAGCCCGTGCCGACCGATGCGGTCGTCCGTTTCGAAGCCCTCCTGGCCCAGCGCGCCTCCCGCCGGCCGCTCCAGCATCTGACCGGCAGCCAGGCGTTCTGGCGGCACGAGTTCCTCGTGACGCCGGACGTGCTGATCCCGCGGCCGGAGACCGAGCTGGTCGTGGAAGAGGCCCTGCGCCGGCTGCGCCCGCTGCCGCGCCCCGCCCTGGTCGACGTGGGGACCGGCTCGGGCTGCATCGCCTTGTCCCTCGCGGCCGAGCTCGACGGAGCCGAGGTCCACGCCACGGACGTGTCCACGGCCGCCCTCGCCGTCGCCGGCGAGAACGCGCGGCGCCTCGGCCTCGCGGGACGCGTCGCGTTCCACGAGGGCGACCTGCTGGCGCCCGTGGCGGAGCCGCCCGAACGCTTCGACCTCGTCGCCTGCAACCCGCCCTACGTCGACCCGGCTGATGCCCTCGCCCCCGAGGTGCGAGACCACGAGCCGAAGGTCGCGCTCTTCCCGCCGGGCGAGCCCCTCAGCGTGTACCGGCGCCTCGCACCTCAGGCCCACCGATCCCTGAAGCGCGGCGGCTGGCTGATCGTCGAGGTCGGCCAGGGCCAGGCGGACGCGGTCGAGGAGGTGCTGCGCCGCGACGGCTTCGGCGTGGAATCCGTCGTCACCGACCTGCAAGGCATCCCGCGGATGATCACGGCGCGAAGCTCAGGGCTTGCGGGGGGCGATCGCTTCGACCGTTAGGCCGGGCACGCCCGCGAAATCGCGGGCGTTGCGCGTGATCAACACGGCGTCGTGGAGCGCCGCCGTGACGCCGATCGCCACATCCGCAGCCTTCCTGCGTGGCGAGCCCAGGCGCCTGAAGACCTCGGCGGCCTGGGCGGCGACGGCTTCGGAGAAGGCCACCACCCCTTCCTCGCCCAGGAGCACTCGGCCCACGGCGAGCTGCTCGGGAGTCCTGGGGCCGCGGGAGAACTCGTACCAGGCCACAGCACTCATCTGGATCTCGGCGTCGGAGTCCGCCAGCGCGCGCAGGCGTCTGCGTTCAGGCCCGGGGCTCGAAAGCGCGTAGACGACGAAGTCCGTGTCGAGGTGATACCGCGTCAGAAGCCCTCGTCCTCTGCCTTGAGCCGCCTCACCTCGGCGGCGGGATCGTTGTCTGCGAAGAGGTCGAAGAGCCGGCTCAGGGCCTGCACCCGTTGTCGGCGCCTTTCGCGCGTCACTCCCAGCTCGGCGTACCTCTGGCCGACGAGGGCTCGGCGCGTCGCTTCGGACAGCGAGCAGCCGTACCGGCGCGCCAGGGCTCGAGCGGCCTCGCGGGCCTTGTCATCGAGGACCAGCGTCGTGCGCGCCATATGTTATGCATATCACGGTTATGGCAGTGATGCATCCGGGTGGGGCGCACGGTTGCGTCAGCGCCCCGGGAGGTTACGGTCCACTCGCGGCGGGAGCGGCTTCGGCAGCGGCTTGCGCGGCAGCATCTCGGGCCGGTTGGCGGCGTGGTAGACGAATGCGGCGAGGATCGCCGAAGCCTGCATCATGTCGGCCGGCTGGATGTGGTCGTACACGTCGAGGTCGGAATGGTGGGTCCGCGTGCTGTAGTCCACCGGGTCCTGGATGAACTGGAAGCCGGGCAAGCCGACGGCGTCGAACGACAGGTGATCGGTGCCGTCCGTGTCGCGGATCGAGAGCGTCGTCGCCCCCAGGTCTCGGAACGGCCCGAGCCAGGCCTCGAAGATCGGCCGCACCATGTCGTTGCCCTGAAGGTACACGCCGCGGATCCGGCCCGTGCCGTTGTCGACGTTGAAGTAGCCGGCCAGCCGGGCGTGGTCGGCCGCGAGCGCCATCGTCACCGGATCGCCGAAGTGCTCCTTGACGTAGGCCCGCGAGCCGTGGAGCCCCTGCTCCTCGCCGCTCCACAGGGCGAGCCGCACGGTGCGGTCCAGGGTGACGCCCAGGGACTTCAGGACGCGCATGGCCTCCAGCGCCACGGCGCAGCCGGCGGCGTTGTCCGTGGCTCCCGTCCCCGCGTGCCAGGAGTCGAGGTGCGCGCCGAGCATGACGATCTCCTGCCTGCGCCGGCCGCCCGGGATCTCCGCGACGACGTTCGAAGCCGTCCGATCCGCCTCGGGGAAATCCACCGCCACGTCCAGCTCGACCTCGACGGCGATCCGGCGCTCGAGGAGGCGCGCGAGGCGCGCGTACGGCTCGGGCTCGAGGACCACGAGCGGGGGCGGGACGGGCGAGCCGGCGCGCCACAGGCCCGCCTCCTCGGCGAACGCGATCCCGCCCGCGCCCCGCTTGTCCGAGGTGAACAGCGCGACCACGCCCTCCTCGCGGAGAAAGCGCCAGAGGGGATCCCATGCGGCCGTCTGTGCCTGCCACAGCGCCTCGGAGATCTCGAGGGGCAGGCGCTCGATCAGGCGCTCGCGCTCCCTGAGGTCCTCGGGGAGCGACTGGATCGGCCACTCGAGCTTCGGCGTGGGGAACGGGTCCGGCGCCGCAGCCAGCTTCACGAGCTCGCCGTCGTCGAAGCGCCGGGCGGCCGCCTCGGTCGGCATCGCGAGCTCGCGCCGGGGCTCGATCATGACGATCTTCCCGCGCAGCTTGCCCCGCTGCGCGTCGGCGTAGCGGGCGATCCGCGCCGCGACCTTCGACGGATCGCGCCGGTCCTCGTCTTCCCAGGTCATGAAGACGGGCGCGAGCACCACTCCGGCCGTGACGGGGCCGTTCGTCCCCGAGGACCAGGCGCGGGGCACGCCGGGGAGCGTCGCCCGCGTCGGGGAGAGCATGCGGGCCGCGTATCGCTCGAGGGCCCAGCTCCTGCCGAAGCTCCCCCACGGCTCGGTGCGGGCCTCGACGCCCCACTCGCGCAGCCGGGCGACGGCCCACGCCGCCGCGGCCTCGAAGCCCGGCGACGCCGTCAGGCGCGGTCCGTGCACGTCGGTCAGGTGGAAGAGGTGGTCCATCACCTGGCCGTTCTGGAAGGCCTCGGCCTTGATGCGGTGGACGGCCGCGAGGTCGACGCGCTCCTCGGCCAGTCCCCGCACCGCCACCGTCGCGAACGCCACCAGGACGCACTTTCGCATCATGCTCTGCCCCCGAGGGTCGTGATTCTAGCCGGCTCCTACCGCTGCCCGCCTTCGATCGTGGACGTCGACCGCGTCAGGTGGTGCGCGAGCAGGATCGGCACCGTGGTGACGGCGACCACGAGAACAGCCACCACGTTCGTCACCGGCCGCTGACGCGGCTTCGTGAGCTGGCTGAAGATCCAGATCGGCAGCGTCTCCTGCTGCCCGGCCGTGAAGGTCGTGACGATCACCTCGTCGAACGAGAGGGCGAAGGCCAGCATCCCGCCCGCGACCAGGGCCGTCGCCAGGTTCGGCAGCGTCACGCGCCGGAAGGTCCCGAAGCTCGAGGCTCCCAGGTCCATGGACGCCTCGAGCTGGGAGGCGGGCGTCCTGCGCAGCCGGGCGAGCACGTTGTTGTAGACCACGACGATGCAGAAGGTCGCGTGGCCCACCACGATGGTCCAGAAGCTGAAGGGCAGCCCGCCCAGGCTCATCGCCGACCGCAGCGCGATGCCGCTCACGATGCCCGGGAGCGCGATCGGAAGCACGAGCAGCAACGAGACCGTCTCGCGGCCGACGGCGCGCATGCGGTGCACCGCGAGGGCGGCCAGCGTCCCCAGGACGAGCGCGAGGAGCGTCGCCGCCCCGGCCACGCGGAGGGAGAGTCCCAGCGCGCGCCAGATGTCGGGCCGCTCCCAGGCGACCCGGAACCAATCGAGGGTGAGCCCGGGCGGCGGGAACACGAACGACGCGTCCTCGGTCGTGAAGCAGTAGAGCACGATCACCGCGAACGGCACGTGGAGGAAGAGCAGCGCGCCCGCGACCGCCAGCTTCAGGAGGAGCGGCGCCCGCTCGTCAGAGCGCATCGAAGGCTCCGAGCCGCTTGGCCGCAACCAAGTAGAGCGCCATGATCGCCATCGGGATCGCCGTGAACGCCGCCGCCAGGGGGATGTTCCCCGCCGTGCCCTGGTGCGCGAGCACCGCTTGTCCGATGTACGGGCTCGAGTTGCCCAGGGTGCCGGGAACGATGAAGTCGCCCAGGGTGAGCGAGAACGTGAAGATGGAGCCGGCCGCCACTCCGGGCAGGGCGAGGGGCAGGGTCACCCGCGCGAACGTACGCCACGGCGGCGCGCCGAGGTCCGCCGACGCCTCGAGGAGCGAGCGTGGCACGCGCTCGAGGGCCGCCTGGATCGGAAGGATCATGTAGGGCAGCCAGACGTAGACGAACGCTACGAAGGTCCCGAGCGGCGAGACCGAGAGCGACGACGCGCCGACGCCCGGCAGCAGGAGCACCTGGTCCAGGAGCGGCAGGAGACCGAGCCGAGCGAGCAGCCACGTCAGCACGCCCTCCTTCGCGAGGATCAGCTTCCAGGCGTAGACCCGGACGAGGTAGCTCGACCAGAGCGGCAGGAGCACGGCCAGCGCGAGCAGCGCCTTCACGCGGCCCGAGGCGTAGCGGGCCATGTAGTACGCGACGGGGAAGGCCAGCACGGCGTCCGCGAGGGTGACGAGGGCCGCCATCGTCAGCGTGCGCCGGGCGATGTCCAGGTGGGCGGGCTGCAGCAGCGAGCGCCAGGTGTCGAGGGTGAAGCGGCGCACGACGAGCCCGGTGAAGTCGTCCAGGCGGAAGAAGCTCTGGACGACCAGGGCGAAGAGGGAGCCGACGTACAGCAGCCCCATCCACAGCAGCGGGGCGGCGAGCAGGAGCCCCAGGCCCAGACCCGGGCGCCGATAGAGAGCGCGAGCCAGCCGCGCCATCACGGGCGGGAGCGCCGACGCTCGGCGGCGACGGGCCAGACGATGCGCACCGGCAGCCCCGCCCGGGGCGCTTCGTCGCTCGCCTCCGCCCGGTTCTGCTCCACGACGGCGAGTCGGCCCCCCTCGGTCTCGACCGCGTAGCGGGTGAAGGCGCCGTGGTAGAGCGTTTCCGCCACCCGTCCGGACACGATGCGGTGGCCCGCGGGCGCGGCCTCGCCGTCCTGGAGACGCCGGAGCTTCTCCGGACGGATCGAGAAGGGCTCCGGGGAGCCTGTGGCGCTCCGCGCGAGCTCGCCTTCCAACTGGTTTGCGACGCCCACGAAGCCCGCCACGAAAGCCGTCGCCGGATCCTCGTAGACCGCGGCCGGGGTTCCCACCTGGTCGACGCGCCCCTGGCTGAACACCGCGAGGCGGTCGCTCATGGCCAGGGCCTCCTCCTGGTCGTGGGTCACGTAGACGAAGGTGATCCCGAGGCGCTGCTGGAGCGCCTTCAGCTCGCCCTGCATGTCCTGGCGCAGCTTGAGGTCCAGCGCGCCCAGGGGCTCGTCGAGCAGCAGCACCCGGGGACGGTTCACGAGGGCGCGGGCGAGGGCCACGCGCTGCCGCTGGCCGCCGGAGAGCTGCGCGGGCCGCCGCGCGGCGACGCCGGGCAGCCGCACCATGTCCAGCGCCTCCGCAACCCGCCGCTCCCGCTCCGCCCTCGGCACGCCCTTCACGCGCAGGCCGTAGGCGACGTTCTCGGCCACGTCCATGTGGGGAAAGAGCGCGTAGTCCTGGAAGACGGTGTTGACGTCGCGCTCCCAGGGAGGCACGCCGGCCGTCTGCGCGTCGAACAGCTCGACCTCCCCGCGGGTCGGCTGGTCGAAGCCCGCGATGAGGCGCAGGCAGGTCGTCTTGCCCGAGCCCGAGGGGCCGAGCATCGAGAAGAACTCCCCGTCCCGGATCTCCAGGCTGACGCCGTCCACCGCGCGCACGTCGCCGAAGTGCCGGTGGACGTCGCGAAGCCGGACCGCGACTCGGCTAGCGTCCACCGATGACGGCGATCGAGCTCGTGACCCACTCGTGGTAAGGCACGCACTCGCGGCCCTCGCCGCACGCCGCGACCGGCGTGCGCCAGAAGTGGATCCTGTCGAAGTTGCCGGCGCCGTTCGTCTCGCAGCCCTTCTCTCCGAGCAGCGCGTTGCCCTGACAGGCTGCGGGCACCGCGGGCACCGAGCCGAACCACGCGGCCAGGTCGCCCTGGGTCTTGAGCGAGATCGAGTGCTCCAGCCACCGGTAGGCGCAGTTCGGGTGGGGCGCGCTCGCGTGCATCATCGTGGTGTCCGCCCAGCCCGTCGCGCCCTCCTTGGGGATCACGCTGGCCACGGGCGCCTTCTTGCTCTGGAGCAGGTTGACCTGGAACGGCCAGGAGCTCGAGGCCACGACGCCCTCGTTCACGAAGTCGTCCACCTGGATGAACGCGTCGTGCCAGTAGCGCCCGACGATCTTCCGCTGCTGGCGGAGGAGGGCCAGGGCGGCGTCGAACTGCTTGCGGTCGAGGGCGTACGGGTCCTTGATGCCCAGCTCGGGCTTGTGCGTCATGAGGTACAGGGCCGCGTCGGCGATGTAGATCGGGCCGTCGAAGGCCTGGACGCGCCCCTTGTTGGTCTTCCCGTCGGGCAGCTTCGTCTCCTCGAAGACCACGTTCCACGAATCCGGGGCCTTCGACCCGAAGACCTTCGTGTTGTACATGAGCACGTTCGAGCCCCACTGGTACGGCACGCCGTAGTGCTTGCCGCCGACGGTGTGCCACGGCGCGTCCTGGAGGCGCGGGTCCACCTTGCTCCAGCTCGGGACGAGGGCGAGGTTGACCTCCTGCACGGTCCTGCCTCGGATGAGGCGCAGGCTCGCGTCTCCAGAAGCCGTCACCAGGTCGAAGCCGCCGTCGTTCATGAGGGCGACCATCTCGTCGGAGGTGGCCGCGGTCTTCACGCTGACCTTGCAGCCGGTCTCCTGCTCGAAGCCCGTGACCCAGTCGTAGCTCTTGTCCGTGTCGCCGCGCTCGATGTAGCCCGCCCACGCCACGATCGCGACCGCGCCCTCGCCGGAGCCCAGGCTCTGCAGCGGGGCGCCGGGGGACGCCTTCGCAGGCTCCTTCGGAGCTCCGCACGCGGAGAGCGCGAGCGCGAGGCAGGGCGCGAGGGTCTTTCGGCTCATGAGTCCTCCGATCTTCCTTGGGCGCGTCGAGGCCGGAAGGATAGACTCTTGCCCGCCGATGGACAAGATCCGCATCGTCGGAGGCCGGCCCCTCGAGGGCACCGTCCGCATCTCCGGAGCCAAGAACGCGTCGCTTCCGGAGCTGTGCGCCGCGCTCCTGACCAGCGAGCCGGTCGTTCTCGACAACGTGCCCGAGGTCCGCGACATCCGGACCATGGGCCGCGTGCTCCAGGCCCTGGGCGCAGCCGTGGAGTTCCGCGTCGGCGGCAGCGTCGCCGTGCACGCCGCGAAGCTCTCCTCGGTGGAAGCCCCCTACGACCTCGTGAAGACCATGCGGGCCTCGGTCCTGGTCCTCGGCCCGCTCCTCGCCCGCGCGGGGCACGCCCGCGTCTCGCTGCCCGGGGGATGCGCGATCGGCGCGCGTCCGATCAACCTCCACCTGCTGGCGCTCGAGAAGCTCGGCGCCTCGATCGCCGTCGAGCACGGCTACGTCGAGGCGCGGGCCGAGCGCCTGCGCGGCGCGGAGATCCACTTCGACACCGTGACGGTGACGGGCACCGAGAACGTCATGATGGCCGCGGCGCGCGCCGAGGGGCTCACGGTCGTGCAGAACGCCGCCTGCGAGCCGGAGGTCGAGGACCTCGCCGACCTGCTCAACGCCATGGGAGCCCGGATCGAGGGCGCGGGCACCTCGACCCTGCGCATCGAGGGCGTGGACGGGCTGCGGGGCACGAGCCACACGGTCATCCCCGACCGGATCGAGTCCGGGACGTTCGTGGCGGCGTGCGCGATCGGCGGCGGCGAGATCGAGATCCAGCGCTGTCGTCCCGCCCACCTGCGGGCCGTGATCGACAAGTTCCGTGAGACCGGCGTCCGCATCGAGGAGGGGCCGGACAACCTGCGCGTGCGCGCGCCGCGGGTCATTCGCCCCGCCAACGTGACCACGCTGCCCCACCCCGGCTTCCCCACCGACATGCAGGCGCAGTACATGGTCCTCATGACGCAGGCCACGGGCACGTGCACGATCACCGAGAACATCTTCGAGAACCGCTTCATGCACGTGGCCGAGCTGCGCCGGATGGGCGCGAACGTGACGGAGAGCGGCCGCGTCGCGATCGTGACCGGGCCCGCCTCGCTCTCCGGCGCGCAGGTGATGGCCACGGACCTGCGCGCCTCGGCCTGCCTCGTGCTCGCCGGCCTCGCCGCGAGCGGCGAGACCGTCGTCGACCGCGTGTACCACCTGGACCGCGGCTACTACCGGATCGACGAGAAGCTGCGCGGGCTGGGGGCGGACATCGAGAGGCTCGGCTAGGCCAGGTAGGAAGAATGGTAGTATCGGATGTATGCAGGCGACACGCGTGAAGATCAGCGTCTCCCTCCCTCGCGACCTCGTCGCTCGGATCGACCGGGCGGCGCGAGCCGCTGCTCGGTCGAGGAGCCGCGTTCTCGAGGGCTGGCTTCGCACCACGGCACGCGAGAGAGAGGCGCAAGAGCTCGAAGCCGCCACGATCGCCTATTACGAAGGCCTGACGGCCGAGGAACGAAGCGAGGACGAAGCGGTTGCGCGCGCGTCCACGCTGGCGGCTCGACGCCTGCGCGTGGACGACGGCCCCGAGTCCGGACGGAGGAGGAGACGCTGAGGTGGATGCGCCCCAGCGCGGCCGCATCTATTGGATCAGCCTGGACAAGCGCAGGCCAGCGTTGGTTCTCTCGCCCGATTACCGGAACCAGAACGCCAGCGACGTCATCGTCATCCCTTGTTCCACGCGTCTGCGACCCGCTCCCACGCACGTCCTCCTCAGGCGGGGTCAGGGAGGCGTGACCGCGAGCTCGGTCCTCAAGTGCGAGCAGATCACGACGCTGCCGAAGGGGGAAATCCGCGGGCCGGCACTCGGAGCGGCGCTGCCGCCGAGCCTCCTGCGCGCCGTGGAGCGTGCGGTGCTGCGCGCGGTCGGCGTGCCGATCCCCCTGGAAGCCTCGGGGTAGTTGCCCCGCTCACGTCGAGGTCTCCGGAGCCGATGCTCCGGCGGACGACGGTGAAGGAGGCAGTCATGAGCTTCGATCGCGCCGTCCGGGCCGTTTCGGCGGCCGCCTGTGTGGCCGCGGGCCCGGCCGCCGCGCAGCATGAGCACCACGCCGGCGAGCCGGCCGAGCGGCTCGGCAAGGTGCACTTCGCGAACTCCTGCAGCGCCGAGGTCGCGGACGACCTCGACCGGGCCATGGCGCTCCTGCACTCCTTCTGGTTCTCGGCGGCGAGCGACGGCTTCAACCAGGTGCTGCAGAAGGATCCGCGTTGCGCGATCGCCTGCTGGGGCCTCGCGATGAGCCAGTGGGGCAATCCCTTCTCGGGGCCGGCGGTGCGCACGCCGAAGATGCTGGCCGAGGGACGCGCGATCGTCGAGAGGGCCAAGGCCACGGGCGCGAAGACGCAGCGCGAGCGCGACTACATCGCGGCGGTCGAGGTGCTGTACAAGGACTTCGAGACGCTGGACCACCACGCGCGCACCGTGGCCTACGAGAAGGCGATGGAACAGCTCGCCGCCCGCTACCCCGACGATCCCGAGGCGCGCATCTACTACGCCCTGGCCCTCGACCAGAGCTGGCCACCCTCGGACAAGAGCTACGGGAACCTGCTGAAGGCGGCGGCGATCCTGGGCCGGGAGTGGGAGCGGCAGCCGGACCACCCCGGCATCGCCCACTACATCATCCACAGCTACGACGTCCCGCCCCTCGCGGAACGGGCGCTTCCCGCTGCCCGGCGCTACGCGAAGGTCGCGCCCGACGCGCCCCACGCGCTGCACATGCCGTCGCACACCTTCACCCGCGTCGGCTCCTGGCAGGAGTCGATCGACACCAACCTCGCCTCGGCCGCGGCGGCCCGCAAGGACGGCGCGACCGCCGAGGAGCTCCACGCCTTCGACTACCAGGTCTACGCGTACCTTCAGAGCGGCCAGGACCGGGCGGCGGCGCGCGTGCTCGAAGGCCTCGAGGAGGCACGTGCTCGCCTGGACGTCGACGCGAAGGGCGCGGCCGCGCCCGGCGCCGCCGGCGTCTACGCCCTCGCGACGATCCCGGCACGCTACGCGCTCGAGCGCGGAGCGTGGAAGGAGGCGGCGGCGCTTCAGCCGCGGCCCAGCCGCTTCGCCTGGGCCGACTCCGTCACCCATTTCGCCCGCGCGATGGGCGCCGCCCGCTCGGGCGATCCGGCCGCGGCCCGCGCCGACGTCGCGAAGCTGAGCGAGCTGCACGATGCGCTCGCGAAGGGGAACGACCCGTACTGGACGGAGCAGGTCGAGATCCAGCGCAAGGCGGCGGAGGCCTGGACGCTCCGGGCCGAGGGCGAGGCCGACGAGGCGCTGGCCCTCATGCGGGTCGCCGCCGACCAGGAGGACGCCACCGAGAAGAGCGCCATCTCGCCGGGGCCGCTCGCCCCCGCCCGCGAGCTCCTCGCGGAGATGCTCCTGGAGCTGAGGCGCCCGGGCGATGCGCTCGCCGATTTCGAGAAGACCATGAAGAAGGAGCCCAACCGCTTCCGGGGCGTGTACGGGGCCGCACGGGCGGCCGAGCTGGCCGGCCGGAGCGACGAGGCCGGCTCGGACTACGCGCGGATCCTCGAGTTCTGCCCCAAGGCGGACACGCCGGGCCGGCCGGAGCTCGTGCACGCGCGCGAGTTCGCCAGTCGGGCCCCAAGGAAGGAGTGACTCACCATTCGGGCGGCGGCCTTCCCTCGTCGGCGCCTTCTCGCCTGGTACGGGCGCAACCGTCGCGACCTGCCGTGGCGGCGCACGCGGGATCCCTACCGCATCTGGGTCTCGGAGGTCATGCTCCAGCAGACGACGGTGAAGGCTGTCCGCCCGTACTACGAAGCCTTCCTGGAGCGCTTCCCCACCGTCGAAGCCCTGGCCGGCGCGCCCGAGGACGCGGTCCTCGCCACATGGTCCGGCCTCGGCTACTACCATCGCGCCCGCAACCTGCGCCGTGGCGCGCGCTGCGTGGTCGAGCGCTACGGCGGGCGCTTCCCCCGGAGCCTCGAAGCCGCTCTCGCCATACCGGGAGTCGGCCTCTACACCGCCAGCGCGATCCTCTCGATCGCGTACGGCTTGCCGCTTCCGGTCGTGGACGGCAACGTGCGCCGCGTCCTCGCGCGGCTCCTCGCGCTCCGTGGAGCGCGCTGGCGCACGGACGGACCGTACTACGAAAAGGCAGACGAGCTGCTCGACCACGAGGCCCCTGGCGACTGGAACCAGGCCCTCATGGAGCTCGGAGCGACCGTCTGCACGCCGCGTGACCCCGCGTGCCCGGCCTGCCCCGTCCGCGGCGAGTGCCGGGCCCTCGAGCAAGGCATCGTCGACCGCCTGCCGGAAGGCAAACGGCTCCGTGCGCCCGTCGACGTGACGGTAGCCGCGGCCGTCGTCGAGCGCGCCGGGAAGATCCTGCTGGTGCGGCGGGCCGAGGGCCGCCTCCTGGGCCGGATGTGGGAGATCCCACAGACGTCCCTGGACTCCCGGGGCTACCCTGATCTCGTGCGCGAGCTGGCGGAGAAGGACGGGATCGAGATCGAGGCGCAAGCCTTGCTCGCGCGGGCGCGCCACGCCGTCACCTTCCGCCGCATCCGCGTGGAAGCGTATCGCGCGCGGCTGCGCCGGCGTCCCCCATCGGACCCCGATCGCTACGCCTGGGTGAGCGCCGAGGATGCGACCGCGTTGCCCATGTCGTCGCTGACGCGGAAAGTGCTGCGGGCCGTGTCCGCGCCGCAGCTTCCCCTCGCCCTGGCTGGGAAGGCCTGATGAAGCGGATGCTGCGTCGCGTCGCGCTGCTGGGCCTGGCTGCCGCCGCTCTCGGCGCGGTGCTCGCGTGGCCGCGCATCAACGCAGTAGAGACCGGCAAGACCCCCGAGTACCCCGAGCTCCAGCCGAGGCACTACAGCGCGAGCGTCGAGAAGGTCACGAAGGCCGCGAAGGCCGCCCTGGCGGCGCTCCCGCGCTGGCGTCTCGTCGGCGAGGGCAAGGGTCCGGAGGGTGCGGAGATCCAGGCGCTTTACACGACCCTGGTCCGGCTCGAGCACGACGTCGTCATCCGGATCCGCCACGAGAAGGGCCGCACGCAGGTGAGCGTGAAGTCGAAGTCCCGGACCTTCGACTGGGACTTCGGCCAGAATGCCCGCAACATTCGCACGCTGCTCGCCGCCTTGGACAGAGAGATCTCCTGAACCACTGCGTGGGGTGAACATGCGACGCCTCCTGATCGAGCTGAGCTGCCTCGTGCTGGCCCTTTCCGCCACCGCCGCTCCGCCAACCCGCATCCTCGACCTCGGCCATCCGCTGTCGGACACCGATCCGAGCTGGTCGGGATCCCCGGAGTTCTCGCGGAAGGGCGTCCAGGGCGAGGGTTTCGCCATGGGCTCGTTCTCGTCCGAGGAGCACTTCGGAACGCACCTCGACGCCCCGGTCCACTCGGGGGGCACGTGGACGACGGACCGGATTCCCGTCGAGCGCCTGCTCCGTCCCGGCGTCCGCATCGACGTCCAGGTGCAGGTCGCCGCGAACGAGGACTACCGCCTGAGCGTCGAGGACGTCCACCGCTTCGAAGCCCAGGAAGGTCGCATCCCGGAAGGGGCAGTGATCCTCGTCGCCACCGGCTGGGACCGCCGCTGGCCCGACCAGGCGCGCTACATGAACGAGCGGGACGAGGTGAAGCACTTCCCGGGGTTGTCCGTGGAGGCGGCTGCCTTCCTCGTGCGCGAGCGCACGGTCGCGGGCATCGGCATCGACACGCCCAGCGTCGACCACGGCCCGTCGGAGAAGTTCGAGGTCCACCGCACGACGATGCCCGCCAACGTGTACCACGTCGAGAACGCGACGGGTCTCACCTCCCTTCCCGCCAAGGGCTTCAGCGTGCTGGTCGCTCCCGTCAACCTCGCCGGAGGCAGCGGCGGGCCCACGCGCCTCTTCGCGCTGTTCGACAGGTAGGCCGAGCTGAGTCGTCCGCTGGACGTGATGTCCGGCGACGCCTGTCGTCATACGACCCCCGCAGGCCCCGTGCTAAAAGGTTCCCGAAGATCCTTCGAACCATGACACCTGAACGCTGGCAGCGGCTGGAGACGCTGTTCCAGGCGGCGATCGGCCGGCCGCCCGAGGAGCGCGACGCCTACCTGGCCGAAGCCTGCCGGGACGATCCCGGCTTGCGCGACGAGCTCGAGCGGCTCGTCGCCGCTCACGACGAGAGCCGCGGCCTCATGGAGGAGCTGGCGCTTCCGGCATTCAGCGTGCTGTCCTCGGGTGCAAGGCTGGGACGCTACGAGATCGTGGCCCTCGTGGGCTACGGCGGGATGGGCCAGGTCTACCGGGCTCTGGACACGCGCCTCGGCCGCGACGTCGCCATCAAGGTGCTTCCCCAGCCGGTGACGGCGAGCGCGGTGGCCATGGCCCGCTTCGAGCGCGAGGCACGGGCGGTGGCGAACCTCTCACACCCGAACATCCTCGCCATCCACGATTTCGAGCGTGTGGACGGCGTGGCCTTCGCCGTCACCGAGCTGCTCGACGGCGAGACGCTGCGCGCCCGCATGCAGCGCGGCCGCATCCCGCTGCACGAAGCCCTTCTCTGGGCGGTCCAGATCGCCCGCGGCCTGGCCGCGGCGCACGGCGCCGGCATCGTCCACCGCGACCTCAAGCCCGAGAACATCTTCCTGACGCGAGCGGGCGTCGCGAAGATCCTCGACTTCGGGCTGGCCAAGCAGGTGAGCCGGCCGGCGACCCGGCGCACTCCGACGCCCACCTCGACGCTCCTGACGACTCCGGGCCTGCTCCTCGGCACCGCCGGGTACATGTCGCCCGAGCAGGTGCGGGGTGAGCCCGCCGATCAGCGCTCGGACGTCTTCTCATATGGGGTCGTCCTCTACGAGATGCTCTCGGGCCGCCGCGCCTTCGACGGCGAAACCGTGGTCGAGACCATGAACGCGATCCTTCGTTCGCCGCCCAGGCCCTTGTCGCCGGCGGCCGGCATCCCGGCCCGCGTGGCCGACCTCGTTTCCGCCTGCCTCACCCCGCGCCTCGACCAGCGCACGCTGAGCGCCGCCCAGATCGTCTCGGCGCTGGAAGCCCTGAAGGTGGTCCCCGAGACGGCCGCGCGGACGCGACGCTGGGCGCTCGGCCTGCGCGCCGCCTTCATCCTCGCCGTTGCCGCGGCGATTGGCGCAGGCGCCCAGGCCTATCGCCAGGCGGCACAGCGCCGCCGCGACCTGGAGGGCCGCGCGCCCGTCGTGTTCCGGACGAACGCGCGGGACGGAGCGGAGTACGCGCGCCTTCCGTCGGGAACCTTCACGATGGGCTGCGCGCCCCCCGACAGCGACTGCGAGACTTTCGAACGGCCGCAGATACGGGTCACGATCCCGCGGCCTCTCTGGATGATGCGTCACGAGGTGAGCGTCGCCCAGTATCGGGCCTTCGCGGCCGCCACGGGACGCGCCATGCCGCCAGCGCCCGCCTTCGACCCCGACTGGAAGCTGGAGAAGCACCCCGTCGTCAACGTCGACTGGTTCGAGGCCGGGGCGTACTGCGCCTGGGCCGGCGGTCGCCTTCCCAGCGAGGCGGAGTGGGAATACGCGGCCAAGGCGACCCATGACGCGTGGAAGTACGTGTCGTTTGCGGGGCCGGTGCCGCTCTACGAGGGCCGCCTCTACGACAACGCCTCCGACGACTCCTGGACGCGCAAGTACGGTGCCCCGCCGATTTCCGACCCCGACCCCGTTCCGTGCACCGCGTGCCGCATGCCAGGCTACGACGACGGCTGGGTCGAGTCCGCCCCAGTCGGCACGTTCCTGCCCAACGACTTCGGCCTCTACGACATGGGCGGCAACGTCAGCGAGTGGGTCCAGGACCAGGTGCGGCAGAAGCCGGGCACCACGCAGGCAGCGGACCTCTCGGACTACCCGAGGAACGGCCGACCGGTCGAGTTCGCGGGCGGCTTCCTCCGCACCTGGCGCGGGCCGAGCTGGCGGAGCGGATACAAGGCCAACTACGTCTGGATGCGGAGCGCGGGTTCGAGCCCCTACGGCCGCGACTTCGGCCTCGGCATCCGCTGCGTGCGGGACAAGGCGCCCTGAGCGTCGGCGCCATCGCGGGAGGGGCTCAGAACGCCAGCCGCGCCGTCACCTGGAGCATCCGCGGGAAGCCCCCGACGCCCGTGATCCTGCCGAAGTCCGAGCGCCCGTAGACGTTGCCCGGGCCGAGCAGCAACGGCTGGTTGAAGGCGTTGATCAGCTCCGCGCGGATGGTGAGCGTCGCCCCCCGATGCAACGGCTCGGTCTTCTGCAGCGCGACGTCCGTGCCCTTGTGCGTGGGCGTGCGGACGCGCGTGTCGGTGCGCGGCGCGTTGCCCAGCGTGAACGGGTCGGCCGCCGACCATGCGGCGGGGTTCATCCAATGGTCCAGGCGGTCCTCGGTGCTGCCCGGAGTCGCGGGGTCCACGCCCGTGACGTTGGGGCGCTGGATCGACCCCAGGCCCGAGTTCGCGCTCTCCTGGACGACCGCCACCGGGAAGCCGCTGCGCCAGAAGCTGGCGACGCTCGCCGTCCACCCGCCGAAGAGGGCGCGCCACACACCCGGATCCGACAGCCATCGCTTGCCCCGGCCGAAGGGCAGCTCCGCGCTCGCGACGAGGTTGAGCCGATGCGGCGTGTCGGCAAGGGAGCGAGCGTACTCCGCCTCGATGTTCCCGTAGTCGAGCGGCGCGCCGCCCGTGGTGCTGTAGAAGTTGCCCTCGTTGTAGAGGTTGTCGCTGGCGCGGCTCAGGGTGTAGTTGGCGGTGAAGCCCCAGCCGTCCTGGATGCGGCGCTCGACCCGCACGGCCAGGGCGTCGTAGGCCGCGCGGCCTTCGCTCACCTGGTTCCCGTAGACGCCGGCGAACTGCGGATAGGGGAGAAGGAGCTGCGAGCGGGGGACCGTCTCCGAGAGCGACAGCGGCCCGAAGCGCGGATCCCCGTAGAACGGGTTGGGCACCAGGTCGAGGAGCGCGTTCCCCAGCGAGAGATGCGCGCGGTCGAGCTGGTTGAAGTTGAAGAGGCCCGACTCGGATCCGCCGATCGAGAGCCGTCGGGAGCGGGAGCCCAGGTAGCCGACGGAGGCCAGCATGCCGTTCGGAAGCTCGCGCTGCACGTCGATCGAGAACTGGTCCACGTACGGTGACTTGCGGAACTGGTCGACGAACGAGAGGCCGCTGCCGGCGTCGGTCATGATGCCGCCCGCGCTTCCGGTCGGCTGCTGGACGCCGCCGGGGAACGGGTCGGTGAGCGAGCAGCCGGGGCAGGGCGTCAGACCGCCGTCGAGGCTCGACACCAGGAACGTCTGGGCCGTGAAGCCGCGCGTCCCGAGGCGGCCCTCGGTGGGATAGGCGTACTGGATGGGCGCCCAGAAGCGCCCGTAGCCGCCGCGCACCACGGTGTGCGACGACGGGGACCACACGAAGCCCAGGCGGGGCGCGAGCTTGGCCCTCGACGGGTCGCCTTGATGCTGCTGGTAGCCGTCGATCCCGGCGTACATCAAGCCGCCGCGCAGCTCGACTCCCGGCACCGAAAAGGGCCACGCGCGGCCGCGGTCGAAGCCCACGGTGAAGCGGTCGTCCGACTCCTTCAGCCCCGCTTCGAACTCGTAGCGCAGCCCGAGGTTCAAGGTGAGGCTCCGACTCACCCGGAAGTCGTCGTGGACGAAGCCGGCGACGTAGTCGATGAAGAACTGGTTGTGGGTGGCGACGGTGATGGACCCTGAATCGGGGAAGCCGAGCAGGAAGCTCGCGAACGACGAGCCGGAGGTGGTCTCGGCCAGGGGATCCGGCCCCCGGGTGAAGTTGCGGTTGAAGTCGAAGCTGCCGCTCGAAGAGCCCCCGGCGAAGAGCTTCATTCCGATCCGGCGGTAGTCCGCACCTGCCTTCACGTTGTGCCGGCCGAGCAGCTTCGAAACGCTGACGTTGGCGTTGTGGGAGTAGTAGGTCGTGTCCTGGAGGCTGCGGGCGCCAAGGCCGGCGAAGCCCGCGATCCCGACCGAGGGGAACTTGTCGTACGGGATCGCCGCGATGAAGTCCGGGGCGAAGCCGAGGGTGGCCGGATCGAAAGGCACGGGCAGCTCGTCGTCCGCGAAGGACGTGAACCCGTAACGAAGGCTCAACACCGTGTCCGAGCTAGGCACGATCGTGTTGTTCAAAGCCAGCACGTGCACGCGGCGGTAGAGCGCGCCGCCACCCGGGTCGCCCGGGTTGCTCCCGGGCTCTCCCCCGTAATACCTCGCCTCGGGCTCCGTGGAGTCGTACCAGGCGTACGTCAGGGAGGCGAGGTACTTCGAGCTGAAGCGGTGATCCACCTTGAAGGTCGCCTGGAGCGCCTCGTCCTCGATCTCCGCGACAGCGGACCGGCTGTTGCCGGAGAGCGGCAGGGGCAGGAATGGGAGCATGTTGAGGGCGACCGGGTCGAGGCGATCGCCGGGGATGACGTTGCCCGGGAAGAGATCCCGGACGTAGCCGCCCTGTCCGTCGGGGCGCGTCGTCAGCGGGTCGTAGATCGTGACCCCGCTCTGCGAGAAGTCGCCCCCCCGCTCCAGCTCCGTGGGCAGCGTGAGCACGGTGTTGCGCGCGGTGGTGCTCCTGTAGCCCTCGAAGCTCGCCCAGAAGAAGGTCCTGTCCCGGCGTACCGGTCCGCCGAGGGACCCACCGAACAGGCGATAGTGCGTGTCGGGCTTCGGCGAGCACTCCTCACCGGCAGCCTGGGCGGCATCGCAGGCGCGCTGATCGAAGTACAGCCGGCTCTGCGCCCACTGCGGCCGCGTCTGCCCCAGGAGGCTCCCGTGCCAGGCGTTCGACCCGGAGCGCGTCGTCGTGTTGAACACGCCGCCGCCGGTGCGCCCCATCTCGGCGTCGTAGGTGGCGAGCTGGACGCGGACCTCCTCCGTGGCCTCGAAGCTCGGGATGATCGTGGCGCGATTGCGCAGGTCGGTGATCGAGACGCCGTCGAGGGTGTAGTTTGTTCGCGCGCTTCGGCCCGCCGGCCAGGGACAGCGCCGAGGAGCTGGTCTGGTCCTGCTGCCGGACGAACTGGGGATCGCTCGTGTGCAGCACGTTGGGCGTGAGCACGGAGAGGTAGAACGCGTTGCGGCCCGCGCTCGGGATGACGTCGAGGGTATTCCTGTCCAGCGTGGCGCCCACGGACGCCCTCGCCTTCTCGACCAGGGGAGGCTCGCCCTCGACCGTCACCTGCTCCTCGAGACGGTTGAGCTCGAGGACGATGTCCGGCATGGTGAGGAACTCCTGGGTCCCAACGTGGATGCCGGCCTTCTCGACCGGGCGGAAGCCGGCGACGGTCGCCTTCAGGCGGTACGTGCCCGGCGTGAGGCTGACGAACGCATATTGTCCCGAGCGGTTGCTCGTGGCCGTCCAGGACAGGCCGGTGGACTCGTTGGTCAGCTCGACGGTGACGCCTTGGACCGCGCCGGAGGCGTCGCGCACGGCGCCACGGACCTCGCCCGTGAACGTCTGCGCCACCGCGACGGGAGCGAGACACGAGACCAGCGCGGCGCGGGCAAGCAGGTTGCGCATGCGCTTTCTCCTTGGACAGGTGCTGCTGAGTTTGGGTCGGAGCGTAGACCCGGACTGCTCACGGAGTCAATGGTTCTTTCCACGCTCGCCGGCACGTCCACGCGAGCCGACCAGCCGCACTTATCCGCAGTTCATGAAGAGGAGGTGTCGCGAGCAGGGTGGCCTCACAGTCCAGTTCGGATCCCGACGCCTTCGCCATCGGCGTGTCTCACCAGGAGCTGGAGAGCGCCCTCGAATCGGGCAGCCTGTCTTCGGCCCGAGAGGCCATCGAGCGCATCCTCGCGGCCACCAGGCGAGCCGCCGCGGCGCACGCCGTCACGGAGGCTTATCAGCGCCTCGGCGAGGCGATCCAGTCAGGCCCGCGCCGTTCCTCGCCCATCCTCGCGGCAGCGAACCTGCGGCGCCTGATGGTCCAATCGACCTTCTTCGGCGCGCGCTTCCGGCTCGGCTTCTGGGCCGGCGCCTGCCGGCTGGCGGCCGCCCGCCGCAACCAGACGTACTTCTCGAGCCGGGAGGCCCATCGCGGCTGGGACGTGGCTCGTGCCGATGCACTCCCCGCGGCAGCCCTGGCTGCGCTCGATACGGCCTACAGGCTGCTCGAAGACCGCCCAATGACGGACGCCCAGTGGCGCCGCCTGGAGGAGGCGTTCCGACAGTTCATCCTGGTGTTGTGAGAGGGTAGCCCGCGGTCGATGCTACTTGTCCTCGCCCCAGAGCGGCGCGAGCTCGATCTCGACGGCATCGAAGGGCTCCGCCCGGACCGGACCCGCCCCCTCATGCGTCGCCAGAAGCAGCCAGCGGCCTTCGGCGAGTCGGTAGACCTCGAGGGTTCGAGCCAACGGGTTCACGAGCCAGAGGTGCCGGACTCCCTCCCGAGCGTAGACCGGCATCTTCTTGGCCCGGTCGAGCCTTTCCGTGGTGGGCGACACCACCTCGCAGACCCAGTCCGGCGCGAGTGATATTGCAGGGGCGTCCGGGAACTCTGTCAGGCGCCCCCGCCGCCAGCCCGCCAGATCCGGAACCAGGACCTCGCTCGGGAAGTGGAGCTCCGGCTCGTCGATGATCCACCACCCGCCCGGACCCCCTCGGCCGCGGTGAAACGGCTGCCCGAGCTCCGACCCCAGCGCCGAGCTCGCGAGGGCGTGCCGCGAGGCGGGCCGCGGCGAAACGTGGAGCTCGCCGCCCACGATCTCGGCCACCCGGTGCGATGGGACCTTCAGCAGGTCCTCGTAGGTCGCACCGCGCTTGACGGGCGAAGCCATCGGCGTAGCTTAGCATTCGCGCGTTGACGGTCCGAACGGAAGCGTCAGCCAAATGTCGATGATCCCTTGGTCAACTCAGCGCGTGTGCCGCCTGGGTCCCACGCATGAGACACACTGAACTCACTTCGCACTGGCCGAGATCCCACAGCCACACATTGAGCGGACCGCGCGGTGCACACGGGTTCGCATGAGTCGGCACCAATTGCGCGTTATCTCCTGGAGATCAAGCTGTTAAGAGCATCCACCACCCACATGTGTGCGCCATCGAAGACGAGCGCCGTGGGGTTCCCACCGATTGGGAAGGTTCCTAATACCTGGGCGTCACTCAAGTTAAGTATCGTGACGTCCTGCGAGACGAAGTTGGAGGACCATACGTGCTCGCCATCGAAAGCCAAGTGCTGCGGGTGATTGGCCCCAACAGAAAACGGACCCTCCGGCGTGCTCGAATTTGGCGCGATTCTGTAGACTGAGTTCGTCGCCGGCGACGACACCCAGACACGTGTCCCATCGAAGGCAACACCATAGGCGTTGGTGATCCCAAACGACTGGGACTGACTTGGATCCGCAATAGGGTACTTGACCACGGAGCCGCCCGTGTTGTTGGTCAACCACACGTTGTGCCCGTCGAAGGCAACGTGTGTGGGACCTCCAGCGGCCGGGTAGGTCGTCAGCGTCTCGGTCGCGATGTCGAACCTCCCGACGGTTCCGCTGAAGTTACCGGCGATCCAAAGGGCTTGCCCATCGAACGCCATGCCGTATGGCCCCTGCATCTGGGCGTTGAGCTGGTTAAGCGCGAAGCTCGCGACAATGGTCGCCGACTCAGCATCGATCTTGTGCAACGAGCTGTCGAAGATTCCCGAAACCCAAAAGTTGGCGCCGTCGTAGACGATGCCGTGTGGTCCGTTGACGTCGACGCCTGTTACAACAGTCACGTCACCCGTGAGCGTGTCGATCCTCGAGACACCGCCACCTGTTTGGGAGTTAGAGTCGGTCACCATGATGTAGCGACCGTCAAAGGCGCCCATGAGGTCGCCAGTCGTAGGGATACTGGGCGCGATCGAATTGAACGCATACCACCGAAGCTCTGCC
>DASSJI010000207.1:0-41993 GCA_035691285.1 Vicinamibacteria bacterium | reverse complement strand
GATCTCGATCCTCTCCTCGAGACGATGCTGGACGCGGCGCCCAACATCTCCGACCTCAACCTGTCCGTGGGCCGCCCGCCGCAGGTCGAGGTCGACGGCTCGCTGCGGCCCGTGTCCTACGCCGGCATCGAGAAGCTGCTGCCGTACCAGACCGAGCTGATCGCGATGCGGCTGCTCCAGGGCAAGCGCGACCTGGCCGAAAAGCTCGTCAAGACGGGCTCGACCGACCTCTCCTACGCCCTGCCGCGCCGGACCCGCTTCCGCGTGAACGTCTTCGCCCAGCGCGGCAGCTACTCGATCGTGCTCCGGGTGATCCCCAACAAGATCCCCACCGTCGAGGAGCTCGGCCTGCCGCCGCAGCTCAACGAGATCACGACCGAGCGGAACGGCATCGTGCTGGTCACGGGGCCCACGGGCTCGGGCAAGTCCACGACCCTGGCCGCGGTCATCAACAAGCTGAACCGGGACAAGCACATCCACATCATCACCATCGAGGACCCGATCGAGTACCTGCACCCCCACATCAACGCCACCATCAACCAGCGCGAGGTCGGCGCCGACACCCAGACCTTCGCGCTGGCGCTGCGGGCGGCCCTGCGCCAGGCTCCGAAAGTGATCCTGGTGGGCGAAATGCGCGACGTGGAGACGATCTCGATCGCCCTCGAGGCCTCGGAGACGGGCCATCTGGTGCTCTCCACCCTTCACACGATCGACGCCGCGAAGACGGTGGACCGCATCATCGGCGTGTTTCCGAAGAACGAGGAGCGCCAGATCCGGACGCGCTTCTCCCAGGCCTTCAAGTGGGTGGTGAGCCAGCGCCTGATCCCGAAGCAGGGCGGGGGCCGCATGGCGATCTGCGAGATCCTGCGCTCCACCGCCCGGACCCGGGAGTACGTGCAGGAGGGCGAGCGGGAGGGCAAGAGCCTGATCGACGCGATGAACGACAGCATCCTCGACGGCATGCAGAGCTTCGACTACGAGCTCGAGCGCCTCGTCCACAACGGCACCCTCGACAAGGACACGGCGCTCTCCTACTCCACGAACCGCACCAACCTGGCGCTGCGCCTCGACACCCAGAGCGGCGAGGACGCCGGGCCGACCATCAAGGCGAAGGACGTCGCGCCGGCCCGGAAACCGCAGCCCAAGTCCGAGCTGGACGACCTGATCGAGAGGTAGAGCGTGCAGGGGAGCTGCTCGAGCTGCGGCAACAAGATCACGATCGACGACGCCAAGGTTCCCGACCGGCCCTTCCAGGTCAAGTGCCCGAAGTGCCAGAGCCTCGTGCGCTTTGCGGGCAAGGGTGGCCAGACGCCGGCGGCGGCGCCGGCCGAGGCGGCAGGCGAGGAGCCCGCCGCTCCACCGCCGCGCCGCGACGTTCCCGCGGGCGAGGCCGGCCGCGCGCTCGTCGCGCTGCCCGACAAGGGACTGTCGGCGAACGCCGGGGCGATGCTCGGGCGGCTCGGCTACAGCGTGGACACCTTCGATGACCCGGCGGAGGGCGGTCGCCTGCTCGAGCAGGGGATCTACGACGTCGTGGTCACCGCGCGCCTGGCCGGCTCCGGCCCGAAGGAGAGCCTCTACCAGCGCATCGCGCGCATGCCCTCCGAGGCGCGCCGCGAGCTGCTGCTCGTGCTCGTGGGCGACGAGTTCAAGACCGGCGACGGCACGCAGGCCTGGGCCTGCCTGGCCGACGTCGTGCTGAGCTCGAAGGACGCCGGCGTCGCCGACACCGTCCTGCGCAACGTGAGCGCCGAGCGCACGCGCGTCTACCAGCCCTTCAGGGAAGCCCGCCGCCGCCTCGACGCGGCCGGGGGGTAGCCGGGCGGCTCAACGCGCTCCGGCCGCGGCAGCGCGAGACAGGACGGCCCGCACGTCTGCTTCCGTCACCTCGTTGCGCTGGCGGATGTCCATGGCCAGCCCCCCCTCCAGCCAGGCTTGCCGCGCCTTCTCCTCGGCAGCGTCGTAGGTGGCGCGGATGTCCCGCGCTTCCTGGGCGATCTGGTCGCGCAAGGGGTCGCAGCTCGAATGGCGCGAGCCGGGGCCGCAGATCCGCTCGAACTGGTCGAGGCGTGCGACGAGCGACCGGAGCCGGTGCCGGAGATGCCGCGTCGCGACGTCGTAGGCCAGGGCCGGCGCCGGCATCGTCGTCGCCGTGGGAGGGGCTGACGCGTCCGCTCCGGGCCGGGCGGGGACGGCCTCTGGCTCGGCGACGCCGATCGTGGGCGAAGGCAACGCTCCCCGAGCGGCGACCGGCGGCGGCGAAGACCGCGTGAGCCAGAACGCCAGGCCGACCGCCGCGACGAGCAGGGCGCCGAGCGACGCCGGCCCGAGCGGGAACCGCTTCGGGCGCTGTTCCTCGTCCGGGCCGTCGCCGGGCTGGCGGATGCGGCCGCAGTAGCACTCGACGACCTTACCCGGGACGCGCCGCAGGCAGATCGGGCAGCGCCAGTACGCTCCGGCGGACACGGCGCGGCCCTCTAGGGCTTTCGCCCGGCCGCCGGCAGGTACACGCCCTCGACGTAGTCGCGCACCATGCGGTGCGCCGAGAACGCCGGCACGATCGACTCGATCGAGGCCTTCATGAACGCCATCCACTTCCCGGGCAGGCCGTCGCCGTTGCGCTCGAAGAAGGTTGGGATCACCTCGCGCTCGAGCAGGTCGTAGAGCGCGTCGGCGTCGGCCTTGTCCTGGGCCTCGATCTCCGGGAGTATTCCGCCGTCGCCGATCGACCAGCCGTTGTCGCCGCGCTGGCCCTCGGCCCACCAGCCGTCGGGGATGCTCACATTGACGCCGCCGTTGATCGGCGCCTTCTGGCCGCTCGTGCCCGACGCCTCCTGGGGACGCCGCGGCGTGTTGAGCCACACGTCGCAGCCCTGGACCAGCATGCGGCCCATCTCCATGTCGTAGTCCTCGAGGAACACGAACTTGCCCCGGAACTCGCCCTGGGTGAGCAGGAACAGCCGGCGGATCAGGTCCTGTCCCGCCCGGTCGGCGGGATGCGCCTTGCCCGCGAACAGGAACTGGACCGGCCGCTCCTGGCTGGCGAGGATCGCCCGCAGGCGGTCCATGTCCGAGACGAGCAGCACCGCGCGCTTGTAGGTCGCGAAGCGCCGAGCGAAGCCGATGGTGAGGGCGTCGGGGTCGAGGAGCCCCTCGACGGTCCTGAGCTCGTCGGGCCCCAGGCCGTGGCGAGCGCTCTGGACGCGCACGCGCTCGCGGACGAAGCGGACGAGGCGCTCCTTCTGGGCCCGGTGCGCGGCGAACAGCTCCGCGTCCGGAACCTCCCGGATCCGCAGCCAGACCTCCGGGTCCAGCAGGTGGTCCTCCCAGTCCGGCCCGAGATAGTGGGCGTACAGCGCGCGCATCTCCTGGCCGACCCAGGTCCCGGTGTGCACGCCGTTGGTCACCGAGGAGACCGGCTCCTCGGGCCCGTCCGGCCACAGGTGCCGCCACATCGCCGAGCTGACCTGGCCGTGGAGCCGGCTCACGCCGTTGGTGCTCCGCGACAGGCGGATCGCGAGGACCGTGAGGTTGAAGCTGCCGTTCTCCGACCCGACGGCCAGGACCTCGTCGGGCGTGCAGCCGACGTCGCGGATCCACGGCTCCAGGTTGCGCTTCACGAGGTCGCGGTCGAAGGCCTCGTTCCCCGCCGGAACCGGCGTGTGCGTGGTGAAGACCGCGTTCCTGGCCACGGCCTTCAGCGCGTCGGCCAGGCCGTCGCCGCGGAGCACGCGCTCGCGGGCCCGCTCCAGGTTCAGGAACGCGACGTGGCCCTCGTTCATGTGCCACACCACCGGACTGATCCCGAGCGCGCCCAGGGCCCGCACCCCGCCGATGCCCAGGACGATCTCCTGGGTGAGGCGCATGTCGCGGCCGCGAACGTACAGGATGCCGGTGATGGGCCGGTCGGCGGGGTCGTTCAAGGGGATGTCGGTGTCCAGCATCAGCACCGGCACGTTACCCACCTGCGCCTTCCACACCGCCGCCTGCACGACGCGGCCCGGCAGGTCGATCGGGACGGTCAGCACGCCGCCGCCGGGGGCTTCCACCGGGAGCACCGGCAAGCGCGCGAAGTCGTATTGCGGGTAGATGTGCTGCTGGTAGCCGTCGGCGTCCACGGTCTGACGGAAGTAGCCGGCTTGATAGAGGAGGCCGACGCCGACAAGGGGGACGCCCAGGTCGCTGGCCGCCTTGCAGTGGTCGCCGGCGAGCACGCCCAGGCCGCCTGAGTAGACGCCCAGGGACTCGTGAAGGCCGAACTCCATCGAGAAGTAGGCGATCGGACCCGGAAAATCGGCGTAGCGCTCCTGGAACCAGCGGCGGCGATGCCGATACGCATCGTGGGCCTGCACCACGCCCTCGTAAGTCTGGCGGAACTCCGGGTCCGACAGGAGCCGCGCCCACTGGTGCGGCTCGACGTTGATCAGCAGCTCGACCGGGTTGTGGTACCGGCGCCAGTGGTCGGGGTCGATCCAGGCGAACAGCCGCGTGGCCTGCGGGCTCCAGCTCCACCACAGGTCGTAGGCCAGGCCCCGGAGCCGGTGCATCTCGGGAGGCAGCTCGATGTCGGCGATGTGGATCGTCGGGATGTCCATGGGAGCGTGGGATTATAGACGAGGCGCGACGTGCGCCATCACGAAGCGCCGGTCCGCGCTCAGCCAGTCGGCGAGCAATCGGAACCCACCGTCCTGCAGCATCTTGTGAAAGCCCGCTCGATCGAACTTCCCGGAGTGGCCCATGGCGAAGCTCTCCCCCGCTCGGAGCTGAACGGCCTCGCCGCCCACCCGCAGGTGGAGCGCACGTTTCGCATCGAAGCTTTTGGCCAGCTTCCAGAACCCCTTGGGGGAAGCGTCTTGGAGAGAGAAGCGCAGCTCGCCGTCTTCCGCGTGGACACCGAGCGCCGTGAGCGGCGCGAACGCGAAGCGGCGGTTCAACGGGTTCTCGTAGCCGGCGATCGTCGCCTAGCCGTCGAAGATCTCGGCATCGAGGAGCAGACTGTCGCGGCGTCGCACCACGCGCCGCAGCTCGGCGCACAGGCGCCCCGGATCGAAGGCCCCGAGCGTGTTGCCGAGCAGCAGCCACAGCGCCGGACGCCCGTCTCTCATCCCGTCGATTGCGGCGACGTGGGCGGGCACCGACAGGTCGGCCTTCACCGCTTCGCACACGACGCCGGCATCGGCGGCGGCCGCACAGGCGAGCTCGAGCAGCATCTGGCTGGCGTCGACCGGCCGGTACGACGGGACCGCGCCTGCCGCCCGAAGGGCGCGCACGACGGACATGTCCTTGTCGGCCTGGCCCGCGCCGAGACTGATGACCTCCAGGCCTCCGCCCGCCTCCCGCAGGGCCGCCTGCGCGAGCTCCGGCGCGTGCGCGTCGACCAGACCGCGCGAGCGGAGGTAGTTGCGATAGGCGCCATCGCTGCAGAGGTCGAGCCAGGCCCGGACCGAGATCGGGAACCAGTACGAGTAGCGCTCGGGCAGCTCGCGCCGGACGAGCGCCGCGCGCAGCTCGCTGACGATCTGGTTCTCGGTCAGGAGGACGGCGACCTGCAGCGGGCCCGGGGGCCGTCTTTCCTTCGTGCGTGCCTTCGACCCGGGCATTCAGCTTCCCATCATCGCCCAAGGCGCGGGCCGCTCTCCTTCAGGCGAAACGGCGTGGCCCGCCTACGTCGTCTCGGCGAGGATCTCGGCGAACGTGGCGCGGTCCACCCCCAGGGGCTGCTCGACCAGCGGCCCCCGGCTCAGCACCGGCTCGGTATCCTCGTACGTGGGCCGCTGCGCTTCGAAGAGCAGCCCGATCGGGATGCGGACTCCGAACTCGAAGGCCTTCTCCAGCGCGCCCATGAAATCGGTCGGGTTGTAGCCGTCCGACTCCTCGACCTTGTACACGCGCTCCTTGAACCAGGGATAGGTGTTGAGCTTGTTGAAGGTCACGCAGGGGCTGAAGACGTCCACGAGGGCGAAGCCGCGGTGCGCGATCGCGCCGGCCACCAGCTTCGTGAGGTGCTTCTGCTCGCCGGAGAAGCCGCGCGCCACGTAGCTGGCGCCCGCCGTCAGCGCGAGGGCGACGGGGTTGATGGGCCGCTCGACGTTGCCTCGGGGCGTGCTCTTGGTCTTGTGGCCTTCCATGGTCGTCGGCGACGCCTGCCCCGTGGTGAGGCCGTAGATCTCGTTGTCCATGACGATGTAGGTCAGGTTCAGGTTGCGCCGCATGGCGTGGATGAAGTGCGCCATGCCGATTCCGTAGCCGTCTCCGTCGCCGCCCACGGCGACGACGTGGAGGGCGTGGTTGGCGAGGGCCGCGCCCGTGGCCACGGGCAGCGCGCGGCCGTGCAGGCTGTGGACGCCGTAGGTCCGCAGGAAGCCCGGCAGGTTGGAAGAGCAGCCGATGCCCGAGACGACGAGGATGTCGTGGGGCGCGATGCCCAGCTCGAGGATCGCCTCCTTCAGCGACTTCAGGACGCCGAAGTCTCCGCAGCCCGGGCACCAGTCCGGGTGGACGTCGCTCTCGAGGCCCTTGAGAGCCAGCTCCGCGGTGGCCATCACGCGCTCCTTTCGGCCGCCAGCGCCGAGGCGCCCTCGCGCGCCGGGCTGAAGCCGTAGACGGACCCGGTGTCCATGCCGATCACGAGCGTGCCCTCGGGACGGCCGTCCGAGCGGCCCACCAGCTCCACCTCCCAGACCGGCTCGGGGTGGCCCCGACGCGCCTCGCGGAACCGCAGCGGACGCGCCTTGTCCTGCATGTACAGGCGGATGTAGTGGTAGGCCATCTCCCGCGCCTCGTGCTCCTCGACCGCGAGGCCCATGGGCCGGCCCTCGAGGAAGGCACGGACGCGGCGCGCGATGTACGCCGGCTCGAAGGGCTCCCCGTCGTAGCGGGTCACGACGTGGTCGACGCTCACGCCGCACTCCGCGCGCAGGTGGCGGGCGAACTGGCCCGTGAAGTTCCCTTCGACGACGACGCTGCGCTTGCAGCCGGCGAGGATGCGGCGCGCCTCGTCGCCGTGAAACGGGTGCAGGTACTTGAAGTGGAGCTGGTTCGCGCGCACGCCGGCGGCGGTGAGCTGCGCCGCGGCCTCGCGGATCACGCTGGCCGTCGAGCCCCAGCCGATCAGGGTGACGTCGGCCTCGGCCGGGCCCTCGAGGGCCGGTGGCGAGAGGCGTGCCTTGACCAGCTCCATCTTGCGCATCCGCTTCTCGTGCATCTTGCGGCGGATCGCGGCGTTCGTGTGCTCGTCGCTGATCAGGATCCCCTTCTCGTCGTGGTCGTCGGTGGCGGCCACGTGCATGGCGCCGGGCTGGCCCGGCCGCGCCCGCGGGGAGACGCCGGAGGCCGTGAGCGCATAGCGCTTGAAGCCGTCGCCGGACCCGAGCTCCGCCCATTCGCCGCGCTCGATCGGCACCTGATGCGAGATGCGCTCGGGATCCAGGGTGGAGCGATGCTCGCCGAGCAGCAGGTCCGAGATGACGATCACCGGGAGCTGGAACGACTCGGCGAGGTTCATGGCCTCCACGGCCGTGTGGA
This sequence comes from Vicinamibacteria bacterium, assembly GCA_035691285.1. Lineage (GTDB taxonomy): Bacteria > Acidobacteriota > Vicinamibacteria > Fen-336 > Fen-336 > DATFEN01. The sequence goes on along the minus strand of DASSJI010000207.1, from coordinate 34,469 downwards.
AGCAGTCGGTCGCGTCCCTGGGCGCCACGATCACGCGGGGGTAGTCGCCCTGGGACGCGCCCAAGGCCTGGTTGAGGTCGCCCTGCTCGCTCTTCGTGGGCAGGCCCGTCGAGGGGCCGCCACGCTGCACGTTGACGATCACGACGGGCGTCTCGATCATGCCCGCCATCCCGATGGCCTCGCTCATGAGCGCGAATCCGCCGCCCGACGTCGCGCACATCGACCGCACGCCCGCGTGCCCGGCGCCGATCGCGAGGTTCACCACGGCCAGCTCGTCCTCGGCCTGCTTGACCACGACGCCCAGCTTCTCGCTGTGCGCCGCGAGCCAGTGCAGGATGAAGGAGGCCGGGCTCATCGGATAGGCGGAGTAGAACTTGCAGCCCGCCGCGACCGCCCCGAGCGCCGTCATCAGGTTGCCCGTCACCACGGGCCGCGCGCGGCGAGTGAAGGTCCAGCGATACCCCAGGGCGGGGAAGTTCGCGGCGGCGTAGGCGTAGCCGGCGCGCAGCACCGCGGCGTTCTGGCGGATCACGTCGTCGCCCTTGCGGCTGAACGTCTCCGCGACGATGGCCTCCGTGACTCCGAGGTCGAGACCGGCCAGGTGCAGGAGCGCGCCGAGCGCAGCGGTGTTCTGCATGACGGCCGGCAGCTTGCCCAGGCCGGCGGTGATCTCGGCGACGGGGAGGGGCGCGAGCCGAACGCCCTCCGGAACGAGGGACGGGTGGCACTTGAAGCGGCTGCTGTTGAAGACGATGGCGCCGCCCTTCTCGACGTCGCGAGCGTGGCGCTCGAGGCTGTCGTCGTTCAACGCGATCAGGACGTTGAGGTGGTCCCCGTGGTTGCCCGCCTCAGCCTCGGAGAGCCGCAGCCGCAGCCAGGTGTGCCCCCCGCGGATCAACGATTGGTAGCTGTTGTACGTGAAGAGGTGCAGTCCCAGCCGCGCGGCGGTGCGCGCGAGGGTGTCTCCAGTGCGGTCGAGGCCGTCCCCCGCTGCGCCGGCGATGCCGACGGTGATCTCGGTAGCCATCACTCCTCCATCCCGCGCGGCTTATTGGCGATGGGGTGGACCTTACGCCTGTCGGGGGCGGCGGGTCAACGCGATTCCCGGGAACGCTTCGCCCACTGCCACAGCCCGGTTGTGACCGATTGGGGGAGCCGCCGGCCGAGTTGCCGCGCCACCAGGCAGAGCTGGCCCCGGTGGTGCCCTTCGTGGGCGACGAAGTAGCCCAGGAAATGGTCGAGATCCGTGGGGAAGTTCTGCCACGTCGCCCGGGGCACGCGGCCGCCACGTGCGGCGCCGAGCTTGATCAGCTCGATCATGCCCGCGCTGCTGCGCGACAAGGCCTTCACCAGCTCGGGGGGCCGCACCCGGCGCAGGTCGACCCGCTTCGGCACCGCGACGCCATGGCGCGCGCCGAGAGCCCTGATCCAGCTGCAGCGGCTGTTGTGGATGTGCGCGGCGATCATCCCCATCGTGAGGCGAGAGACGCCCGGCACGCGACTCGACCACAGGCCGGGAGGGAGATGTTCGACGAGGAACGTCGTCGCGCGGTTGTTCGTCCGCCAGGCCGCGATCAAGCCGCCGGGATCAGGCAAGGCGCGCTCCCTGTTCCAGCAACAGCGCCCGCAGGAGGGGGGCGATCTCGGGCTCCCGAGGCGGACGATGCGAATCGCCATCCGCCCCGCCGAACCTCAGCCCTCCAGCTCGCGCAGCCACGCGGCGGCCGAGGCGTCCGACGGCATGCGCCAGTCGCCGCGCGGCGAGAGGCTGACCGAGCCCACCTTGGGGCCGTCGGGGAGGACGGAGCGCTTGAACTGCTGGGAGAAGAAGCGCTCGACGAACACCCGCAGCCAGCGGCGAAGCTCGGGCTCGGGATAGCGCTCGCCGAAGGCCTCCCGGGCCAGGTACAGGATCTTGCGCGGGCCGGCGCCCAGGCGCAGCGTCGCCCACAGGAAGAAGTCGTGGAGCTCGTAGGGGCCGATCATCTCCTCCGTGCGCTGGGACGGCGCGCCGTCGGGGGCCGGCGGAACGAGCTCGGGCGAGACGGGCGTCCTCACGATCGCCTCCAGCACCTCCCGCGCGGCGCCCGTCGCATGGTGCGACGCGACCCAGGAGACGAGGTGGCGCACGAGGGTCTTCGGGATCGTGGCGTTCACGTTGTACATCGCGATGTGGTCGCCGCCGAAGGTGCAGAAGCCGAGGGCCAGCTCCGAGAGATCGCCGGTCCCGACCACGATCCCGCCCTCCTTGTTAGCGAGATCCATCAGCACCTGGGTCCGCTCGCGGGCCTGCAGGTTCTGGTAGGTTGCGCTCCCCGTGTCGCCGGGGTCGAGGCCGATGTCCCGGATGTGCTGCTCGCAAGCGGCGCGGATGTCGATCTCCCTGAGCTCGGCGCCCAGCGAGCACGCCAGGCGGCGGGCGTTGTCGCGGGTCGCGCCCGTGGTCCCCGGCCCGGGCAGCGTCACGGCGAGAATTCCCGGCCGGGGCAGGCCCAGGAGGTCGAAGGTCCGCACGCACACCAGGAAGGCGAGCGTCGAGTCGAGTCCGCCGGAGAGGCCGAGCACGACACGCCGGAGGCCGGTGTGCTCGAGGCGCTTGGCGAGGCCCGCCGTCTGGACCTGGAAGACCTCCTCGCAGCGGGCGTCGCGGGTTCGCGGGTCGTTGGGAACGAACGGGTGCGGCTCGATGCGCCGCACCAGGCGGCGGCCCGCATCGCCCGGGATGGGATCGAGGCCGACACGGCGGTAGGAGCGCTGGATCTGGTGCGCGGTGTCGGCGAAGGAGTTCTGGCGCGCGCGCTCCACCATCAGGCGCTCCACGTCCACGTCGGTGACGACGAGGACGTCGTCGCGGCGGAAGCGCTCGCCCTCGGCGAGCAGCGTGCCGTTCTCGGCGACGAGCAGGTGGCCCGAGAACACCACGTCGGTCGTGCTCTCGTGGACGCCGCAGCCCGCGTAGGCGTAGCCCGCGAGCGTCCGCGCCGACTGCACCTGCACGAGCTGCCGGCGGTAGTCGGCCTTGCCCACGACGTCGTTCGACGCCGAGAGGTTGAGGATCACCGTGGCGCCGGCCACGGCGTGGTAGCTGGAGGGCGGCACGGGCACCCAGAGGTCCTCGCACACCTCGGCGGCGAGGGTGAGGCCCGGCTCCCCCGCCACGTCGAAGAGCAAGTCGATCCCGAAGGGAGCGCGTTGCCCGGCGAGGCTCACGGTGTCCGAGAGCGCGTCGCGGGCCGCGGAGAACCAGCGCTCCTCGTAGTACTCCTTGTAGCCGGGAATGAACGATTTCGGCACCACGCCCCGCACGCGCCCGCCCTGCACCAGCGCCGCGGCGTTGAAGAGCTGCCCGTCGGCGTGGACCGGAAGGCCGAGGGCGAGCACCATCGGGCTCTCCCGCGTCGCCTCGAGGATGCGTGCCAGGGCGGACTCCGAGCCGCCCACGAGCGAGCGAAGGTTGAAGAACAGGTCGCCGGACGTGTAGCCGGAGAGGCCCAGCTCGGGAAAGACCACGACCTGAGCGCCCTGCCGGCGCGCCGCCTCGAACACGCCCAGGGTGAAGCCGGCGTTCGCCTCGGGATCGGCGACGTGCACACGGGGCGCGGCCGCGGCGACGCGCAGGAAGCCGAACGGAGCGGTGGTCAAGACACTTCAGGATAACCGGGGGCCCTGTGGGGCGCCAGCATCCGCCCCTCCCCTGCTGTCCGAGGGTGGGCGCGAGGCGTCCCATGTCCGGACGGCCCGTTGCGCAACGCAGGACGCCGATGAGAGGGAAGCAACGGACACCGTTGGACTTGGCCGCCCGAGCGGCGTGGCACGTCACTTGGAACAAGGAGGAGCGTTCATGGAGCTGTTCCTCAAGGATCTCCGGCACGCGGCGCGCGGCCTCGTCCGTGCCCCCGGCTTCGCCGGGGTCGCGATCCTGACGTTGGCCCTCGGCATCGGCGCCAACACGGCGGTCTTCTCGCTCGTGCAGGGCTTGCTCCTCCGGCCCCTGCCCTACCCCGAGGCCGAGCGCCTGGTCCAGGTCTTCCAGACCGAACCGGACAACCCGAAGCGCCCTGTCGCGCCGGCCAATTTCCTGGATTGGCGTCGGGACAGCCGCTCCTTCGACGGTCTCGCCGCGTTCACGGTGCGGAGGCGCAACCTCCTGGGCGAGGTTCCGGAGCAGGTCGAGGTCGCGTCGGTCTCGGCCTCCTTCCTCCGCGTGCTCGGGCTGCGCCCCGGCCTGGGACGCGACTTCGGAGCCGAGGACCGGCCCGAGGCCGTCCTCGGCCACGCTCTCTGGCAGCGCGCGTTCGGCGGCGACCCCGGCGTCCTCGGTCGCACGCTGCGCCTGGACGAGAGCGCGTACGAGATCGTCGGCGTCCTGCCGGCCGGACCCGCCTTCCCGGTGGAGGCCCAGGTCCTGACCCGCGCGCCGCGGGACATCCCGGAGGTCGGCGTCCCCATCGAGGTGGACGTGACGCAGCTCCGTGACGCACGCTTCCTCGGCGTGCTGGGACGGCTCGCGCCCCAGGCGTCCCTCTCGAGCGCCCGGGCCGAGATGAGCGCGATCGCGCAGCGGCTGGAGCGGCAGTTCCCGGAGGAGAACGCCCGCTGCGGGATCAACCTGGTCCCGCTGCGCGAGAGCCTCGTCGGCGGCACGAGGGCGACGCTGTCGCTCATGGCGGGCGCCGTGGCGCTGGTGCTTCTCATCGCCGGCGCGAACGTCGCGAGCCTGCTCCTCGTGCGCTCCCTGCGCCGCGAGCGCGAGATCGCGATCCGGACGGCGCTGGGCGCGAGCCGAGGCCGCCTCGCGGGACAGCTCCTGGCCGAAGGCGCGGTGCTCGCGGGGTGCGGAGCGGCCGGTGGCCTCCTGCTCGCGGGCTGGGGCGGAGCGCTGCTGCGGGCGGCGCTTCCGGGAGATCTCCCCGCCTACACGTCGAGCCGTCTGGACGCGCCCGTCCTGGCCTTCAGCGTCCTCGTCTCGGCTGCGACGGCGCTCGTCTTCAGCCTCGTTCCCATCGCCCACGCCCGCCTCGATCCGGGCGGCGCGCTTCACGGCGGGCGCGGCGAGACGTCCGGCCCCCGCCGGCATCGCCTGCAAGGCATCCTGGTCGCGACGGAGCTGGCCCTCGCCGTGGTCCTGGTCACGGCCGCCGGCCTGCTCCTCAAGAGCTTGTGGCGTCTCGAGAACTCGGCGACGGGGGTCGAGTCGGCGAGGGTCGTGACGCTGCGCGCTTCACTACCCGCGGCCCGCACGCTGCCCGAGCCACAGCGGAAGGCGTTCTTCGACGCCGTGATCGAGCGGCTCGAGGCCGTCCCCGGCGTCGAGGCCGCCGGCGCCGTCCAGACCCTGCCCTTCGCCGGACGCGGGATCAGCGCCGGGCTGCGCGTCGAGGGACGCACGTTCGACGTCGCGGACGTCGTCGACACCTGCTGGCGCGCCGTGACGCCCGGCTACTTCCGGGCGCTCGGCATCCCGGTGGTGCGCGGCCACGGCTTCGAGCCGGGCGACGGGGCCTCCGCGCCCAGGGTCGCGCTCATCAACGCTCGTCTGGCGCGCCTGCTGTGGCCGGATTCGGATCCGATCGGACAGCGTATCGGCACGGGGATGGATGGCGACGACGACGCGTACGCGACGGTGGTGGGCGTCGTCGGCGACGCTCCGCAGGAAGGCGTCGCCGCGGAGATCCGGCCCGAGATGTACCGCCCGCTGGCGCAGCCGACCCGCTTCGCCGCCGAGTCGATGAGCGTCGCGGTCCGGATCCGGGGCGCTGCGTCGCTGCCGCTCGCGTCGCTCCGCGAGGCCGTACGCGCGGTGAACCGGCAGGCGCCGGTGACGGACATGAAGCGCCTCGAGGACCTGCGCCGGGCCACGACCGCGCGCCAGCGCGGCGCGGGCGCGGCGATCGGCGTGTTCGGCGCGCTGGCCCTGGTCCTCGCGGCCGTCGGCCTCTACGGAACGCTGGCCTTCGTCGTGGGCGAGCGGTCGCGAGAGTTCGGCGTGAGGCTCGCCCTCGGCGCGCGGCCGGCCGAGGTGGTCCGGCAGGTCCTCGCCCGCGCGCTCCGCCTCGTCGGCGCCGGGCTCCTGGCCGGGCTCGGCGTCGCCATCGGGTTCGGCCGCGTCCTCGCCGGCCTGCTCCACGGCGTGGCACCGCAGGACGCTCCGACGCTCGCCGGCGTGGTCGTCGTGCTGGGCCTCGTCGCGCTCCTCTCCGGCTACCTGCCCGCGCGCCGCGCGGCGCGGGTGGACCCCGCGCTCGCGCTCCGGCACGAGTAGCCCCGGGAGAGGTATGCTCCCCCTCGCGGGAGAACGACTCATGGCCTACAGGATCCGCCGCGTGGAGTACTTCCACGCCAACGTCATCGACGAGCCGGGCGAGGCCTACAAGGTGCTGTCGACGCTGGCCGGGCTCGGCGTCAACCTGCTGGCCTTCACGGCGGTGCCGGTGGGTCCGGACCGGACCCAGCTCACGCTCTTCCCGGAGCACTCGGACCGCATGACGAGCGAGGCCCGCAAGGCCGGGATGGCCCTCGACGGCCCGCACCGCGCGCTGCTCGTCCAGGGCGACGACGAGCTGGGCGCGCTCGCGGCGGTCCACGAGCGGATCTACCACGCCGACGTCAACGTCTACGCCTCGACGGCCGTCACCGACGGTTACGGCAAGTACGGCCACCTCATCTACGTGCGGCCCGAGGACTACGAGCGGGCGGCCCGGGCGCTCGAGGTCTGACCGTTCAGCCCTCGTTCCGGACGAGGATGACCTCGTCGGCCTCCTCGTCGATGAGGGCGAGATCGAGGTCGCCGTCCCCGTCGGCGTCGAAGGGCAGGGCGCAGGACGCCGCCTGCGGCGCGCGGAACAGCGAGCGCAGGTCGAAGCCGCCGTCGCCCCGGTTGTCGAAGAGCCGCCACTCTCCCGAGTAGCTCGACGTCAGCCAGTCCAGATCGCCGTCGCCGTCCATGTCGCCGAGGTCGGAGGCCAGCCCGAACGGCGCGATCGGGTAGAGGCGGGCGGCTTCGAGCCCGCCCCGGCCATCGCCCCGGAGCACGGACGCGGTGTTCGAGCGGCCGTTGACGACGGCTACGTCCTCGCGGCCGTCGCGGTCGAGGTCGCCGGTGACCAGCATCCAGGGGCCGCCACCCGCAGCCTGTGAGCCGGCCGGTTCGAAGCGGGCATCGCCGCGGCCCCGAAGCACGGCGATCCGCTCCGACCCCTGGCCGCCGACCACGAGGTCCATGACGCCGTCGCCGTCCATGTCCGCAGCGGCCAGGGCCCATTCGCCGTCCACGCCCGCCTCCAGGGCGGATCCTGCGGCGAAGCGGCCCGCGCCGTCGTTCAGCAGCAGCGTGAGTCCGTTCGCGCCGAAGCTGGCCACGGCCACGTCCGGGTCGCCGTCGCCGTCTGCGTCGAGCACTGCGATGCCTCGAGGCGTCTCGCCGACGGCGACGGTCGCGGCGGTCCCGAACGAGCCGTCTCCCCTCCCCGGCAGGATCGACACGGTGGCGTCTGCGATGTTCGCGACCGCGAGGTCGAGGCGCCCGTCGCCGTCGAAGTCGGCCGACTCCGCCGGGCTCGCGCGCCGGCCGACGGCGGCGCGACCCGCGGAGCGGAAACGGAAGCCCCCGTCGTTCAGGAATACCGCGACGTCGGCCGTGTCCTCGTTCACGATCGCGAGGTCGAGGCGCCCGTCCCCGTCCAGGTCGGAGGCGACGCCCCCGTAGGCCCGCGCCTCGACGTGCGGCAGCGGGCGCGTCGAGAGCCGCTCGACCACGTCGAGGCGGAGGCTCGCGGGGCGCGCCCGCGTCCAGAAGGACAGCGCGTAGCCCTCCGGCCGGAGCGTCGTGCCGTCGGCTCCCGCGAGGGCGCGGGACAGCGTGACCGAGACGCTCTCTCCCGCCGAGAAAGGCCGCCGCGGCGAGAACACGACCGCGCGGTCCGAGTCCTCGAAGGCGACCGTGCCATCGGCGGGGCCGCTCCAGCGCCCGAGGACGCGCAGGCTCCGCGACGTCACCGAGTCGCGCTGCACGGGACGATCGAAGCGCAGCATGATGGTTCCCTCCGCGGGCGCAGCGACGCTGCGCGCCACGGGCGTCGTGCCGACCACGGCCAGCCGCTCCGGCTCGCCTGAAGCGTCGCTCTCGCCGCAGCCCGGGACGCAGAGCACGATCGAGAGCGGGATCGCGACGCGGGCGCTTCGCCGATGTGCCCCGCTCACCGGGGCCGGCCGGCCGGCGCGCCGAACCCGTACAGGTGCCTCAGCGTGCGCACCAGCAGCACGCCGTCCGAGATGGCAGGGGTCGCCATCACCGGCTCGCCGACGGCGTTGGTCGCGACCACCTCGAACTCCGATCCCGCCCTCACGACGAACACGTCGCCTTCCTCGGTGGCGATGTAGAGACGGCCATCCGCAGCCACCGGCGACGACGTGAAGGTGCCTCCGCTTCCGACGCGCTTGCCGTAGACGACCGCTCCGGTCCGAGCGTCGTAGCAGAGGAGCCGGCCGTTGTTGTGCAGGGTGTAGAGGTGGCCGCGGTAGACGATCGGCGTCGGAATGTAGGTGCCGCCCTTCGCGACGCTCCAGGCGACGTCCGCGCTCGACGCCTGGTCGGAGGGGAGGTCCAGCTTCCCCCGGGCCCCCGCGCGCACGGCGTAGACCGGCTGCACGGGAGGGTAGCCTGCGGTGACGTACACGATGCCGTCGTGGGCCACAGGCGTCGCGACGGTGATCTCCGAGTTGGGCCCGATCGTCCACAGCGGCGCGCCCGTCTTCGGGTCGTAGGCGCGGATCGTGGTGCCGTTCGTGACCAGCTCGTCCCCCTTCGGGCCGGAGACGATCGTGGGCGTGCCCCAGGTCGAGATCTCTTCGCGGGGCGTGCGCCACAGCTCGCGGCCCGAGGCGAGATCCCAGGCGCCGACGTACGAGCCCTTCTGCATGTCCACCTGGGCGATCACCGAATTCCCGTAGATGATCGGGGAGCTGCTGAAGCCCCATTGGTAGGTCGGGTCGTAGAACCAGCCGCTGTCGAGCACGCCGAGGTCCTTCTTCCAGAGCAGGCGTCCGTCCATGTCGAACGCGAAGAGCCCCTCGGACCCGAGCATCGCCACCAGGTGCCGGCCGTCGGTTGCCGGCGTCGGGTTCGCGTGCGTGGACTTCGTGTGACGCTTCGTGCGCGGCGCGCCTTCGTGGACCGTGCGCTCGAAGAGCACGCGCCCGCTCCGCCGGTCGAGACACAGCAGGCGCCAGGAGTGCCGTCCCTCCTCGGGCACCGGGTCCACGTCGCCGTACAGCCCGGTGCGGAAGGTCGCGTCGGCCTTCGCGCCGACGGCGGTCGTCAGGTAGACGCGGTCGCCCCAGACGATGGGGCTCGAGTTGCCGAAGCCGGGGATCTCGGTCTTCCAGAGCACGTTCGCGCCGGTGGCCAGATCCCACGTCGATGGCGCACCCTGTCCGTCCGCGATCCCGCCGGCGTTCCGGCCGCGGAAGGAAGGCCAGGGGGCGGCCTCCGTCCGCGCGGGTACGTCCTCGGGGAGCCTCCGCGGTTCGGAGGCGGCGGATGGAGCAGCGTCCGCCGCGCCGGCGCGCCGGAAGTACGTCAGCTGCGCTCCCTGCTGCACGCCTGCCCACTCGATGATGTCGGCCCGTCCCTCGAACCTCACCCAGACCTCGGGCGCATCGGCCGACCTGAAGGCGTCCTCCCCGACCGGGATCAGCCTCCACGATTCGCCCGTCGCGGCCCGAGCCAGGAGGACGCCCTCGCGCAGCTCGACGTCGATCGCGGCGGTTCCGTCGCCCGCGTAGGTCCCCACCATGCGCGCGAGACGGTCGGGCGAAACAGGGACCTCCGGCTCGGGCCTGATCTCGGCCCGGCTCAAGAGCTCCACGATCGCAGTCGCGTTGGCGTCACGCGCAGCCGCGAGTGCGCGCGCCCGCTCCGGTGCAGCGAGCGGACCGCGCGCGATGACGGCACGGGCGAGCGCTCCGTCCGACATCTTGACGGCCAGCTCGAGCGCCTGCTCCGGCTCCGGCGCGCCCTTCTCCACGAGGCGGCGCGCGATCTCGGCGTGGCCGCGGTCCACGGCCCAGGACAGCGCCGTGGCGCCGTAGAAGGTGTCGCGCACCGCCACGTCGGCGCCGCGCGCGAGCAGCAGGTCGACGACCGCGAGCTGTCCCTTGTCCGCGGCGAAGAAGAGCGCGGTCGTGTCGTAGCGGCCCCGGGCGTTGACGTCCACTCCTTCGCCGAGCAGCCGAGAGATCGAGGCCGTATCCCCCGCCCGCGCAGCCGCGAACAGGGCCTCGGCGCGATCGGAGGAGGCCACTTCCGCGCCGGCGACGGAGCCCAGCACCGCGGCGACCGCCAGCAGCACCCCGTGCGCCGGGAGCGGCATGCCCCTCTACTCCTGCGGCCTCTCGATGCGGCGCGGCGTCGCCTGCGGCCCCTGGACTCCCTGCTGGAGCGCAAACAGCCGGTTGCGCGCGAGCACGTAGAGCACGCCGTCCTTCGCGACCGGCGTCGTGTACACCGACGCGCCCATGTTGTACTCCCCCAGCACCTGCAGCGTCCGCCCCGCCTTGAGCACCGCGACGTCGCCGTCCTCGTCGCCGATGTAGACGCGGCCGTCCGCCACGAACGGCGAGCCCCACACCGCCGCCAGCATGTCGTGCGTCCAGAAGTGGCGGCCGGTCTTCGCGTCGAGGGCGTAGAGGAATCCGGACAGGTCGGCGGCGTAGACGACGCCGTCGTGGATCGCCACGGTGGAGATGGTGCGGTGGAAGTCCGTGCCGCCGCGGTGCCAGACCTTGCCCTTCTCGCTGATGTCGCCCTCGAGCCCCGCATCGATGCACCAGAGGTTGCCGACCCCCTCGCCGTGCTCGGGGTCCTGTCCGACGCCCACGTACAGCTTGCCTTCGTGCAGCACCGCCGTCGCGATGATCTCGTTGGCCGTGCCGCGGCCGCCCAGCACGTACTTCGAGCCGGGCGGGTTCGCGTTGAACTTCCAGATGAGCTTGCCGGTCCTGGGCTCGAGACCGTAGAGCCAGCCGTCGCCCCCGGGGAAGATCACCTGCGGCCGGCCGTTCACGACTCCGTAGGTCGGGTTCGACCACGTGCCGTGGAAGATCCGGTCGCCCGGCATGTTGTTCTCCCAGACGAGCCGTCCGCTCTGGGCGTCCACCGCGACGAAGCTGGGCGCGTCCGGCGAGGGGATGTTGACGTGGCCCTCGTCGACGCCGTTGCCCGTGGTGGCGAACAGGAGCCCGTCCACGACGAGCGGAGAGCTGACCGCCAGGTTGTGCGGGAAGACGTCCAGCTCCTTCATCATGTCGTACTCCCAGACGACGTCGCCGTCGGCGGGCCCCGTGTCCTTCTCGCCCGCGAGGGGGCCGTCGTTGCCGTCCGCGAAGCCCTCGACGTCGAGGCTCACGAGCGTCGCGCGGTTCGAGGTGTAGTAGAGCCGCTTGCCCTCGGCGTAGGGCGTGGAGCACACGCCCTGCTGCGGCCAGTCGTTGACGCGGCCGGCGGGGAGCTTCTCGTGGGTCATCTGCCACAGGAAGCCGCCGTCCTGGGCGCGAAACGCCATCACGACGCCGCGGTCCTTCGTGAGCTTGGGGTTGCGGAGGCCGTCGTTGTTCGTGCCGACGAAGACCTTGCCCCCGATCACGACCGGCCCGGCGTAAGCCTGGGACCCGACGTCGGCCCACCACTTCACGTTGCGCCCGCTCTTGACGTCCCAGTCGGCGGGCAGGCCGGTCTCGGCCGAGACCATGTTGCGGTCGAACGTGTTGCCGAACATCGCGCGCTCGATCGCGGCGGCAGCGCCGGGCCGGGTCGAGAGGGAGGCGGCTGCCGTCGCGGCGGCCAGCGCTGCAACCGTGGTACGGATCCAGGTGGGCTTCATTCGCTCCTCTTCACCGTGAGGTCGTCCCAGTAGAGGTCGGTCACCGAATCGCCGTAGAGACCCGGCGCCCCCTCCTTGACCACGATCGGATCCTCGAGGCTGACGGTCCAGGCCGAGGGCTCGGGCTCGGTCGCCTTCCAGACCTTCCCGCGCACGACACCCTGGTCGCCGGTCACGTCGGCGCGGAGCTTCATCCGGTACCACACGTCGGGCTCCGCGGTGAACGGCACGGTGGATGACTTCTCCAGCTCGGACGCCCAGACGCGCAGCTGGAGCTGCTGCTTCTTCCCCATCAGGTCCAGGGTGTAGCCCTGGTTGACGATGCCCACGTCGCCGTGGCGGCGGCCCTGGCGCGTCGCGAGCACCTGGGCCTCGACCGTGGCGCCGGAGACGCTCGGCGGGCCGATGAACACCGTGGCTCGCTGGAGCCCCGACTCGAGCGGCGGCTTGTGCAGCCGCTTGCCGCCGCCTTGCTCGCTGACCTTGAAGCGCGGCCCGGCGCCGATCCAGTGGCGCGGCACCGTGCCGGACTCGAAGTCCCAGCTCCACGGCAGGGGGCCGAACGCCCGCACCTGCGTCGCGGCCTGGAGATCGCCCACGGCCGCCTTCAGCTTGCCGGCGGTCGTGGACGCCGGGGCCGTGGTCAGGAGGCCGTCGCTCGAGACCTCGCCCGCCAGGCCCTCGAGGCTCCAGGCCGCCTTCTCCTTGCGCAGGAAGCGGCCCAGCGCGTCGAAGCTCCAGGCCTCGAAGGCGAGCGGCTCGCCCGCCCGGCCGATCACCTCGGCCGGCACCACGCGCAGCCGGGCCGCCTTCGCGTCGGCCGGTGGGGGCGCCCCCGGCGGAGCAGCGCTCGCGGCCGGCGTGGCGCGCGGCGGCTGCTTCCTTGCGCCGAGGCAGTAGATGCCCTCCTCGGTCGCGAAATACACGCGCCCGCGCGCGATCGCCACCGAGCCCCACAGCTCCGCGGGGCGGCCCTCGGGCATCGTCAGCGTGTCGTCGTCGAGGGTCTTCGCGCCGCCGTCGGACGGCTGCACGATCAGCACCCTGCCGTTCTGCTCGGTCAGATAGAGCCGGCCGTCGGCGGCCACCGGAGCGGCGCGTCCGATCGTGCCGAGGTTGTGCTCCCAGAGCCTTTGGCCGGTCTTCTGGTCGAGGGCGTGGAGGTTGGCGGCGTTGTCGACCACGTAGACGCGCCCGTGGGCGACGGTCGGGGCGGCGAAGCCGACGGTCAGGTCGCCGGCGCGCCACAGCTCCCCGGACTTCGTGATGTCCCCCGAGCCCCGCCCGTCGATGGCGACGACGCGCCCCATGCTGCCTCCGTCCACGTTCTCCTCGGCGTGCGCCGCATAGACCACGTGGCCGTCGACGGCGGGCGGGCTGTTGAGCCCTTTCACGCTGACCTGGAAGCGCCAGACCGGCTCGCCGGTGCGGGCCTCCATCGCGTAGAGCCAGCCGTCGGCGCCGCCGCCGATCACGAGCCGCCGGCCGTCGATCTCGGCCACGGTCGGGCTCGCCTGGTTGTTGGCGTCGTCGAAGGGACCCTGGGCCGGCGTCGAGAACCAGCGCGCGGCGCCGGTGCGCTTGTCGAAGGCCGCGTAGCGCTGTCGCGGCGGCCCGATGTCGCCCCATCCTGCGCCCACGATCCCCACCACGACACGATCCTCGTCCACGAGCGGGATCAGCGTGCGCCCGCCGTAGCCGGACCCGCGGCCGTACTCCTCGGCCAGGCGATGCTGCCAGACCGTCTTCCCCTGGCGGTCGAGGCACACGAGCTGCCCGTCGACGTTCTGCGCGTAGACGTTGCCCGTCTCGGGGTCGCCGGCGACGGCGGCCCAGCCGACGCGGGTGAAGGGAACGGTCGTGTTGTAGACGCTGAATCCCCGCTCCCAGAGCCGCTTCCCGGAGACGGCGTCCCAGCAGGCCACGACCTCCTCGCGCCGCGGGCCCTCGCCCCGGCGGCCGCTGGCGCAGACGCGCCCGTCGAACACGACCGGCGTCGAGCGGCCGGTGAAGGCGTCCCGCCAGGCCAGGTTCTCGCCGCTGCGCGACCAGCTCGTGGGCAGCCCGGTCTCCGCCGAGACGCCGTTGCGCAGCGGTCCCCGCCAATTGGGCCAGTCCGAAGCCAGAACACGGGGGCAGACGAACCCCAACGCGAGCAGTGCCAGCGCCGCGCGTCGTTCGATCATCCGGCGATGCTAGGAGCCCTCAGGGCACGTTTCAAGTCAAACGACGTCAACGCCGTCAGCCCAGACCCCGCGTCGCCGCCAGGACCAGCCCAATCGCCGCGATGCCGAGCGAAGCGACCGCGCCCAGCCGTTGCCCGTCGAAGCCGAAGCGTCGGACGACCCACAGAACTGCCAGCGAGAGCGCGATCACCGCCAGCTGGCCCAGCTCGACGCCGGCGTTGAAGGCGAGCAGCGCCACGAGCCGCCTGCCCTCGGGCCAGCCGAGGCCGCGCAGCACGCCGGCGAAGCCCAGGCCGTGGAGCAGGCCGAACCCGAAGACGATCAGGAGGCGCGAGATCCGCAGCTCGACGCGGACCAGGTTCTCGACCGCCACGTAGACGATGGAGAGCGCGATCAGCGTCTCGACGAGCCGCGAAGGCAGCTCCACGACGCCCGCGGTGGAGAGGGCCAGGGTCGCGGTGTGCGCCACCGTGAACGCGCTCACCTGGACGACGAGCGGCTTGACGCGCGGAGAGAAGAGGGCGAGTCCCACGACGAAGAGGACATGGTCGAGGCCGAGAGGCAGGATGTGGGTGAAGCCGAGACTCAGGAAGCGCCAGGTTGTTCGCCACGACGACACGGTCGCTGCGCCGACGAGGGGCACCGGCGGGCTGTCCCCGCCGCGCGGCAGGAGCTCGCTCGACTGCGTGCCGGAGCTCTCGTTCACGACGGACAGACGTACCGGCGGGAAAGCCCGCGACGCGAAGAACGAGACCTCACGAGCGCCGGGCGGGATGCGCCCCTCGAGCCGCGCCGTGAGCCCCAGCGCGCTCGGCAACGCGCCGGCAGGCTCGGGCCGGCCCGCGTCGGGCAGCGAGACCTCGAAGGGCGCGGGCGTGCCGTCGAAGCGCACGCGCACACGCCGACGCAGGAGCGCGACGAGGCCTTCCAACAGGCGCTCGCGTTCGGGCGGGGGCAGGGCCTCGATCTCGGCCGCCAGTGCGGCGGAGTCGGCCGAGGAGTCGACACCGAGTGCCAGGGCGTCCAGGTCGCACGTGACGTCCGCGCGGAACCCGCCCTGGGCATCGATGAGCAGCCGGACCTCCGTGAAGGCCAGATCATGGGCTCTCGCGTCCGGCGTCGCGCTCAGGAACAAGAAGGCGGCGATCACGGCGCGGCGCATGGGCGGCGGAGCTTAGCATCGCTCCCCGGGCCGGAGCGTGGTATCAAGGCGTATGAAGCCGTTCGATCTCCAGCCGCGCACGCGCGTGGTCTACGGAGGGGGCTGCCTCGAGCGCCTGGGCGCGCTTGCCAGGGAGCTCGGCTTGCGCCGGCCGCTGCTGGTCACCGACCCCGGCCTCGAGCAGGCGGGCCATGCCGAGCGGGCGCGGCGTGCGCTGGAGGCTGCGGGCCTGGAGGTGGCCGCCTTCGCCGACATCGACCACGAGCCCGACGCCGCGCTGGTCGCGCGCGGCGCGGAGGCCGCACGGGCAGGCGCCGCCGATTCGTTCGTCGCGCTGGGGGGAGGAAGCTCGCTCGACTGTGCGAAGGGCGCCAACTTCCTGCTCACGAACGGCGGGCGCATGGCGGACTACCGCGGCTTCGCCAGGGCGCACGCGCCGCTGCTGCCGATGATCGGCATCCCGACCACCGCGGGCACCGGCAGCGAGGCGCAGTCCTACGCGCTCATCTCGGACGAGAGCCACGAGAAGATGGCGTGCGGCGACCCCGGTGCCGCCTTCCGCATCGCGCTCCTGGATCCGGAGCTGGTCGCGTCGCAGCCCAGGGCCGTCGCGGCCTCCGCCGGCTACGACGCGCTTTCCCACGCCGTGGAGGCGTACGTCACGCTCAAACGCAACGCGCTCTCAGACCTGTTCGCGCGCGAAGCGTTCCGCCTCCTGGACGGGCACTACGAGCGCATCGTGGCCGATCCCCGCAACCTCGACGCGTGCAGCGCCATGCTGCTCGGCGCCCATTGGGCGGGCGCGGCGATCGAGGCCTCGATGCTCGGCGCCACCCACGCCTGCGCGAACCCGCTCTCGACGCGCTACGGCACCGTGCACGGCCAGGCCATCGCGCTGATGCTCCCGCACGTGGTGCGCTTCAACTCCGCCGTGGCCGGCGAGCGCTACGCCGAGCTGTTGGAGACCAGCGGTAGGGCGCCGGGACGCGATCCGGCGGCGCGCCTTGCCGAGCGCCTCGAGTCGCTCGCGCTCGTGGCCGGCCTCCCCCGGAGCCTCCGATCGATCGGCGCTTCCGCCGGCGATCTGCCCGCTCTGGCGCAGCACGCTGCGCAGCAGTGGACCGGCCAGTTCAACCCACGGCCCTTCGGCCAGAACGATGCCGTGGCGCTCTACCGCGCGGCACTCTAAAGGGACAAGCGGACCCGCGTTGGAGTCCCCACGAGTGCAGAGCCCCCTCGACAGCCGGAGTCCGTTACACTGTTTGGCCATTCCGGATCGCGGTGCACTTCCGGACTGGGTGATTGGCAGGCAGCCAATCGCTCATACGCTTGCGAACTTCCTTTGCGCGGTACTCGCGCTAGCTTGAGAGTGGACTGAGTGTTAGGCCGACCTGGCAGAGTGGGAGAGACGATGCCCCTGGATATGGAGATCATCGCAGATCAGATCAGCCGAGCCTTTCGGGGCGAGTCCTGGCATGGACCTTCGGTGCTCGAAGTGCTGGCGGGTGTTTCGGCGGAAGACGCGGCAGCTCATCCGATAGCCGGCGCTCACAGCATTTGGGAGATCGTCCTTCACCTTGTCGGTGGATACACCTTGGTTCTTCGGCGGGTTCGCGGCGACCGTGCGCAGCTCTCGCCGGAGGAAGAGTGGCCTCCAGTGGCGGAGTTTAGTTCGGAGGCCTGGCGCGAGATCCAGCACACCTTGGAGCAACTGAATCAGCAGCTCCAGAGCGCCGTGCGCGCCTTCCCCGCGGAGCGCCTCTCGCAGGAGCTGGGTTCCCAGTACTCGGCGTACGTCCAGTTCCTCGGCGCGCCTCAGCATGACCTGTACCATGCGGGTCAGATCGTTCTTCTCAAGAAGGCACTCTCGGCATCGCGAGGGGCGGCCTAACTAACGAGATGAAGCTGACGAGGTCCGATGGTCAACGGACGGCGGCCCTCGCAGCTAGTCTCGGTGCTGGGCCGACGATGAGCAGTGGAGGGTGAGCCACGATGGCTCGATGGTTCTTGGAACCGGGACACACCGCGGCCGAGTTCTGCGTGAGGCACATGATGGTCACTCATGTGCGAGGCCACTTCAAGAACGTCCACGGAAGCCTCGAGTTTGATCCGGCGGTGCCGGAGGCGTCCCGGGTCGAAGCTACGATTGACGCCCGAGGTCTTTGGAGCGGTGAGCCAGATCGAGATGCCCACCTTCGTAGCGCCGACTTCCTCGACGTCGAGCACTTCCCGGAGATGACCTTCACGAGCACAGCAGTGCGCCTGACTAGTCCGAATGAGGCGCTTGTCACTGGCGCTCTCACAGTCCGGGGCGTCACGAAGCCTGTGACCCTGGACGTCCACTACTTGGGGCAGTGGGAGACCCCCTGGTGGGAGGATGGGGTCGACAAGGGTCCCAAGACGCGGGCAGGCTTCGTGGCCACCGCGTGTATCGACCGTCACGATTTCGGCGTCAGCTGGAACAGCCTACTCGCGCGGGGTGGCATGGTTGTAGGCCACCAGGTTCTCATTACGATCGATGCGGAGGCGATTCTCGAGAGCGACCAAGAAGGGCGTGATAGATGAGTGAACATCGCCGTTCGATTCTTCGTGGACGCGGAAATCGGAAGCTGGGTGCTGCTCGTTCGACGATCAGTCGGCGGCTTCCTGTCGCGTCTGCGGTCTTGGTGGCGCTGGTCGGCGTGACTATCTTGGCGGGCTTGTCCTCGGGCCAAACCAACGCGCAACTCGCCGCCGACACCGTTTTCCTCGACGGACAAGTGCTGCTCTATCCCAATGGCGGAAGCCTGATGTCCCACCTCGTGAGTTGGGCGCAGGCAGTAGCCGTCAAGGACGGACGCATTGCGTTCGTCGGTAACAACGATGGCGCGAAAAGGCGGATCGGACCAAACACCAGGGTCGTTGATCTGAAAGGCCGGATCCTGATGCCGGGCTTGGGGGACGGTCACCTCCACGGGGGGACTGAGGGATCGACGTGCCCCATGGACTACGAGGGCGGGACGGTTGATGAGGTTCTCGCCAAGCTCAAAGCGTGCCTCCTTCGGCACGACCAGGTGGCGCATCTCAAGAGCAAGTTCGTGCTGAGGCCGGATCAGTTCAACGTCAACGGGATGGCGCCCGCGGGCACCGCGATCACTCGCCAGGACCTGGACAGGCTGAGCAAGGAACCGTCGAAAGACGAGTTCGGCACAGGAACGACCCGGCCGATCGTCATTCGGGACATGGGTGGCCATCAGACCTTCACTAATACGGCAGCGATCGTCAACGGCGACTTGAACGAGAAGACGGCTCAGCCGCCCGGCGCATTCATCGGCCGAGATCCGAACGGCTATCCAAACGGCCAGTTCTCCGATTTCTCCGCGAAGTGGGGACCGTCCGTTCCCGAGGAGCGTGACGCCGCGTATCGAGCTACGGTTGCGGACTACCGGAACGCAAACCGTGTCGGCATCACGTTGATCCTGCACCCCGGCGGCGACGTGGAATCGTTACAGGTGCTCAAGCGCGTCGCCGACGACGGGAACCTGACGGTGCGGGTCAATCAGGCCATCAGCGCCTTTGAGATCCGCGGGGAGACCGACCCCGCCGCCGTGGACAAACTCATCAACGGGCTCAACGACGTGCGCCGCCAATACGACGGTTACCGTAGTCCCGCCAGTCCCGGCGACATCGCCGTCGACACGGTGAAGGTCTCCTGTGACGGCATTGCGGAGTTCCCGGGCCAGACCGGGGCGATGCTGGAACCGTACCGTGTAAATAGCGGGACGATCGAGAAGCCCGTCTTCGTGCCAGGTAACCTCAAGGGTGAGGACCCGTCATGCTCGGACGCGACGCTCGGCTTCGATAAGCTCGACCAGGCGAAGTGGACGATTCACGTACACGCGATCGGCGACCGGGCCACGCGAGACGCCCTCGATAACTTCGAAGCAAGCCAGGCCAAGAACGAGCCCTGGGATCGCCGCCACACGATCACGCACCTCGAATTCGTACGCGACGAGGACATGGCAAGGCTCGCTGGACTCGGAGTCGTGGCCAGCATGTCGACCGTCTGGTTCCAGCGCGACATGTGGACGGTCACCGCGACCGAGGGATTCATCGCGCCCGACTCGATGGACGACATCTATCCCGCCGGCGGCTTGGTCCGTGGCGGCGCCGTTCTCGCGATCGGTAACGACTGGCCGGTCCATCCACCGTGGAAGCCCTGGACCGCAATCGAGCAGACCGCGACCCGCGAGGGACGGGCAAACCCGAAACGGGCGATCTTCTCGGGGCCGCTCAGCGCGCACCATGCACTGACCTTCCCGCAAGCGGTCAAGGCCGGGACCATCGGTGTTGCCTACCAAATGCACCGTGATGACGAAACGGGTTCGATCCAGGAGGGAAAGCTCGCTGACCTGATCGTCATCGACAAGGATCTACGCCCGCTGTTCACTGTGTCCGGCGCCCTCATGAGCGGGAACGCGCAGGCGCGCTCGGCGCACATGAAAGCGGTCTACGACGCCAACGTCGCAGCGACCAAGACCCTGTTGACGATGGTCGGCGGCAAGGTGGTGTTTACCGATCCCGGGCTGTGATGTCCAAGCCGGCGGCAGGAACTCGCGGCGACCGCTGGGCATCAGTGGGATAGGATTTCTATTCAATTACCGCGCACACTCGCACAACAGCGTGCGTGATTGGCTTCCGGCGCACGTCCGAAGAGCGTCATTTGCCGGACTTCGGTGGTTTCGTGGGTTGCACGTTGAGACGAGTCCACCGTCTTGGATTTGATCGGGCGGTCCATCATCGCTACCTTCGCGAGACGATGCGGCGACGCCATGCGCTCGCACTGCTCTCCGCGCTCGTGGCTCCCCACGCATCGGCGGGCCGCGTCGAGGCACGATCCAGGCCGCGCGACTGGCCGCAGTTCCGCGGCGGCCCGAGCCTGGACGGCGTGGCCGACTCCCCGCCCCTGCCCCTCGCCGTGCTCTGGACGCAAGAGCTGGCTGACGGGACCGACTCGTCCGCCGCGATCGTGAACGGCGCCGTCTACGTCGGCTCGCACGCGGGCGAGCTCGTCGCGCTCGACCTTGCGACAGGAGCGCTGCTCTGGAAGCATCCCACGGGCGCCGAGATCGGCGAGTCCTCGCCTTGTGTCGCCGGCGAGTTCGTCTACGTCGGGGACGCGAAGGGCGTCGTCCACGCCGCCGGCGCGCGGGACGGCAAGCCGGCGTGGCGCTACGCGACCCGCTCCGAGATCAAGGCCTCGCCGGTCGTGGCCGAGGGGCGGCTCCTGATCGGCTCCTACGACCACCACATGTACGCGCTCGACGCTCGGAGCGGGGTGCTGGCGTGGAAGCTCGAGACCGACGGCCAGGTGCAGGCGACGGCCTCGGTGGACGGCGAGATCGCCTATATCGCAGGCTGCGACGCGCTGCTGCGGGCCATCCGCATCCGCGACGGCCGGGAGCAGTTCCAGGTGTCGTCAGGCGGCTACACCGGCGCCTCCGCGGCCCTCTCCGGCGGGCGAGCCTACTACGGCACCTTCGAGAACGAGGTGCTGTGCGTCGACCTGCGGGAGCGACGCGTCGTCTGGCGCTACAAGAACACGGAACGGGAGTTCCCGTTCTACTCTTCCGCGGCCCTCGCGGACGGCAAGGTCGTGCTCGGCGGCCGTGATCGCCACGTGCACGCCCTCGACCAGGCGACTGGCAGGCTCCTGTGGACTTTCGCCACACGCGCGCGGGTCGACTCGTCGCCCGCCATCGCGGGCGGCCGCGTCTACGTCGGCTCCGGCGACGGCCGGCTCTATGCGCTGGACCTCGCCACAGGGCGCCGCATCGAGGAGTTCGACGCCGGCGCGCCGATCACGGCCTCGCCCGCGATCAGCGCGGGACGGCTCGTGGTCGGCACGACCGACGGTCAGCTGCTCTGCTTCGGGGGGAAGGCTTGAGGAGGTCTCCATGGCTGTGTGGGCGCGCGCGTACCTGACGGCGACGCTGCCGGTCATCGCGCTGGTCTCGCCTCCGGGCCGGGCGCCCGCGCTCGAGGCGTGCTGGCCAGGTTGGAGGGGACAGGGACAAGGGCTCGCTGCGGCGGACACGCGGATCCCCCTCGAATGGAACGAGACGAAGAACGTGCTCTGGAAGTCCGCCCTTCCGGGTCGCGGCCTCTCGTCCCCGATCGTGTGGGGCGACCGGATCTTCCTGACCACCGCCGTCGAGGGAGACGTGGTCCCGGACGTCCAGCGCATGCGGCACTTCCAGCCCGACGGAACCGAGTTCCGGCACCCGGACGCCCTGGGCGACGACCGGAAGCACGGCCTCGAGCTGCTGGCCCTCGACGCGCGCAGCGGCCGCCTGCTCTGGCAGCGGCGCCTCTGGGAGGGCGTGCCGTCCGGGGCCCGCCACAAGAAGGGCAGCTTCGCCAGCCCCACGCCCGTCACGGACGGCGAGCGCGTCTACGCGTACTTCGGCACCGAAGGCCTCTATGCCTACGACTTCGAGGGTCGTCCGGCCTGGAAGTTCGACCCGGGAACCGTGGCGACGTTCAGCGTCGGCGTGGGCACCTCGCCGGTCCTCTACGGCGACCTCGTGATCCTGCTGGCCGACGAGGACAACGGCGATCGGTCCTACATCGCCGGGATCGACCGCCGGACCGGCGCCCTGGTCTGGCGCACGCCGCGCAAGGTCGAGCTGAGCTGGGCGACGCCCGTGGTGGTGGACGCCGCAGGGCGCGACGAGCTGGTCACTGCCGGCAACCAGGCCTCGATCGCCTACGATCCGAAGAGCGGGCGCGAGCTGTGGCGCGTGCAGGGCCTCGCCAGCAACGCCGTCGCCACCCCGCTGCTGGGCGACCGCGTGGTGGTCTTCACCACCGGCTACCCGTCGAAGCTCTCCATGGCGGTGAGGCCCGGCGGCAGCGGTGACGTGACGGGAGCGGTCTTGTGGCGATACGACAAGGGCTCGGCCTACGTGTCATCGCCCGTCCTGTACGACGGCCACGTCTACCTCGCCAGCGACCGCGGCCTCTTGACGTGCCTCGATGCGCAAACCGGCGCGGTGCGCTACGAGGGACGGCGCCTTCCCGTACCGGCGACGCTCATGGCCTCGCCCATCGCCGTCGACGGCCGCGTGCTCTTCATGAGCCAGGAGGGCGACACCTTCGTCGTGAAGGCGGGGCCGGAGTTCGCCGTGGAGCGCGTCAACCCCCTCGGCGAGGCGATCGGCGCCTCGCCGGCGGTCGCCGGGAACGTCCTGTACATCCGCGGCGAGAGGCACCTGTTCGCGATCGGCTACGGGCCGAAGTAGCGCGCGAGGGTCTGCGGGCTGGGCTTCGGCGTCAGCCGGCTCACGACGGCCATGAGCAGGCCCGAGACGAGCACCATGGGCACGACGGGCATGAAGCCGAGGACCGCGGTGCCGCCGGGCGTGCGCGCGAGCAGGTCCAGACCGAACAGCTTCGCCACCACGACCGGCGGCCCGGGGGGCGGAGCCGGCACCGCGGCCTGGAAGGCCGCGACGGCGGTCACCGCGGCCGCCACCCACAGCGTCGAGGCCAGGGCGCCCCACTTGGTGCTGCCGCGCCAGAAGAGCGCCGCCACCAGCAGGGGGGACAGCGAGGCGAACCCGGTGAACGCGTATTGGATCGCCAGCGAGAAGATCGACTCCGGCGCGTTCATGGCGATCGCGTAGGCGACGAGGGTCAACAGCACCACGAAGGCCCGCCCGGTCTGCACCTGGACGTGGGCGCCGAAGCGCTCCTTGTGCCCGTAGTGCGTGAACACGTCCTCGGCGAACATCGTCGAGAGCGCCAGGATCTGGGAGTCCGTCGCCATGACCGCGGCCATGATCCCGGCTCCGAGCAGCCCCGCCAGCCACAGCGGCGCGTAGCGCTCGAGCAGCAGGAGCAGCACGTCGTCGCCGTCCATGCGCGCCCGCAGCTCGTCGCGCTGCTCGGCGCTCAGCGTCTTGCCCTCGACGGCCAGGGTGCGGCGCGCCTCGATCTTGTCCTTGATCTCGGGGATGTCCGTGGCGCGGTTGGCCATCACGCCCAGGAACACGCACGGGAGCCAGATCGCCATGATGCACAGCGGGTAGAACACCACGGTCTTGCGGAACTGGGCCATGCGACGCGCGGTCAGGCAGAACATGGTGATGTGGGGGAAGGCGATCGCCGAGAGCGGGATGAAGGTGTAGCTGAGGAAGTACCAGGGCGAGATGCGCTCGCGCGTCAGGAGGTAGGCGCCGGGCGAGGCGAGCAGCGCCTCGGCCGAGGCTTTGAACCCGCCCATCCCGTAGCCGATCACGGCCACGGCGAGCGCCCCGAAGAGGAGGAACAGGATCGTCTGGAACGTGTTCACGAAAGCGGTCCCGCGCATGCCGCCGAAGAAGACGTACGTCATCACGACCAGCGCGACGATCGCGCCCCCGAGCCAGTAGGGGACGAGACCGCCGCTGACCGTGGACAGCGTCGTGCCGCCGCCCATGACGCCGATGATGATGTAGGGCACGAGCAGCACGGCCTGTACGGCGAACACCACCGTGCCCACGTGGCTCGTCTCCCAGCGGTCGCGGAAGAGCTGCACCGGCGTGATGAAGCCGTGGCGCTTGCCGAGCGCCCACACGCGCGTGCCGATCAGGAAGATCGTGAGCGGGATGACGAGGCCCGAGGCCGACGCCATCAGCCCGTACGTCACGATCCCGTTGTTGAAGGCGTGTCCCGACGAGCCCAGGATCGCGAAGGCCGTCATGTTGGTGCCGAACAGCGACATCAGGAACACGAACGGCCCGATCGAGCGGCTGGCCAGGAAATACTCCTCCACCTCCTCCTTGCCCCTCGCGCTGCGGAAAGCGAACACCCCGATGTAGACGACGACGGCCAGGTAGGCGATGACGATCAGGGCGGGGATCACGCGCCGTCCCCGGCGTCCTTGCGATCCGCGCGCTCGAGGTGGTCCGGCCAGGCGCGGGAGACGAGCAGCCACATGAGCAACGCGGCCAGGACCGAGAAGCCGGCGTGGTAGGCGAGACCGATCGGAAGGAAGCCGAAGACCAGCGGGCGGGCCGTCCTCCAGAACCACAGGTCCTGGTGGAGCGCGTAGACCGCCACCACCGCGAGGATCAGGAGCGAGCGCTTCAAGCGGTTGCGCCGATCTAAGCGCGCGGGGCCCCGGTGAGTCAAGGCGCACCCATGTGAAAGGTTGTGTCGAGGCCCTGGTTTCGCTTGCCCGGCTGGCGGCGATGCGCGTCACAATATCCGCTCCAGGGGGACTGGCCGGGAGCGCTCGATGCGGAAGAACCCGACGTGGCTCGCTTGCATGATCGCCGGGACGCTAGGAGCCCCCGGCGCGGACGCCGCGGACTGGCCCGGCTGGCGGGGCCCGAACCGAGACGCCACATCGCGTGAGACCGGCCTCCTGGCCGAGTGGCCGGCCTCCGGCCCTCCTCTCGCGTGGAAGGTCTCGGGCGTCGGCGCCGGCTTCTCGAGCGTGGCCGCGGCCGCCGGCCGGATCTACACGATGGGCGACAGCGGCGGCTCTCAGCACGTCCTTGCCCTGGATGCGAGCGACGGGAGGCTCCTCTGGAGCGCGCGCGTCGGTCCCGCCTGGTCCGACCAGTACGGCGGCTCGCGCAGCACGCCCAGCGTGGACGGCGAGCTGCTCTACGCTCTCGGCACCGAAGGGGACCTCGTCTGCCTCGAGACCGCGACCGGCAGAGAGCGCTGGCGGAAGAGCCTGCCCCGCGACTTCGGCGGGGTCATGATGTCCGGGTGGAAGTTCAGCGAGTCTCCGCTCGTCGACGGCGACCGGCTCGTGTTCACCGCGGGCGCCCGCGACGCGGCGCTCGTGGCGGTGGACAAGCGGACGGGCGCGACGATCTGGAAGGCCGCGGTCCCCGACCTCGGCCCGAGGGGCAGGGACGGCGCCGCCTACTCGTCGATCGTGATCTCGAACGGAGCCGGCGTGAAGCAGTACGTTCAGCTCATGGGGCGCGGCCTCGTCGGCATCCGGGCCAGCGACGGGAAGTTCCTGTGGGGCTACAACCGCGTCGCCAACGACACCGCCAACATCGCAACGCCCCTCGTCCGCTTGAACTGGGTCTTCGCCTCGACCGGCTATCAGACCGGAGCGGCGCTCCTGGAGCTCTCGAAGACGCCCGAGGGAGGCGTCGCGGCGAAGGAGCTCTACTTCCTGGAGCCCGGGAGCTTCCAGAACCACCACGGTGGCATGGTGCTCGTCGGCAGCAACGTCTTCGCCGGACACGGCCACAACAAGGGGTTCCCCATCTGCCTCGACTTGGTCAGCGGCAAGACCGTCTGGGGCGGCGACATCCGCAACGCAGGCTCGGGCTCGGCCGCCGTGATGTACGCCGACGGCCGGCTCTACTTCCGCTACCAGAACGGCGTCGTGCTCTTGATCGAGGCGAGCGCCGCCGGCTACAAGGAGCGCGGCTCGTTCACCATTCCCGACGTGAGGAGCCCGAGCTGGCCCCACCTCGTGGTGGCCGACGGCCGCCTCTACGTCCGCGAGCAGGACACGCTCTACGCGTACGACGTGCGGGCACGACCGTCGGCCTCGCTCGCGCGCTGACCGGCGTCAGCGGAACGTGGCCGCGGCGACGCCCTTGCCGATGCAGTACAGCGCGTGCTGGGTGCGGATGTAGAGCTGGCCGTGGGCGGCCAGCGGCGAGCTGAGCGTGTAGCCGTCCAGCGCGTTCTCGGCCAGGAGCTCATAGGCCGGCCCCGCCTTGACGACGCTCGTGACGCCCTCCTCGCTGATGGCGTAGAGCTTGCCGTCGGCCAGCAGCGGCGACGCGCTGTAGGTCGCAGCCCGCAGCCGCTGCGGTCCGTAGAGCGCCCTGCCCGTCGCGAAGTCGAGGCAGTAGAGCATGCCGCGGTCGGTGACCACGTAGAGGTACCGGCCGTCGGTGGCCGGCGTCGGCACGTCCGGGCCGTGGTCGAAGGACCAGAGGCCCTGGCTCGCCGTGACGTCGCCCCGTCCAAAGGCCTTGAGGGCCAGCATCGGCCGGATCCGCGTGGGCGCGATCACCACGTCGCCGACCGCCACCGGCGAGGCCACGATCCGGTAGGCGCCGTCGTTGCCCGGGTTGAGCCCGCCTGCCCGCCACAGCTCGCGACCGGTCTTCGGGTCGTGGCCCGTGACCACGTCGCCTCCCGTGACGACGATCTCGGCCTCGCCGCCGCGGCGCGCCACGGCCGGCGTCGAGTAGGAGTCGGGCGACTCGTGGACCGCGGCCGTGGGGCGCTCGACGCGGAAGCGGCTGCGCCCGTTGGCCGCGTCCAGCCCCAGGAGGTACGACGGATCGTCGGTCTTCATGCCGTGGAGGACCTGGACGTAGAGGGTGTCCCCCCACAGGAGGGGCGAGCTCCCGTAACCCCAGTTCAGCCCGAAGCGGCCGTAGTCGGCCTGGATGTCCCGCGACCACAGCTCGCGGCCCTCCACGTCGAAGGCCTTGAGCACGCCGTTGCCAGTCATGGCGTAGACGCGGCCGCCGTCGGCCACAGGCGAAGGCGAGGACATGTTGTGCTTCTGGTGCGTGTGGCCCGCCGCCGAGCCCAGCGGACGCCGCCAGCGCACGGCCCCGGTGCGACGCTCGACGCACCAGAGCTCGACCTGGCCGGCTGCGACGGTGCCCAGGAAGATCCGCTCTCCGCTGACCACGGGCGTGGAGCCGCTGCCGCTCGGGAGCGGAAGGGACCAGGCGACGTTCTCCTGGCGCGACCAGCGCACGGGAAGGTCCCGCACCGCGCTCTCGCCGGTGCCGCGCGGCCCCCGCCACTGCGGCCAGTCCGTCGCCTCCGCCAGCGGCGCCATGCAGGCGACGAGACCGGCCACGATCCACCTGGGCTGGTAGTGCACGAGCGCTCTCCTCGTTCACCACAGGATAACGCCGGCGCGGCGCGTGTTGACGATTCTTAACAGCGCCTCCCGGACGCTGGCGCCGTATGCCACGTAGAATCGAGGCACGGTGATCGGGATGGCGCGGCTGAAGCAGACGATCGCCGCCGGGCTCTGGCTCCTCGGGGGGGCGTGGGCCGAGGCCCAGTCCACGACGGGCTCGCTGTTCGGGGAGGTGCAGGACGCCTCGACGGCGCCCCTGGCGGGCGTCCAGCTCCGCCTCGTGCACGTCGAGAGCGGGCTCGTCCGAACGGCAACCACCGACGCTCAGGGGCGCTACGCGTTCACCGGCCTGCCCGTCGGGAGCTACGAGGTCCGGGCCGAGCTCCAGGGCTACCGCCCCCTGCTGCGCCGCGGGCTCCAGCTCGACCTGGGCGCGCCTCTCGCCGTCACGCTGCGGCTGGACGTCGGCGCGGCCCACGAGGAGATCACCATCGTGGCCGATGCGACGGGCGTGAACGTTCGCTCGAGCGAGCTGGGCTACCTGGTCTCCGAGCAGGCGATCCGCGACCTGCCCCTGAACGGCCGCAACTACACGGACCTGGCCTTCCTCCAGCCGGGCGTCGTCGCCTTCCCGCACCGCGACGGAGGCTCGGTCGTGGCGCACGGCCTCGCGGCCAGCGTCAACGGCCAGGATCCGCGCTCGAACGCGTACCTGCTCGACGGCACGCTCATGAACGATTTCACCAACGGGCCCGCGGGCAGCGCCGCCAGCACCGCGCTGGGCACCGAGACCGTCCGCGAGTTCCGGGTCGAAGCGAACGCCTACGGCGCCGAGTTCGGCCGCAACTCCGGCGGCCAGGTCAACGTCCTCACCAAGTCGGGCGGAAACGCCTTCCACGGCAGCGTCTTCGAGTACCACCGCGACGACGCCCTGGACGCGAGGAACTTCTTCGACGTCGGCGAGAAGCCCGACTTCCGGCGCGACCAGTTCGGCTTCACGCTGGGCGGCCCGCTGCGCCGCGACCGCACCTTCTTCTTCGTGGGATACGAGGGGCTCCGGGAACGCCTCGGGCGCACCATCCAGACCGTGGTGCCGAACGTCCAGGCGCGGCAAGGGATCATCCCGAACCCGGCCCAGCCCGGCGCCACCCTGGTGATCCCCGTCAGCCCCGCCGTGCAGCCCTACCTCGACGAGTACCCGCTGCCCAACGGCGAGGAGCTGGGCGGGGGTCTCGCCGAGTTCAGCTTCCCGTTCGTGCAGACGATCGACCAGGACTACTTCCAGGTGCGACTGGACCAGCACCTGCGCGAGAACGACCAGCTCTTCGTGCGCTACACCTTCGACCAGGCCGACCAGTTCCTCCCGACGGACTTCCCGCAGTTCCCCCGCACGTTCAAGTCGAAGAACCAGTTCGCGACCGCCGAGTACCGCCGCTTCGCGTCGCAGCGCACCCTCGCCACGCTGCGCCTGGGCTACTCGCGGACGCAGATCGGCCAGGCGGTCGAGGCGAACACGTCCCGCCCCCTCGACCCGTTCGTCGTGGGACGCCCGTCCCTGGGCGACATCGACATCGGCGGCATCCCGCGCTTCGGGCCGCAGGCCTCGGCCGACGTGTCCCTGCGCCAGGAGGTCTTCGCGCTCCACGCTGACCTCGTCCAGAGCCGCGGCCGCCACCTGCTGAAGTCAGGGCTGCTCGTCGAGCGCTACCGCGACGACATGTTCAACCCGACGTTCAGCCTCGGCATCTTCACGTTCCCGGGCCTCGAGACATTCCTGCGCAACCGGCCGCTGCGCTTCATCGGGCTGACGCCCGAGGCGGACTTCGAGCGGCGCTGGCGCTTCACGCTCCTCGGCGGCTACCTGCAGGACGACTTCCGCGTGGCGCGCAACCTCACGCTGAACGTGGGCGTGCGCGTGGAGTACGCGACGGTGCCCGTCGATCCACGCGACGTCTCGCTGCCGGACCTCATGGATCCCCAGGTGACGGTCGGACCCCTCTACGAGAACCCCGGGCCGAGCGTCTCGCCACGGGCCGGCTTCGTGTGGGACGTGTCGGGGGACGCCCGCACCGCGCTTCGAGGCGGCTACGGGCTCTACTACAACACCAACAGCCATCAGAACCTGATCGTGACCGTGACGAACCCCCCGGCCACGCCGCGCCCGGTGATCGCCAACCCGGCCTTCCCGCACCCGGACTTTTCGCAGCTCGGCGCGCTGGCCATCCGGCCCATCCAGTACGACCTCGATGTACCGCGGGTGCACGTCTTCCACCTCGGCGCGCAGCGCGAGCTGCCGGCGCGCTTCGTGGTCAGCCTGGGCTATGCGGGCGCCCGCGGCCACCACCTGCTCCGCAACACGGACGCCAACGTCCCTCAGCCGGTGACGCTCCCGGACGGGACGCCGTTCCACCCGCCCACGGCGGCTCGGCCCAACGCCGCCTTCTCGACCATCGAGCTCAAGAGCAGCGATGGGCGCTCCTGGTACAACGCGCTCGTCTTCGAGGTGCGGCGCGCGGCAACCAACGGCCTGAGCTTCCAGTCGTCCTACACGTGGTCACGCAACATCGACACCACCCAGGCCTCGACCTTCCTCTCCGACGCCACGAACGGAACGGTCTCGTGGTTCCCGGAGGCCGGCCAGCCCGACTACAACAAGGGCCCCGCGGACTACGACGCGACCCACAACTGGGTGTGGAACGTGAGCTACGAGCTGCCCTTCGCGCGCGGCTCGAACGGCCTCGCCCGCGCCCTGTTCGCCGACTGGCAAGTCGCGGCGATCGGCCAGATGCGCTCCGGACCGCCCCTCACGCTCTTCGTGCAGGCCAACCGTTCCCGGTCGCGCTGGTCGCCCTCGATCGGCCCGGGTCAGGGGTTCGATCGGCCGAGCCTGGCGGGCGGCTACACGCCGGCGAGCGCCGTCACCGGGGATCCAGACCAATGGTTCGACCCGGCCGCGTTCGTGCTGCAGCCGGCTGGAACGTACGGCAACCTCGGCCGCGGGGCGCTCACGGGCCCGAACCTTCGGACGATCGACGTGGCCCTCGTCAAGCGCATCCCGTGGTCGCGCTTCGGCTCCCAGGGCCGCGCCGAGCTCCGGATCGAGGCCTTCAACGTCCTGAATCGGGCCAACTTCGGGATCCCGAGCCTCACGGCCTTCGCGGGACTGAGGGACGGCGAGGCGCCGCTGCCGACGCTCGGACGCATCCGCTCGACCACGACCGCGGCGCGGCAGATCCAGCTCGGGCTGCGCGTCCAGTTCTGAGGGGCAGCATGGCCGGCCCGCGGCGCGGCCGTGGCTGGGCTCGTCCCCGCGATATGATCGCGGCTCCTCACGGCGAAAGGACGCGATCATGAAGTGGACCGCCGCGCTGGTTTTCCTCCTTCCCGCGGCCGCGGCCGCGCAGAACGCGACCGTGGCCGCGCGCCGCGCGCTCGACGTGGAGAGCGGGAAGATGCTCGAGAACGTGGTGGTGCGGATCGAGCGGGGCGTCATCACGGCGGTGGGAGCCCGCAAGCCCGGCGAGGCGGTCACCCACGACCTGGGGGACGTGACCCTGCTGCCGGGCCTCATCGACTCACACACGCACCTGATCGGCGGCGAGGAGGAGACGCCCTACGACCGGCTGCGCGAGACGACGGCCCGGGCGGCCATCGAGGGCGTGGCCAACGCCCGCAAGACGCTGGAGGTCGGCTTCACGACCGTACGCGATCTGGGCTCGCGTGACTTCGCGGACGTGGCGCTGCGTGACGCCATCGCCGCCGGGCGCGTGCCCGGCCCCCGCATGTTCGTGGCCACGGCGTCGCTCTCCGCCACCGGCGGGCACGGCGACCGCAACGACATCCCCTTCGACGTCGTCGTGCGGCGCTACTCCGCGATCGCCGACGGGCCGGACGAGGTCCGGCGCAAGGTCCGCGAGAACATCAAGTACGGCGCCGACTGGATCAAGGTGCTGGCCACGGGCGGCGTCGGCTCGGCCGGCACCGACCCCCGCAACGCCGACTACACGGAAGAGGAGCTGCGAGCTGCCGTCGAGAGCGCAGCGGCCAAGGGACGGGACGTGGCCGCGCACGCGCATGGCGCCGCAGGCATCATCCGCGCGGCGCGGGCGGGCGTGCGCTCCATCGAGCATGCCTCCATGATCGACGACGAGGCGCTCTTGGCCCTGAAGGAGAAGGGTACCTTCATCGTCTCCAACCCGCAGAGCAACGCGTACATGCTGGAGCGCGGCGCCGCCGGTGGCTACCAGGACTACCAGCTGCGCAAGAGCCGCGAGCTGTATGCGCTCAAGGTGGAGAGCCTGCGCAAGGCCATCAAGGCGGGCGTGCCCGTCGCGTACGGCACCGACGCGGGCGTGCAGCCGCACGGCATCAACGGCAGGCAGTTCGCCATGTATGTCGAGGCGGGCATGACGCCGCTGGACGCGATCCGCTCGGCCACCCTGGTTGCCGCGCGGCTGCTCCGCCAGGAGAAGCGGCTGGGCCGGCTGGAGGCGGGCTACGCGGGCGACGTGATCGCGGTCCCGGGCAACCCGCTCGAGAACGTCCGCACGCTCGAGTCGCCCGTGTTCGTGATGAAGGAGGGCGTCGCGTTCAAGCGCTGACGCCCCGGGGCGCCTCAGGCTTGCGGCTTGTAGTGCAGCACCAGGTAGCCGCCCAGCGCGGCGAGGACGAACCCCAGGTACAAGAGCGGGCTCGGGGCGGTTCGCGGCGGGTGCTGCCACAGCGTGAAGAGCACGTTGACGACCGGCGCGCCGGCGAACACGAGCGGCATGACGTAGAGCGGCGATCCGCCCGAGCGGAACGCCCAGATGATGCACACCGCGCCCAGGGCGCCCAGGGCCCCGGCGAAGGTCGCGGCCGCGACGCCACCGCGGGTGAACCCACCGAGCTGCCCCTGCGCAGACAGGGCCGCCAGCGGCACGAGGACGCCGATCAGGAAGTAGGCGGCGCCGACGCACAAGAGCGCGCGCAGCGGGTGGCCGAGCGCGACCTGCCCCCGGTGCAGCGCGGGACCGTAGAGCCCCCACGAGACCACGGCGCCCAGGACGAACGCGATCCAGCTCATGTCGGCTCCTTTTCGAGTCCGTCAGAAACGCAGGAACGCAAGGCTGTCGGCGTCCTTCACCACGACGCCGGCGTCGAGGATCACCGGATGGGCCCAGGTGGAGCTGGGCGCGACGGTGTAGCGTGCAAGGGGCGCGAAGGAGGCGGCGCCCTGCGAAAGGGCGATCAGCTCGCCGTCGGTCGTGAGCAGGAACAGCATGCCGCCGCCGGCGACGATGGCGGCGTTCTCCCCGGCGCGGCCCGGCGACAGCCACACGGTGCGCCCCGTCGCGGCGTCGAGGCTGAAGAACTGGCCCCTCTTCCGGTGCGAGAGACCGTAGAGGCGCCCCGCCGCGAGGACGGGCGTGCTCATGTAGGCGGCCACCTCGGTGTTCTCCCACAGCGGCTGCGGATCGAGGCCGGCGCCGCGACGGACGATGCGGACGGCGCGCACGGGCTGGTCGAGCCCCGAGTAGATCACCGCGTCGCCGTTCACGACCGGGGTCACGGCGTTCTGCGCATAGGCGGTGGTGAAGGGCACCTTCCAGAGCTGCTCTCCCTTCGCCGCGGACACGCTCACGATGCTCGACTCGCTGAGAGTGACGACCTGGCGGACGCCCGCGATCTCCGCCACCACGGGCGAGGCATAGCCTGGCCCGTCTCCCTTCCAGGCCCAGCGCACCGCGCCGGTCGCGGCGTCGAAGGCCGTGAGCGCGCCCCCCTCCTCCCCGCCGACGTGGGCGACCAGCAGGCCGTCCGACACGACCGGCGACATCGCCACGCCGTAGAGGGGCGCTGCGCCGCGGGATTGGCCTCCGAAGTCCTTGCGCCAGATGACGCGGCCGCTCGCGGCGTCGAGGCACGAGAGGACGCCGCCGATCCCGAACGTGAAGACGCGGCCTCCCGCCACCACGGGCGTTGACTTGGGCCCGCTGCCGTGGCTGGCCGCCGCGGAGTTGACCACGTAGGGCGCCGGGTAGGCCGCGCGCCACACGCGCCGGCCGCTAGCGAGCTCGAGGCTCTGGACGACCTCTTCGTCCCCCTCGCGGGCGAAGACGAACACGCGGTCGCCGACGAGCACGGGGGACGCATACCCGGCGCCCACCGCGACCTTCCAGGCTGGCTTCAGGGCGGGCGGCCACGACGCCCGCGGGGCCAAGTCCGTGCTGTGGCCGTCGCGTGCGGGGCCGCGCCATTGCGGCCAGTCGAGCCCGTGAGCCGGCATCACCAGCAACAGCAAGACGGGGGCGGTGCGCGTCACGGCTCCTATTCTGCCCGCAGCGACGCCAGCAGCGGCAAGCGCCGGATGTAGACGGCGGCGAGCCAGGACACCAGGCCACCGGTGCACGCGACGACGACGCCCAGGATAGCGACGAGCGCGAGGGGAACCGCGCCACGCTGGCCGTGCGGCGCCGGCGCGATCGCGACGAGCGCCGGCAGCACGCCGGCGGCCAGGCCCAGCAGGACGACGAGGCCGTTCTCGGCGAGCAGCAACTGCAGGAGGTGGCGGTCCTCGTAGCCGACGGCGCGCAGCAGCGCGAGCTCGCGCCGCTGCTCCAGCGCGTTGCGGATCAGGACGCTGGCTAGGCCCACGATGCCGAGCAGCAGGCCCAGCGCTCCCAGGGCCTGGAACGTGGCGATATAGGTGTTCTCGACGCGGTGGAAGGCCGCGAGGCGCGCGGCCGTCGCGGCAGCGTCGAAGCCGAAGGCGGCCAGGCGCTGCTCGAGATGCAGCGCGACGGAGTCGGCGCGTCCGGCCGGAGCCCCGACCAGGAAGAAGCGGTAGCCGCTCTCGTGTGGAAAGGCGCGCAGGAAGGCTCGCTCCCCCACCAGGACCTCGCCCTGAAGCAGCCCCGGCTCGAGCGCGCCGACGAAGCGCAGGCGGACGCCCGCTTCGGGAAGCTCCATCACGTCGCCGAGCTTCCTGTGGAGAGCGTAGGCGAGCGAGCTGGCGTCGGCGATCGCCGGGATCGCGCCGTCCTGGGGATCGCGCTCGAGCAGCAGCCAGGGGTTCCGGTGCTCGGCAGGCGTCTCGGCGAGGGACGCCTGGAAGGCGAAGCGGCCCTCCGCGAGGAACGCGGGCTCCGGAGCGAGGATCGTCGGACGCCGCGGACGGTGAAGGTTGAGGCAGCTCGCGTCGTCGCCGCGACTCGCGCGGAAGCGGCTGATCGCGACGCCCTCGAGCTCCTCCGGCGCCAGCCCGAGCGTCGCTCGGCCCTCGGCGGAGCCGGGGTCGTGGTGCACGGGCAGCAGCGACCACGCGTAGAGCGCGTACCCGCCCGCTTCGCCCTGCCTCCGCGCGGTATCGGCGTCCTCGCGCCGGAAGGCGCCGACCGCGACGATCACGAACGTCGCGAAGCCCA
>DASSJI010000206.1:0-4857 GCA_035691285.1 Vicinamibacteria bacterium | reverse complement strand
GGATGCGCTCCTCGCCCCAGGCGGGGAACCAGCGCACCCGGGCGATGGCGTCGAGGGCGCGCTGCCTGTAGCCGTCCTTGTCGAGGGCGATGAACCACTGCTCGGTGGCGCGGAAGATGATGGGGTGCTTGCATCGCCAGCAGATCGGATAGGAGTGCCGCTCCTTGCCCGAGGCGACGAGCGCACCCTCGTCCTTCAGGAACGCGACGATCTCCGGGTTCGCGTCGAACACCTTCCGGCCCGCGAAGCGCTCCACTTCCGGCGCGAAGCGGCCGGCCTCGTCGACGGGGCAGTAGATCTCCAGGCCGTACCGCACGCCCGTGAGGTAGTCGTCCCAGCCGTGCCCCGGCGCGGTGTGGACGACGCCCGTGCCGGCCTCCAGGGTCACGTAGTCGCCCATCACCACCGGCGAGTCGCGGTCGAGCCAGGGGTGGCGGAAGCGGACGCCCTCGAGAGCGGAGCCCTTCGCCTCGGCGAGCGGCTCGCCGAGCTCCAGCTTCCAGCGCGCGGCGCTCTGGTCGCGCAGGCCCTTGGCGATCAGGTACGCGTCGCTCGAGCCCGCGACGGGATAGAACGCGTAGTCGAGCTCGGGGTGGAGCGCGACCGCGAGGTTGGCCGGCAGCGTCCAGGGCGTCGTCGTCCAGATCACCGCGTAGACGCTCCTCGCGGCCAGCGCCGGGAAGCGCGCCACGAGGCCGTCCGTCTCGGCCTTCGCCAGGGCGAAGCGCACGTCGACCTGCGGGCTCTCGTGGTTCTCGTCGTACTCGACCTCGGCCTCGGCCAGGGCGGTCCGGCAGGAGATGCACCAGTGAACGGACTTCTTCGCCTTGTAGACGAGGCCCTTTTCGAGGAAGGTCGCGAGTTGCCGAACGATCGTCGCCTGGTACTCGGGCGCCATCGTCGTGTAGGGCTCCTGCCACTCGCCGGCGATCCCGAGGCGCTCGAACTCGGCGCGCTGGATGGCGAGGTACTTCTCGGCGTAGGCGCGGCAGCTCCGGCGGAACGCGACCGGCGACAGCTCGCGCTTCTTCGATCCGAGGTCCCTGTCGACCTTCAGCTCGATGGGAAGGCCGTGGCAGTCCCAGCCCGGGAGGTAAGGCGCGTCGAATCCCTGCATCGACCGGCTGCGCACCACGACGTCCTTGAGGATCTTGTTCAGGGCGGTCCCCAGGTGGATGTTTCCGTTCGCGTAGGGGGGACCGTCGTGGAGGACGAAGGTCGGCTTTCCCTTGCGCGCGAGCCGCACGCTCTCGTACAGCTTCTCGGCCTTCCACTTCTCGATGCGGCGCGGCTCCGACTGGGGCAGGTTGGCCTTCATCGGGAAGCCGGTCTGTGGAAGGTTGAGCGTCGACTTCAGGTCCTGAACCGGAGACATAAAAAGAAGATCAGACTACCACCCCCTGCTAAAGCCCGTCAAATGAGGCCTTTGGTGGGACAAGCGGACGCATGCGGCGGATCCTGTCTGAGCCGCGTTCCGGGGCTAGGCGTCAGCCGGCGACGTCGGGGTGGAGCCCCGAAGCCGGCTCAGGCTTCAAGCGGCGGCGCCTTGCTCGCGGCGCGCAGGATCACGGCGGCCATGCCCGCTCCCAGCAGTCCGGCCACCAGCGTGAACAGCGGCCAGACGACGAGCTGCGGGACGATCGCGAGGCTCATCAGCTGGGTGAGGGAGCCGGGCTCGAAGTGGTGCACGCGGCCCCAGGGTCCCTCGGCCTGCGTGACCGACGAGAGGTCGAAGTGCGAGCCGAAGCGCAGCCGCGTCGCGGCGACGTAGAACGCCGCCACCACGCCTCGGACGACGAGCGCGTATCCAAGCAAACGCAGCGAGAGGCGCCCGAGGCTCGCCCCGCTGTCGCGGCCACGCAGGTAGAACCAGGCGCCGACCACGGGCGGCAGCCAGGAGACGCCGAAGACGTACGTCCAGGCGGGCGGCGCGGCCGCCTTCTCGAGGAGGAAGCGCACGAGGATCACGAGCAGGCTGACGGCGACGGCCCAGGCGAGGAAGCGGCGGGCGATCAAGTGCGCGGCGGCGTCGCTGGCCACGACGCCGAGGGTGCCCAGGAGCAGGCAGAAGGCCGTCAGAACGTAGTAGGGGAGGGCCGCCGAGGCCGAAGCCAGGCCGGTGACCTGGGGCGGCCCGACGAGGAACACCGTCGTCGACTGCGTCTCGCGGAAGCCCTCGGTGTTCGTGGCCAGCACCAGGAACACGAGACCGGCGACGGACAGGGTCAGGGCGATGGCCAGGCGCCAGCGGCCGGGAAGCAGGCCCCAGGCGAGGACAACGCCCGCCGCGCCCCAGATCGCCGCCCAGAGGGCGAACGTAGAGACGACGCTCACCGGCGGAATCTAGCACACGACGCGCGGTGCTATAATCCGCGTCCCACACACAAGAGCGTGCCTTGGACGAGCTGATCGAGATCCTCGCGGCGATGGCCTCCAAGAAGGGCGACGTCGCGAACCCCCGCGAGCTGTTCCTGGACATGGCCGAGCGCGTGGTCAAGTCCGTGGTCGGCAGCTTCGGGTGCAAGGCCGACGAGGTGGCGATCCTGATGGTCACCTCGGACAACAAGCACCTGCGCTTCGCCGCGCCGCGGAAGTTCGCCGACCTCGGCACCATTCCGGTCACGAAGCGGGACTCGATCGCCGTCAACATCCTGGGCCGCAAGAGCGGCGAGGCCATGAACAACGTGCCCATGGTCAAGCACGTCGCGTTCTTCGAGAGCGTCAAGCTTCGGGACCGGGTGCTGCCCATCCAGAAGATGATCACGGTGCCGATCCTCCAGGGCGGCCACGCCGTGGGCGTCGCCCAGATCAGCCGCAAGGGCGAGACGCCGGCCGAGGCCGGGCCCGACTTCACCCAGGGCGACGTGCGGCGGGCGCAGGACTTCTTCAGCCACGTCGCGCCGTACCTGGTGGACGCCCGCCCCGAGCGCTTCTAGTCCACGCCGGCCCGGATGATCCCGGAGTCGTCGCCCGTGAACGGGCGTCCGCCGGCGGCGACCGGGATGGCGGCGATCGTGAAGCCGGAGCCGGTGGAGGCGACTTCGAAGCGGTAGCCCCGGCGCACGAAGGCGTTGGCCTGGACAGGCACGTCCAGGAACAGCGTGCGTGCCTCCTTCAGCTCGAGCAGGTTTCCGTAGCGGCTGTTGCGCCGGTAGAACGACTCCTGCGCGTTGATCACATGGCGCATGGTGGCCACCGCGGGCCTCTCGACGACCAGGAGGTTGCTCGGCGTCTTCTCGCGGGCCTGGAGGCGCCCGGTCGCGCCGAAGCCGCTCGACGCCGTCCCCCCCCGGAAGCCCTCGGCGACACGGCGCCCGGCCTCGCGGCCGTCCGGCTCCGCTTCGGCCACCGGCTCGTCCAGGAAGGATCCGCCCTCGGCCTCCGCCGTGTCCGTGGCAGTTGGCGGCTGCGCGGAGCGGGGCGCCGTCGCGACCGGCGCTCGCCTCGTGTCAGCGACGCGCGGAGCAGCGGGCGCCGGCGCGAGGGTCGTCGCCGGCGGTGTCGCTGTCGCTTCCGGCTGCGAAACCGGCGGCTGCGTCGCGCTCGGCACGCTGACCTCGGGCGCAGGGGTCGGCGGCGGCTGGGCCGGGAGCGTCTGCACGGCGACCGCCGGGCCCGCCGGGCGGCGCAGGAACAGGAACCAGGCCCCCACCGCGGCGACGCCCAGGAAGCCGAGGAGCACCACGGCGAGCACGACGAGAGGCAGCGCGCTGCCGCCGCGGCGGGGCGCGGGCGATGTCAGGGGTGCGGGAGGAGGCGACTCGGGACGCGGGGCCGGAGGCCGCGGGCCGGGTCGAGGCGCCGGCGCCGCGACCCGGGTCGGCGGCGGCGCGTTCACGACGGTCTCGATGACCGGCGGCTGCTTGGCCGTCGCCATCTCGGCGTGGCGAAGGGTCGGCAGCGACCCGGGCTGCGTGAGGGCCATGAGGTCGGCGCGGAGCTCCGCGCCGGTCGCGTAGCGCATCTCCTGCGCCTTCGAGAGCGACTTCAGTATGATGCGCTCGAGGGCCTCGGGAATGTCGACGTCGGCCTCGCGGATCGGCGGCGGTTCCTCCGTGATGATCTTGAAGAGCAGCGCCGTGATCGACTCGCCGCGGAATGCCTTGCGTCCCGTGACCATCTCGTAGAGGACGCAGCCCACCGAGAACAGGTCGCTGCGCCCGTCGAGGGGCGCCCCGCGCGCCTGCTCCGGGCTCATGTAGGACGGCGTGCCGAGCAGGCTCCCGGTGACGGTGAGGTGCTCCCCGGAGTCGGTGGCCTTGGCGATGCCGAAGTCGGTGACCTTCACCCGGTCGCCCGCCTCGATCATGATGTTGGCCGGCTTGATGTCGCGGTGCACGACGCCGTTCTTGTGGGCGAAGTCGAGGGCATCGGCGACCTGGCCCCCGATCGACGCGACCCGCTCCACGGGCAGGCGGCCGGCCTGGGCGATGACCTTTTCGAGGCCCACGCCGTCGATGAACTCCATCGCCAGGTAGGACAGGCCCTCCGACTGGCCGACGTCGTAGATCGTGACGATGTTCGGGTGCTTGAGCTGGGCCGAGACGCGCGCCTCGCGCTCGAAGCGCGCCACCATCTCCTCGACGCCCGCTGCGGCCGCGGCCAGGCCCTCCATGCGGATCGTCTTGATCGCGACCATGCGGCCGAGGATCTTGTCCTTCGCCTTGTAGACCGTGCCGAACGCGCCGGCGCCCAGCTTCTGGACGACCTGGTAGCGGCCGGCGATCTCGGTCGGCTCGGGGATGCCCCTGGGGACCTGGCTCAAGCGCTTTCCTCTAGCCGGGAGGCCAGCCGAGACGGCGGCCCCCGAGCAGGTGTAGGTGGATGTGGTAGACGCTGTAGCCCGCGTCGTCGCCG
>DASSJI010000205.1:0-7979 GCA_035691285.1 Vicinamibacteria bacterium | reverse complement strand
GTGGCTGGCACTGGCGCATGTGCTTCGGCGCCCGACGCCGCGCTCCGGCGCCCGGGCGCTCGTCCCCGATCTCGCCGCGCTCCCGCTGGCGACGCTCGTGTTCCAGGGCGTCGCCGAGGTCAGCCGGGGCTCGGCGGTCGACCTCCAGGACCTGTCGCCCGTTCCCGGCGGACTCGCTCCGGCAGTGCTCCAGGCAGGTCTTCTGGCCTGGATGGCGGCCGGCGCCCTCGCCCTCGCGGCACTCTTCGCGTGGGGCGGCCCGCTTCCCGCCCGGCCCGCGGGGCGTCTCGCGCGCTTCGCGCTCTGGATCGTCGTCGTCTCGATCACGATCGCGCACGGGGCGTGGGCGGAGCTGCCCGTCGTCCCGGTCACGCTCTTCGTGGCCTCGGCGGCAGGCTGTGGACTCGCCTTCGCCGCGGGCACGCGGCCGCCCCCGCGACGTCCGGACCTGGTCGTGCTCCAGCTCACCGCCGTCGGGGCGGTCACGGCGGCGCTCCTGGCGCCGAGCCTCTCCTACAGCGGGGAGCGCTCCCTGCGCAGAGAGATCGAGATGGAGCGCGCGCCCCGCGTGCTCGCGCAGCCGGAATGGCGGCGGAGCGTGCTCGCTGAGGCCCAGCGCCGCGCCGACGGCTTCGACATCCTTGAGCAGGCTCTGCCCGGACCGCAGCCTCCGCTCCTCGAGGAGCTCGCGTTCGCGATCTGGTCGGGCACCGAGCTGGCTGCGGCCGGTCTGTCCTCGGCGGTGGAGATCCAGGACGCCGGCGGCGCCCTCGTCAGCCGCTTCGCCTTGAGCCTGCCCGCGCCCCCCCTGCTTCCGCGGCTGCCGGAGTCGGACGAGTGGGTCGTCTCCCGGGACCGCCTGCCCCTGGCCAGCGCCGAGCGCTTCGCCCTGCACGCCCGACGGCGGCTCGTGTATCACGGCGAGGCGCACGGCGCGGTCCACATCTACGTCGCCGACGACCTCCTCGCCCTGCCCGTGGCCGGCGGCCAGGACCCCTACTCGGTGCTGTTCCGCAGCGCGCCGGAGCCCGCCCGCGGCGGACTGGTCGAGCTCGTGGCCTGGGACCTGTCGCGAGCCCTGCTCCACAGCACCGCCGACCGCCCCCCGGCCCTTGCGGTGGAGGACCGCGACAGGCTGCGGCGCGAGGCCGGCGGCTTCTGGCTCACGACCACGATCGACGGCGAGCCTCACGAGGCCTATCTGTTCAGCGACGGAAGCACGGCCTTCGCCCTGGCCTACCGCAGCCGAGCTCCGGGCCGCGACGCGGCGGCGCTCGTGGAGGCCAGCTCGGCGGGCGCCCTTCTCGTCCTCGCCGGAGTCGTCGCCGTGCTCCTGGCGCGTTCCCACCTCGGCCGCGAGACGTTCTCGCTGGGCGCGGTCGTCCGCGCTGTCAGCCGGCGCTTCCTGCTGCGGCTGTTCGTGGCGTTCGTCGCCGTGGCCTTCCTCCCCGTCGTGGTGCTGCAGACGGTCGTTCGGGGCTTCGTCGCGGAGCGCCTGGCCCGCGAGTCCGAGGCCAAGGCCCTGGCCCTGGTCGGCGTCGCCAAGAAGGCCGTCGAGGACTTCGCCTTCTTCCAGGCCGATGAGGCTCCCGGCGGACAGCCGGTCACCGACGCCGCCTTGGTCTGGGTGGCCAGCCTGATCCGCAACGACCTCGACGTGTTCGAGGGCGGCCGCCTCCTCGCTTCCAGCAAGCGCGAGCTCTACGCCTCGGGCCTCCTGCCTCCCCGGGTGTCGGGTGGCGTCTACCGCGACCTCGTGCTCGAGGGCCGCCCTTCGGCGATCGAGGACGCGCGCATCGGCGCGCTCGCCTACCGGGTGGCGTCCGTGCCCCTCGCCCTGGGCGCGCGGCCCGCCGCGATCCTCTCGATCCCCCTGGCCCTGTCGGAGCGGGAGAACCAGGCCGTGCTCGAGGACCTCGACCGCTCGATCCGCCTCGCCTCGATCGTCTTCCTGGTCGTGGCCGCCGGCATCGCGCGCACCATGGCCCGCCGCATCTCGGGGCCGGTGCGGGAGCTCACGGGCGCCACGCGCCGCGTGGCCCACGGAGACCTGACCGCCCGCGTCGCGACGAACAGCCGCGACGAGCTCGCCGACCTCGTCGGCTCCTTCAACCAGATGGCCTCGGACCTCGAGCGCCAGCGCCGCGACCTCGAGCGGAGCAACCGGCGTGCCGCGTGGGCCGACATGGCGCGCCAGGTGGCCCACGAGGTCAAGAACCCGTTGACTCCGATCCAGCTGGCGGCGGAGCACCTGCGCCGGGTGTGGGAGGACTCGCGGGCCGACTTCGGGCCCACCCTCGAATCCTGCACCCGCACGATCCTGGAGCAGGTGCACACGCTGCGCAGCATCGTGACCGAGTTCTCGGCCTTCGCCCGCCCGCCGGTCAAGAGCCACGAGACGACGGATCTCGCCGCCGCCGCCGAGGCGGCGGCGCGGCCCTATCGCGCCGTGCTGCCGCCCGGGGTGTCACTCCAGGTGCACGCCGCCCCCGTGCCACCCGTGCGCGGCGACCGGCGGCTCCTCGAGCGCGCGATCGTCAACCTGATCGAGAACGCCCTGCAGGCCGTCGGAGACAGGGGCCGCGTGCGCCTCGAAGTCTCGACCTCGGACGGCCACGTCGAGGTCGCGGTCGAGGATGACGGCCCGGGAATCCCGAAGGACGTTCGGAGCCGCGCCTTCGAGCCGTTCTTCTCCACGAAGACCGGCGGCAGCGGCCTGGGCCTGCCGCTGGTGCGGAAGATCGCCGAGGACCACGGCGGCGCCGTGCGCCTCGAGTCCGAGCCCGGGCGGACCCGGGCGGTGCTGAGGCTTCCGCTCAGTACTCCCGCCGCCTGAGAGGCGGAGAGAGCGGGCGCGGCGGATAGTTGTGCTTGATCTGATCGAATCGCGAGCCCCACCCTGGCTCGGAGTACTGCTTCGGCGGATGCCGCACCAGGACGGTCTGGGTCGGCACGTTGCTCCGGGCCACCCGTTCGCCGACGTAGCTGACGGGCTTCGGCAGCCCCCCCGGCCTCTTGAACGCGTCCAGGATGCCGGCCTCGGCCGTCCCCGCGACGGCTGCGAGTCCCAGGATCAGAAGCAGGAAGCGAAGCCTCATGGGTTCCTCCCGTCGGGCACTTGAACGCCAGAACCTCAGGAACAACTTGAGGTGAGTCTACTCCGCTGGACCGGCCCGTGGCAAGGGGTCCGGAAGGTCCACTCCCGCCGCCAGGAGCCCGTCGAGGACCACCTCCAGCGCTTTCGGCGGAAGGGCGTACTGCTCAAGGTCCTCGGGCGTGACGAAGCGGGCGTCGAGCGCGTCGCTTCCCGCGGCCACCTCTCCCGAGACACGCTCGCAGAGGTAGTCCAGGATCACGAAGTGGTAGCGCACCTCGCCGTCGTTCCGGACGATCCGCTCGAAAGCGGCGAGGAAGCGGACGGGGCGCACGTCCAGCGCGGTCTCTTCCCGCACCTCCCGGACGAGGGCTTCCTCGAGGCTTTCGCCCAGCTCGACGGTGCCCCCTGGAACCACCCAGCGCCCGAGGAGCGGCGGCTTGCCGCGCTTGACCAGCAGCACGCGCCGGCCCTCGACGACCACGGCGCCGACTCCCACGGACGGCGACGCCTTCGGGCTCAAAGCCCCTGCAACGGCGTCGTTTCGGCCACGACCGCCGGAGGCCCGCCGCTCTTGCGCCGAAGCAGCCCGTAGAGGTAGGCGGCCGGCCCCGACAGCGCATACCCGGTGGCCAGCGTCACGAGCACGCCGGCCGGCTCGATGAAGAGCACGACCAGCGCCACTGCGATCCCGAGGATGCTCGCGTAGCTGCGCCGGGCCCTGAGGTCGACGCCCTTGAAGGACCGGTAGCGGAACGTGCTCACCATCAGGAACGCCAGGATGACGACCACGGCCAGGGCCCCGAAGGCGGCGGGCCGCTCGTCGAGAGGCCCGGGCAGCACCGCCACGAGTGCGGCCACCTGGCCGGCGGCCGCCGGGATGGGCAGCCCGA
Organism: Vicinamibacteria bacterium; assembly: GCA_035691285.1. Classification (GTDB taxonomy): domain Bacteria; phylum Acidobacteriota; class Vicinamibacteria; order Fen-336; family Fen-336; genus DATFEN01. Next base: position 3,992 of record DASSJI010000205.1, on the reverse strand, counting down.
CGAAGAAGCGGCCGTCGGAGGCGTGCCGCTGCACGTTGAAGCGGGCGAGGCGCAGGGCGCCCGCTGCCACGAACAGGAAGGCGGCCAGCCATCCGGCCCGCGGGATCGGCGGGAAGGCCCACTGGTAGGCCAGGAGCGCCGGCGCGACGCCGAAGGAGATCACGTCAGCGAGCGAGTCGAGCTCGCCGCCGAACTCGCTGGTGGTGCCTGTGAGGCGCGCGATCCGGCCGTCGAGCATGTCCAGCACGATCGCCCAGAACAGCAGGTGCGACGCCGGTTCGAACTCGCCGTGGATGGCCTTGATCATGGACCAGAAGCCGAGAAACAGGTTCCCGACGGTGAACAGGCTGGGCAGGATCGCCGCGCCGCGGCGGAGGCGTCGCGGGCGCGCGCCCTTGGCGCCCGCCGCCCTCGTCCCGGCCGCCGTTTCGCTCACGGCCGTCTCGCCAGCACCGACCGGCCGCCCGCGACGCGATCCCCGACCTTCACCACGAGCTCGAAACTCCCCGGCAGGAAGACGTCGACGCGGCTCCCGAACTTGATGAGGCCCACGCGTTCGCCGCGGGCGACGGCGTCGCTCTCCCGCTTCCGGAACACGATGCGCCGGGCGATCAGCCCCGCGATCTGCTTGAACATCACCCGGGTCTCGCCGTCGCGGACGGTCACGGCGTTCTGCTCGTTGCGCAGCGAGGCCTTGTCGTCGAAGGCCGGCAGGAACTCGCCGGCGTGGTACTCCACCTTCTCGATGGTGCCCCCGATGGGCGCCCGGTTGATGTGCACGTCGAAGATCGAGAGGAAGATGGACACCTGCGTCGCGCCGGGGCCCAGGGGATGGTCTTCGGGCGCCCTCACGACGCGCACGACCTTGCCGTCGGCCGGCGAGACGATCAATCCGGGCCCCCCGGGGATCTCGCGCTCGGGGTCCCGGAAGAAGAACGCCGTGAACAGGCCCAGGACGATCAGCGCACTCCCCGGCCAGGGCAGGCGCAGGGCGAGGAACGCCGCTCCAGCCACGAGCAGGCCGCCGATGTAGGGCCAGCCCTCGCGTGCGATCGTCATGGCTCGGGAAGGTCTCCTCAAGAAGGCGGAGGACCCGAAAAACGCAGGGTCCTCCGCAAAATTGCCAGGTCCCGACCCCGGGGGGAACGGACTAGGGATGCACCGCCCGCGCCTGGCGCGCGATCGCCTCCATCTTGTCCTTCACCTGCAGCTTCCGCTTCTTCAGGGTCGTCTCCTCCACCTGCTCGTCATCGCTCAGAACCGCCTTGTCCGCAAGCGCGCTCAGCCTCGACTCGAACTCGTGATGTTGCTGGTCCAGCCGACGGTACTCGTCGTTGCCTACCAGCAGGCTCTCCCTCACGGAATCTCGGCTCTGGGACATCGCCACCTCCCGTTCGGTTAGGCTGTGATGGCCGCACGTTAGCACGGCCCAAAGCTTCAGTTCAAGGATGGCTCGACCCAAGCTCCCGGCGCAAGACCAGGGCGTCCTCGCGCGGCCGGTCGTAGTAGTCCTTGCGGACGGAAACCGCGTCGAAGCCCGCGGCCCTGTAAAGCGCCAGCGCTCCCCAGTTGCTCTGGCGCACCTCCAGGAACGCCTGCCGCACCCCGGCCTCGGCCGCCCAGGCCAGCGCGTCGTCCAGAAGGCGCCGGCCGAGGCCCAGCCGGCGGCTCTCGGGCCGGACGACCAGGTTGTGGACGTGCATCTCGTCCGCCGCCACCTGGACCACGCAGAAGCCCTCGATGCCCCGGTCCGCAGGCGGCGCCGCCCGCCGCCGCCGCAGCACGCGGACCCGCGTAGAGCCGTCGCGGAGCGCGGCCTCGAAGTGGCGCAGGTTCCACGGATGCGTGTGGCAGCGGCGCTCGAGGTCGTGGAGGGCCGGCAGGTCCTCGCGCTCCGCGGTCTCGAGAACCAGGACGTCGCTCACGCGCTCGACGGCTTCTTCGCCTCGGCTTCCCGGAGGTAGAGCGGACGGAGCGCGTCGGGCGCCAGGGTCCGGCCGGCGGCGGCCTCGCGCCACGCGATCCGTGCCACTTCTCCCGCCAGGAACGGGCTCCGCAGCGGAAAGGAGGCGCCGGCGCAGCGGCTCTCGATCTCTGTCCGCCAGGCCGCGACCGCGTCTCCGACGAAGGCGGCGCCGGGCGGGACCCGCTCTAGCAGGGTCTCGACCCTGCCCACGTCCGGTCCGCCCAGCGGCCTTGCGCCGGCGTCGAACTGCTGGCCGTACACCTCCTGGCGGAACGCCTCCATCAGCGCCACGATGCGCGGCGCCCTGCCCGTCGCGCGCGCCGCGTTCGCGTGGAGCGCCGAGACCCCGACGCAGGCCTTCCCCCCGGCCAGGGCCAGCCCCTGGATCGTGCTGAGCCCGACGCGGAGACCGGTGAACGAGCCGGGCCCGGTGGCGACCGCCCAGACGTCGACCGCGGCCGGCACGAGCCCCATCGACCGCAGCAGGAACTCGATCGCGGGCAGCAGGGTCGCGGAGTGGCCCTCCTGCCGGCCCAGGCGCACCTCGCCGAGGACCTCGCCGGCCCGCGCCAGGGCCACGCTCCCGTTGGGCGTCGTGGTGTCCGCTGCGACGAGGAGCATCTCCGAACGCTAGCTTATACTCACCGGCTCATGCCCGTCGCGAGCGCGCTCACACCCGCGATGCAGCAGTACTACCGGATGAAGGCGGAGCACCCCGACGCGCTCCTCTTCTTCCGGATGGGCGACTTCTACGAGCTGTTCTTCGAGGACGCCGAGGTGGCGGCGCGCGTCCTGGAGATCGCCCTGACCTCGCGATCCAAGGAGAAGGACGGCTCCCCGATACCCATGTGCGGCGTGCCCCACCACGCGGCCGCCGGCTACGTCGGCCGGCTCGTCAAGGAGGGCTACAAGGTCGCCATCTGCGAGCAGATGGAGGACCCGCGGCTGGCGAAGGGAGTCGTGAGGCGGGAGGTCGTGCGGGTGGTGACGCCCGGTGTCCAGCTCGACTCGGCGGCCCTCGAGGCCAAGGAGAACGCCTTCCTCGTCGCCCTGGCCCCGTCGCCCACAGCCCTGGGCGCGGCCTGGCTCGACGCCAGCACAGGCGACTTCGCAGTCATCGAGTGGGAGGGCGACGGGCGCTGGGAGCGGCTCCGCGACGAGCTCGCCGCCGCCCGCGCTCGCGAGATCCTCGTGCCGGCGGGCGCTGTCCTGCCCGGCTGGCTGAGCGATCCAGGGCAGCCCGAGGGTGCCGTGCCGCGCTCCGAGCTCGACGCGGCCGCCTTCGACCCCGGGCTCGCCCGCCGAGACCTGCTGGCCCACTTCGAGGTCCTCACCCTGGAGGCCTTCGGCTGCGAGCGGCTGCCCGCCGCGACAGCGGCGGCGGGCGCCGTCCTGCGCTACGTGCACGAGACCCAGAAGCGGGCTCTCTCCCACGTGACCATGCTCCGCACGCGGCAGGCCGGAGACGCCCTCGTGCTCGACGCGATCACGCGCCGCAACCTCGAGCTCGTGGAGAACCTGGGCGACGGCTCCCGCCGCGGGACGCTCCTCGACGTGCTGGACGACACGCGCACGCCGATGGGCTCGCGTCTGCTGCGGGAGTGGATCCTCCGTCCCCTCGTCGACAGGGAGCCGGTCCTGGACCGCCTCGACGCCGTCGAGGAGCTGGCCTTCGGCACCATCGAGCGGGGCCGCTTCCGCCAGGCCCTGGACGGCGTGCAGGACGTGGACCGGATCCTGGGACGCGTGACGCTGGGTACGGCGGGCCCCCGGGACCTCGTGGCCCTGGCCCGCTCGCTGCGCGCCCTGCCCGAGGCGAAGGACGCCCTCGAGAGCTGCGTGGCTCCCCTCACGCGCGGGGAGCTGAAGCGGCTGGCTCCGCCGCTGGACCTGGCCGAGGAGGTCGAGCGCGTCCTGGTCTCCGACCCGCCGGCCGCCCTGAAGGACGGCGGCCTGGTGCGCGACGGCGTGGATCCCGAGCTCGACGAGCTGCGCGAGATCGAGCGGGGCGGCCGCCGCACGATCG
>DASSJI010000204.1:0-14959 GCA_035691285.1 Vicinamibacteria bacterium | reverse complement strand
CGTGCCGCGATACCGTCCGGATGAACGACGGCTCGCGCGAGCCGTCCCCCAGGGCGCGCCGCAGCGTCCGCACGGCCTGGCTCAACGCGCCGTCGGAGACGACCACGTCGCTCCAGACGCGGTCGAAGATGTCCCGGCGATGGACGGCCTCGTGGCGCCGCTCGACCAGCAGCAGGAGCAGGTCGAGGTAGCGCGGGATGAGGGGCACGGGCCGCCCCGCCCTGAGCAGCGCGCGCTGCGAGGGCGAGAGGACGAAGTCTCCGAACCGGTAGCGGGGACGTGGGGCGGCCTCGGGCATCTATTGCCTTGTCCGAAGGAGCGTCCGGGCGACGGAGGCGGAGCGTCTCCGTGGCCGCGCGAAGCGGCATCCACTCCCGCGAGCGCGCATTGAGGGACGCACGCGCGAAGCCGGAGTCGCCCGCATCCTGTCAGAAGAGGCTGAGCTTGAGATAGCGCTTCGGCTGCTTGCGGATGTCCTCGGTGAGCTTGCGCATCTCGACGACGGCCTGGTTCAGGTTGGCCACCGCCTCGCTCGCGTTCAGGTAGAGCGTCTCGTCCTTGGACAGCTTGCCCAGCGTGCCCTCGCCGCGCTCGATCCGGGCGAGCAGGCTCTCGGTGGACTTCGCGGAGCGATCAAGGGAGTCGGTGAGGGTCTCCATGCGCTCCGCGACGCCGCGCACGCGCTTCACCGCGTCCTCGAGCTCGGGGCCCGCCGTGGCTCTCTCGACGCCTTCGGCGGAGCGGCGCAGGCTCGCGGCCAGTGCGATCAGGTCCTTCTTCTGCCTCGCCGTGATCTCCGAGAGGTCGTGGAGCAGCGCCCTCATGTCCGTGGCGGTCGCCTGCACGTCCGTCACCGTCCTCTCCGAGAGCAGCGTCTTGACGCGCTCGAGCACCTTCTCCGACTCGTCGGCCAGCTTGCCCGCCTGGTCGAAGACGCTCTCGGCCGTGGTGCCCGGCAGGTCCTGTCCGCCCCGAGCGAGGGTCGCCGCCTGGCCCGGCACGACGTTGGCCACCATCCCGGAGAGCGGCCCGGCCGACTTGAGCTCGACCCGCGAGTCCGACGGGATTCCGTACTCGCCCTCGATCTCGAGGTGGATCGTCACGCCCTCCTGGGCGATACCGAACTTCTGCACCCGGCCGATGTTCACCCCGCGCATCTGCACCGGGTCGCCGCGGCGGATGCCTGCGGCATTCGGCACGCGGGTGGTGACGATGTAGCGGCCGCGGAAGAGCGCGGCGTCGGTGAGGGTGTAGAGGGCGGTGAGGACCGCCGCGATCCCGATGAGGACGAACATCCCCACCATGAACTCGCGGTCCGCACCGCCCCGGGCAGGCGGCGCCTTGGGAAGGGTCTCGCTCACGGCTCCTCCATGATCTTGAGGGCAGCCGCGGCGGCCGCCTCGCGGTCCGCAAAGGCCCGCACCAGGGGATCGGCGCTCGTGCGGAACTCCTCCGGCGTCCCCACGAAGCGCAGCTTGCCGTGGTCCAGGAGCGCCACCCGGTCGGAGAGCAGGAGCGCGCCCTCGATGTCGTGGGTGACGACGATCGAGGTCACGCCGCGACGCTCGGCGATGTCCATGATCAGGCGGTCCACGGTGGCGGTGTTCACGGGATCGAGGCCCGTCACGGGCTCATCGTAGAGCAGGATCTCGGGACGTCCGATCAGGGCCCGGGCCAGGCCCACCCGCTTGCGCATGCCGCCCGACAGCTCGGCGGGGAGCTTGCGGAGCACCTGCTCCGGCTCGAGGTTCACCTCCTCGAGGGACGTGCACACGCGTCGCAGCAGCTCCCGCTTCGAGAGGGTGCTCAGCTCGTCCTCGGGCAGGCCCATGCACAGGTTCTCGTAGATGTTCATCGAGTCGAAGAGGGCCGCGTACTGGAACACGTACCCGACCTTGTGGCGAACCTCGGCGAGCTGGCGCGCGGAGGCGCTGCCCACCGACTGCCCGTCCACGCGCACGTCGCCCCGGTCCGGCGTGATCAGGTCGAGGGTGGTCTTGAGCAGCACGCTCTTGCCGGTGCCCGAGGGGCCGACCATGGAAAGGGTCTCCCCGGTCTCCACGCGGAGGCTCACGCCCGTCAGCACGGGAACGTCGAAGGCCTTCCACACGTCGTCGTATTCGATCACGGTCAGTTGAGGAAGAGGGGCGGGAACATGGCGTCGAGGACCAGCACGGAGATGATCATGAACACCACCGAAGCCGTGGTGGCGCGGCCGACGCCCTCGGCTCCGCCACGGGTGAGGAAGCCCATGTGGGTCGAGATCAGGGGGATGATCAGGCCGAAGGCCGTCGCCTTCATCAGGGAGTAGAACAGATCCCAGTTGTGCCAGAAGAGCCGCGCGCCGTAGAGGAACGACTCCGGGCCGAGCCCGACCGTCATGCGGGCGGCCACGAGGCCCGCGAACAGGCCGACCGTGTTGGCGATCCCGACGAGGAGCGGCGTGACCACGATGCCGGCCAGGAGCCGCGGCGCCGCCAGGACCCGCACCGGGTCGCGGCCCAGGGACAGGAGCGCGTCGATCTGCTCGGAGACCTGCATGGTGCCGATCTCCGCCGTGATGCGGGCGCCCACCCGACCGATCAGGACGAACGCCGTCATGACGGGGCCGAGCTCCAACACCACGCTCGAGGCCACCACGCTGCCGAGGACATAGAGCGGGATCGAGCCCGTGAACTGGTAGCCGCCCTGCTGGGACGTGACCACGCCGGACAGCACCGCGGTGACCAGCACCAGGGGAGTGCTGCGCACCCCCATCTCCATCGCCTGGGCGGTCACCTCCCGCAGCGACACGCGTCCGCGCAGCGTCGCCGCGGCGATGCGCCAACCCAGGATGCCCAGCCCGCCGGCGTGCCGCGCGGTGACGATCGCGGCCCGCCCGAGGGCCCGGAGCGGCTGTCGGAACAGGGTCACGGTCAGCGGCCGGGAGCACCGGGCGCGAACGCGATGTCGCGCAGCTGCACCAGTCCGTTCACGGCCGGCTCCCAGCGGATGTCCTCGGAGATCAGGTAGAGGTCGTCGCTCGCGAAGAGCGGGACCAGCGGGCGCTCCTGGGCGACGATGCGGAGCGCCTGCTGGAGCATCTCCAGGCGTCGCCTGGGATCGAAGACCCGGAGGTTCTCGCTCGCGAGCTGGTCCACCACCGGGCTGGCGAAGGCCCCGTAGTTGCCGCTGCCGTCGCCCTGTGCGCCGCCGCTGTGAAGGGCCCAGGAGATCAGCTCGCTGGCGTCGCCGCTGGTGCACGCGAAGCCCTGGACCACGGCCTCGAACTCGCCCGAAGCGAGGCGGCGCTGCAGGTCGGTGAACGGGGCGAGGTCTAGCGACGCGCGGACGCCGAGCTTCGACCACTGCGCGATCAGGGCGTTCTCGACGCTGTTGCTCCGATCGGGCCGAGCGAGCAGCTTGAGCGTGAGGGAGCGTTGGCCCGCCTCGTCCAGGAGCCTCTGCGCCGCCCCGGGGTCGTGCGGGTCTCCCGTCTGGGCAGGGTCGTAGCCGAAGACCGACGGCACGACGAGCTGATGCGCGGCTCGCCCCCCCCGCCAGCCGTCGCGGGCGAGCGCGTCGCGGTCGATGGCCACGGACAGGGCCTTGCGCACCCGGGGATCGGTGAGCGGGTTGCGGCCGTGCCTGCCTGGCAGCTCCGGCCGCAGGTTGAACGCGAGGTAGTACACGCCCAGGCCGCCGGCGCTCACGAGGCGCAAGCCCTCGAGCCTTCGCTTCTCCAGCTCGTCGCGCAGGCTCCAGCGCAGGAGCGCCGCGAGCTGAGGCTTCTGCTCCTCGATCGCGCGCAGGACCGCGGCGTCCTCGGCCGCCGCGATGATGAACTCGGCGCGGCGCACCTGCGGGCGTTCCTTGTGGTGCTCGCTGGCCTCGAGGACGATGCGGCGCCCGCGTTCCCAGCTCACGAAGCGGTAGGGCCCCGAGCCGAAGGGGCGCTCGCCCACCGCGGGTCCCGCCGCTTTCACGTGCTTCTCGCTCATGATCGGGATGAAGGCGAGGCTGTTCAGGATCGCGATCGGGGTGTCGGTGCGGACATCCACGGTGTGCTCGTCCACGACCACCGCGTCCACGATGTGCCGCGCGAAGCCCATGATCTCCGATCCCGGCAGAGTGCGGACGCGGTCGAGGCTGAACTTGACGTCGGCCGCGGTCACCGGCGAGCCGTCGTGGAAGCGCGCGGCGGTGTCGAGGGAGAAGCGCCAGGTGCGGTCGTCGGGGTTGATCCAGCGGAGCGCGAGCCCCTGGGTCAGGCGCATCGAGCTCCCGAAGCGAACGAGGGGATCGAAGATGTTGTCGAGGACCACGGCCGAGACGTCGTCGAAGTGGAGCTGCGGGTCCAGGGATGGGGGCTCCACGCTCAACAGGACCCTGAGGCTCTCGGGCGCCTTCGTCGCTCTCCCGCTCTCCCCGCGGCAGCCGCACACGCACAGCACGGCGGTCAGGAGGGCGCCCGCGCGAAACCCCATCGCGGCGCCGAGGCTACGTCGGGGGCCCCTCCGGGTCAACTGGTATACTTGCGCTTTTGGAAGCCTCGATTCCCGGCACACTGGGCCGCTACGAGCTCCAGGAAGAGCTCGGACGCGGCATGATGGGCGTCGTCTACCGGGCCCTGGATCCGGAGCTTCACCGGACCGTGGCCCTCAAGACGGTGCGCCTCGCCTGGGCGATCTCGGACGAGGATCGCGAGGTCTTCGAGAAGCGCTTCCTGAACGAAGCGCGGGTCGCCGCGGGCCTCTCGCACCCGGGCATCGTCGTCGTTCACGACGTCGGCCGCGACGCCCGGAGCGGCACGCTGTTCATCGCCCTCGAGTTCCTGGAAGGTCGCACGCTCTCCGACCTGACCGCCCAGGGCACGCCCCTCGACTGGCAGGAGGCCCTGCGGCTGACGGCACGAGTGGCCGAGGCGCTCCACCACGCCCACGAGAAAGGCATCGTCCACAGGGACATCAAGCCCGCGAACATCATGGTGCTGCCTTCGGGCGAGCCGAAGATCATGGACTTCGGCATCGCCAAGCTCCCGACGGCGCAGCTCACCGCGGCCGGGGAGTTCTTCGGCACCCCCTCCTACATGTCGCCGGAGCAGGCCGGATCCGGCGCCGTCGACGGACGCAGCGACCTGTTCTCGCTGGGAGCCGTGCTGTACCTGCTGCTGACCGGCCGGCGAGCCTTCGACGCCGCGAACGTCACAGCCATCCTCGGCCGCATCGCCGATTCGGACCCCGTTCCGCCCACGCAGCTCGTGCCTGGCCTTCCCCCGGAGGCGGACTACCTCGTGGCGCGCGCGCTCGCCAAGCGGCCCGAGGACCGCTTCCCGAATGGACGCGCCTTCGGCGAAGACGTGGAGGACGTGCTCGCCGGCCGGGCGCCGCGCCATCGCGCCGGCTGGAACCAGCCGCCGCCGATGAACGGCACGTTCTCGACGGAGTTGATCCCCCTGCCTGCCGAGACCGAGGACCTGCGCGGGTCCAGGGCGGTCCGCGCATCCACCCTGCGACGCGGTGGCGATCGGCGGCTCGCGATCGTCGGGGTCGCTGCGGCCGCCGTGCTCGCCGCGCTCCTCCTCTACGCCCGTCGCGAAGCCTCCGCTCCCACGGAAGCCAAAAGCCCTCTCCGCGAGACAGGCGCGGGCATTCCGCCCGCGTCCCAGCTCGCCACGCCCGAACCGACCTCGGAGCCGAAGAAGCGCCCCTTCTTCGACAGCCTCTGGGGATCGCGGCTCTTCCCCAAGTCCGCGAAGCTGGAGCTGCGTTTCGAGCACTCGCTCAAGGACGGGCGCCTGCGCGTGTACGTCGACGACGACCTGGTCGCCGAGCGCGAGCTGCAGGCGCAGGTCACGAGGAAGATCGTCATCTACAAGAAGCGCCGCGAGGTCGTCGAGGAGACGCTGGATGTCCGGCCGGGAGACCACACCGTCAAGCTCCAGGTGGCGTCCGGGAACGACGTCTACACGGCCCGGATCAAGGGCCAGTTCGAGGAGGGCGGGGGTCGGCGGCTGCTCGCGAGCCTGGGAGGCGGCATCCTCGGGAAGGAGCTCGAGCTGGGCTGGGACGCCGCGGCGACGGCGGCCTCCGAGTGACGCAGAGCGCACCGCCGACGACGGCCGCCAGCCTCGCGGACGTGCGCAAGAGCTACCGCTCCGGAAGCTTCGCCCTCGACGGCCTCAGCCTGGAGTGTCCCGAGGGCCGCATCCTCGTCCTGCTCGGGACGAGCGGCTCGGGCAAGACGACGGCCCTGAAGCTCCTCAACCGCCTCGTGACGCCCGACGCCGGTCGCGTCGTCGTCCTCGGCCGGGAGGCGACGGCCTGGGACCCCGTCGAGCTGCGACGGCGCGTGGGCTGGGTGGTGCAGGAGGGCGCGCTCTTCCCGCACTTGAGCGTCCTCGACAACGTGTCCCTGGTCCCGCGCCTGCGCGGCCTTCCCGAGCCGGGCTGCGCCGAGCGAGGGCGAGAGCTGCTCGCCCTCGTCGGCCTGCCTCCCGAGCGCTTCGCGGGGCTTCGGCCGCTCGAGCTGTCCGGGGGCGAGCGCCAGCGCGTGGGCGTCGCGCGCGCACTCGCGGGCGAGCCGGCCCTGCTCCTGATGGACGAGCCCTTCGGAGCCCTGGATCCCATCACGCGTTTCGGCCTGCGTCGCGAGTTCGCCGCGTGGCAGCGTCGGCTGCAGACCTCGGTGGTCCTCGTCACCCACGACGTCGCCGAGGCGCTCCAGCTCGGCGACCTCGTGGCGGTGATGGATCGTGGCCGGATCGTGCAGAGCGGCCCGCCGGCCGAGATACGCGAGCGACCGGAGCCGGCCTTCGTGCGGCCGTTCCTCGAGGCGGCGGGGCTCCTTTGAGCTTCCTCGCCTTCCTCGCCGAGCGCAGGGCCGAGCTCTTCGCGCTCCTGTCCCAGCACGTCGTGCTGGTCCTGGTCGCGACGCTGGTCGCGTCCGCCGTCGGCGTCCCGCTCGGCATCCGCCTGGCGCGCTCGCCATCGCTGGCGCGGCCGGTGCTCGCCGCCGCCGGCGTCGCACAGACCGTCCCGAGCCTCGCGCTCTTCGGGCTCTTGATCCCCCTGCCCTTCCTCGGCGTCGGTCCGCGCACCGCGGTCGTGGCGCTCGTGCTGTACGCGCTGCTGCCGATCCTGAGGAACACCGTGGTCGGCCTCCAGAGCGTCGATCCGGTGCTGCGCGAGGCCGCGCTGGGCCTGGGCATGACCGAGGCCCAGCGCCTTCGCATGGTGGACCTGCCCCTGGCCTTGCCCGTCGTCCTCGCCGGCCTCCGCATCGCCGTGGTCCTGACGGTCGGGACGGCGACCATAGCTGCGGCGGTGGGCGCCGGCGGCCTCGGCGCGTACATCTTCCGCGGCATCGCCACGGTGGACGCGCGCCTGCTGCTCGCCGGGGCGATCCCGGCCGCGCTCCTGGCGCTCCTGGCCGACGGGCTGCTCGGCCGCGTCGAGCGGAGCCCGCGGCCGGCGCGGGCCGCCGCCGCTCTCGTGGGAGGGAGCGTGTTGCTCCTGTCCGTCGCTGGCGCCGCCGCGCATCGGGTCCACGAGCGGCCGATCGTCGTCGGTTCGAAGAACTTCACGGAGCAGCTGGTGCTGGGCGAGCTGCTGGCCGCCCACCTCGAAGCCCGCGGCTTCCCCGTCGAGCGCCGGCTCAACCTGGGGGGCACCGCCCTCTGCCACGCGGCTGTTCGCTCCGGCGCCATCGACGTGTACGTGGAGTACACGGGGACCGCGCTCCTGGACGTCCTGAAGCGGCCGCCCTCGAGCGATCCCCGCGGCGTTCTCGATGAGGTGCGGCGCGGCTACGAGGCGCTGGGTCTCGTCGTCGGCAGGCCCCTCGGGTTCGACAACAGCTTCGCGCTGGTCGTGCGTCCCGCCGCCGCCGCCGCCGGCCTGCGCCGCATCTCGGATCTCGCGGAGCGGGCCGCGACGGTGCGCCTCGGGCTGTTCGGCGAGTTCCTGGAGCGCGAGGACGGCCTCCCGGGCCTGCAGCGCGCCTACGGGCTCCGCTTCCAGACCGCGCCGACCGAGATGGATCTGGGCCTGCTCTATGAGGCGCTGCGCCACGACCGCGTGGACGTCGTGGTGGGCAGCGCCACCGACGGCCTGATCGCGGTCCATGGCCTGGTCGTCCTCGAGGACGACCGCCGCTACTTCCCGCCCTACGAGGCCGTGCCCGTCCTGAACGCGCGCCGGGCCGCCGCGGAGCCGGGCCTGGGGCACGCCGTGGACGAGCTGGCGGGACGCATCGACGCCGCCGCCATGCGCCGCATGAACCACGCCGTCGACGGCGAGCATCGCTCGCCAGCCGCCGTGGCGCGCGAGTTCCTGGCCGGGCCCTAGCGCGGCACCAGCGCGACGATCCGGAGCGGCCCGCCCGAGCCGCCCGCGATCTTCATGGGCAGCGCGATGACGAAGGCTCCCCGCTCGGGGAGGGCCTCGAGGTTCGCGACGTTCTCGAACGCCGGCACGTCCGCGCCGTTCACCAGCACGTGCACCTCGAAGCCCGCCGACGGCCCGTAGTCGATGCTCGCGGTGTCGACGCCCAGGGCGGCGATCCTCCGCTCCAGCAGGAGCCGCGCCGACTCGGCTCCGAAGGACGGGAAGCGGAGCCTCGACGCGTCGCCGGGCGTGTCGTCGCCGAGGTACGCCTTGCGGTCGGGCCAGCGCCTGCCCCACCCGGTCCGCAGGAGGACGATGGTGCCGGGTTCGATGCGTCCGCGGCGCTGCTCCCAGGCCAGGACGTCCTCGCGCGTGAGCCGGTAGAGGGGATTCATCTCCGCCCTCGCCGACGCGTCGATCACGACGGCGGGAGCCACGAGCTGCTCGAGGGGGAGCGAGTCGGCCGCGCGGCGGCCTTCAGCGAAGTGCACGGGCGCGTCGAGGTGCGTGCCCCCGTGCTCCGGTGCGCAGAAGGAATAGGCCGAGTAGAAGAAGCCCGCGCCGGTCGGGCCGCGGTGCAGCGTCCTGAGCTCGAACGCCGAGGGCGAGGTCGGCCAGTAGAGCGTGTCGGCGCCGAAGGCATGGGTCAGGTCCACGAGGCGAACGCGGGCGAGGTCGAGGACGGGCGGGGCCGTTGCGGCGAGGAGCAGCGTCAAGAGCAGCGTCATGGAACGCCTCCCGGGACGCCATTATCATGCGGCGACCGTGCCACTGCTGGAGCGGATCGGCCTGCATCGGCCCGAGCTGCGCGCCTGGGCGCTCTACGACTGGGCCAACTCGGTCTTCATGACCACGGTCCTCCAGGTCTTCCAGATCTACTTTCCGGCCGTGGCCGCCGCGGGCCTGTCGCGGTCCGAGGCGGGCTCCCGCTTTGCGCTGGCGACGAGCCTGTCGATCGCCGCTGTCGCCCTCGTCTCGCCGGTGCTCGGCGCCCTGGCCGACGTCACGGGTCGCAAGAAGCCCATGCTCGCGCTGTTCGCCGGCATGGGCGTCCTGGCCACCGCGGGCCTCTACGGCGCCGGCCGCGGCGAGTGGCTGCTCGCACTGGCGCTCTTCGTGATCGCGAACATCGGCGTGGTGGCGAGCATCGTGTTCTACAACTCGCTGCTCCCGCACATCGCGCGCCCCGAGGAGGTCGATCGCGTCTCGACCGCCGGCTTCGCCCTCGGCTACGTGAGCGGGGGCCTGCTCCTGGCGATGAACGGGCTCTGGATCCAGTGGCCCGAGCGCTTCGGCATCGCGTCCCGGGACGCCGCCTTCCAGCTCTCGTTCCTGAGCGCGGCGTTGTGGTGGGGAGTGTTCTCGCTCCCCGTGTTGCTCCGCGTGCCGGAGCCTCCCCGGGACCCCCTTCGCGGAGAGGACGCGGCCCGTGGCGCGCTCGGCAGCGCCCTCGCCCGCCTGCGACGCACGCTGGCCGAATCGCGGGGCCACAAGGATGCCATCCTCGTGCTGGTCGCCTTCCTGATCTACAACGACGCGATCGTCACGATCATCCGCCTCGCGGCGACCTTCGGCGCCGAGATCGGCGTCCCCGCGCCCTCGCTGATCCTCGCGATCCTGCTGGTCCAGTTCGTCGGCATTCCGGCGACCTTCGCCTTCGGCCAGCTCGCCGGCCGCTTCGGAACCAGGCCCGCCATCTTCGTCGCCCTCGTGTCGTACGTCGGAATCGTGCTCTTCGGCTTCCGGATGACGACGACCGCGGAGTTCTTCGTGCTCGCGGGCCTCGTCGGTTGCGTGATGGGCGGGGCGCAGGCCCTCTCGCGCTCGCTGTTCGCCTCGATGGTCCCCAAGGAGAAGTCGGCGGAGCTGTTCGGCTTCTTCGGCGTCTTCGACAAGTTCGGCGGCGTGTTCGGCTCGGCGCTCTTCGGCCTGTCGCTGAGCCGGACGGGCTCGAGCCGGCCCGCCGTCCTGGCCATGGCGGCCTTCTTCTTGATCGGGGGCTTCTTGCTGTCGCGCGTGGACGTGGACCGCGGGCGTCGCGCCGTTCGCGAGGCGGCCGCCTGATAAGATCGCGCTCGCCTCATGCTCCTGCCGCGTAACGTGGCGCTCATGGTCCTCGCCCTCGCGCTGCCCGCCTGCTCGGTGAGGAGGCTGGCGGCCAACTCCCTCGGCAACGCCCTCGCCGAGGGCGGCTCGACGTACGCCTCGGACGACGATCCCGAGTTGGTGGCCGATGCCACACCCTTCGCGCTCAAGACCATGGAGGCGCTCATCGAGGAGTCGCCCCGCCACGAGCGCCTGCTCGGCGCGACCGCGGCCGGCTTCACCCAGTACGGCTATGCCTTCCTCCAGCAGCAGGCCGACTTCGTGGAGGCCGAGGACCTGGCGAAGGCCACGCATCTCCGAAACCGCGCGCGCCGCCTCTACCTCCGCGCGCTCGACTACGGGCTTCGTGGGCTGGAGGTCGACTTCCCCGGATTACGGGAGCGGCTGCGGACGGACCGCCAGGCGGCTCTCGCCGCGACCAGGCGCGAGCACGTCCCGCTCCTGTTCTGGACAGCCACGGCCTGGGGCGCCGCGATCGCTCTCGCCAAGGACGACGCCGAGCTCACCGCCGACCAGGCCACGGCCGAGGCCTTGATGCGGCGAGCCATGGCGCTCGACGAGGCGCACGAGAACGGCGCGGGACACGACTTCTTCATACTCTACGAAGGTGGACGCTCGTCGGTCGGCGGCTCGCTGACCAGGGCGCGCGAGCACCTCGAGCGGAGCGTGGCGATCTCCCGCGGGCGCCGCGCCGCGCCTTACGTCGCGTTCGCCGAGACCGCCTCGGTGGCGCGGCAGGACAGGACCGAGTTCGAGGCGATGCTGGGGCGAGCGCTCGAGGTGGATCCGGACGCCGCCAAGGAGCTCCGGCTGAGCAACCGGATCTATCAGAAACGGGCGCGCTGGCTGCTCGCCCGCGCCGACGAGCTGTTCGTGGAGTGAGAGTCACGATGCGACATCTGCGGCCGGCCCTTCTCCTGTGCGCGCTCGGCGTCGGGCTCGACGCCGAGGCGCAGAGCGTGCTCGTCAAGATGGCCACGCTGGTCCCCGACGGCTCCTCGTGGCACCTGATCCTCAAGGAAACCGCCGACCAGTGGAACAAGCTCTCCGGCGGACGCGTGACCGTCCGCCTGTTCGCAGGCGGCGTGGCGGGCGACGACCCCGACGTCGTCCGCAAGATGCGCCTGGGGACCCTCCAGGCGGGGCTGCTCACCTCGGTCGGCGTCGCCGAGGTCGACAAGTCCGTCTACGCCCTCGGCATTCCGCTGATGTTCCGCTCCTACGAGGAGGTCTACCACGTCCTGGAGAGGATGCGGCCGCGCCTCGAGGCGTCCCTCGAAGCCAAGGGCTTCGTCGTGCTCAACTGGGCCGACGGAGGCTGGGTCCACTTCTTCGCGCAGAAGCCGGTGGCCACGCCGGACGACCTGCGCGCGCTGAAGCTGTTCACATGGGCCGGTGATCCGAAGTCGGTCGAGGTCTGGCGCTCGGCGGGCTTCAACCCCGTGCCGCTGCCGGCCACCGAGATCTCGACCGCCCTCCAGACAGGCCTGGTCAACGCCCTCGGCTGCCCCCCGCAGGTCGCCGTCATCTCGCAGTACTACAACCACGCGAGGAACATGACCGACCTGCCGTGGCAGCTCCTGCTGGGCGCCACGCTGATCAACAAGGCGACGTGGGAGAGGATCCCCGCCGAGGTCCGGCCAGCCCTCCTGGAGTCGGCCCGCTCGGCCGGCGCACGCCTCCAGGCGGAGATCCGCAAGAGCGGCGCCCGCGACGTCGAGGCCATGAGAAAGCGCGGGCTCAACGTCGTCCCGCTCGACGACAGGACGCGCGCGCTCTGGCAGCAGACGGCCGAGAGCCTCTACCCGCGCGTCCGCGGGGCGATCGTGCCCGCCGACGCCTTCGACGAAGCCCAGCGCCTGCGCGACGAGTACCGCAAGCAGGCGGGAGCCTCGGCCACCCAGAGCGCTCCTTGAGTCCCGCGGCGGCGCTTCGCCGCGTCGAGCGCGCCGTGCTGGTGGCGGGCCTCGTGGCGCTCGCCCTCCTGCCGCTCGTCGACGCCCTGGGTCGGCCCGCCGGGCTGTTCGTGCCGGGGGGAGCGGCCTGGGTGCAGCAGCTCACGCTGTGGCTGGCCTTCGTCGGCGGCCTGGCCGCCGCCGGGGAAGGCAAGCACCTCACGCTGTCCACCGCGGAGCTCTTCGGGCCCCGCCTGCGCCGCGCCGGTCATGTGCTCGCGGCAGCGGTGTCGGCGGCGACCGTCGCGACCATGACGTACGCCAGCCTCAGGCTGCTCGCGGTGCAGCGTGCCGAGGGCAAGGTCCTCGCCGGCGGGATTCCGGAGTGGGCCAGCGAGGCCATCATGCCCGTTGCCCTGGGCCTGATGGCGCTGCGCTTCGCGTGGGGAGCCGGAGCGGAGTGGCGGCCGCGGCTCGTCGCCCTCGCGGCGATCCCCCTGGCCTTCGCGCTGGGCGCCACTGCTTCCGGCCTGCTCGACCAGGGCAGCGCGGCCTGGCTCGTCGCCCTGATCCTGGCCGCGCTGGTGCTGGGCACGCCGGTGTTCGTGGGCATGGCCGCCCTCGCGCTCCTCTTCTTCCTGAAGGATGGCGCGGCGCTGGGCGACGACCCTGGCACCAGCGTCAGCGCCGTGCTGGCCGAGGTGTTCCGGCTCATCTCTTCGCCGACCCTGCCGGCGATCCCCTTGCTTACCGGCTGCGGTTACGTGCTGGCCGAGAGCGGCGCCAGCGCCCGCCTGCTCCGCTTCTTCCGGGCGCTCCTGGGCTTCCTGCCGGGCGGCCTCGCGGTGATCGTGATCGCCGTGTGCGCGCTGTTCACGACGTTCACGGGAGGCTCCGGCGTCACGATCATCGCCCTGGGCGGCCTCGTCTACCCGATGCTGCGGGCCGACGGATATCCCGAGGGCTTCTCCCTTGGCCTCGTGACCGCCGCGGGCAGCCTCGGGCTCCTGTTCCCTCCGAGCCTGCCGGTGATCCTGTACAGCGTCGTGGCCGGAACCCGGGAGCAGAACGTGCCCGCCGACGGGCTCTACCTCGCCGGGCTCCTGCCCGGCGCGTTGATGATCGCCATGGTGGCCGCGTACGCGATCCGCGTCGGCGCCCGGGTCCAGACGCGGCGGCAGGCGTTCTCGTGGGCCGAGCTCGGCCGGGCCACCTGGGAATCCAAGTGGGAGCTGAGCCTGCCTCCGCTGGTCGTCGGGCTGTTCGCCAGCGGCTGGCTCTCGATGGTCGAGACCGCGGCCGCGGCCCTGGCCTACGCGATCGCGATCGAATGCTTCTTCACCCGCGACCTGCATCCCCTGCGCAGTCTGCCCGCGGCGCTGGTCAAGTCCAGCGTCCTCACAGGCTCGGTCCTGATCCTGCTGAGCGCGGCCATGGGCATCACGAGCTACATCGTCGATGCACAGATCCCAGAGCAGCTCGTGGCATGGGTCAGGACCCACATCCACTCGCCGATCCTCTTCCTGCTCGCCCTCAACGCGCTGTTGATCGTCGTCGGCTGCCTGGTGGACATCTTCTCGGCGATCGTGGTCCTGGCTCCGCTGATCGCGCCGATGGGCGCGGCCTTCGGCGTGGACCCGGTCCACCAGGGAGTGATCTTCCTCGCGAACCTCGAGCTGGGCTTCCTGACGCCGCCCGTGGGGTTGAACCTCTACCTGTCGTCCTCGCGCTTCGGGAAGCCGCTCACGGAGGTGACCCGCCATGCGCTGCCTTTCCTGTTGATCATGGCCGCAGGGGTGCTCGTGATCACGTACATTCCCGGCCTTTCAGTAGGAGTCCTGCGCGCGCTGGGCCGCTAGCGGTCGCAGTAGGCTAGAATCCCGCCCTACGGCCAGCAACCCATGACGCTCCAGCCGGGCACGAAGCTCGGCCCCTACGAGGTCCTGGCGGCGGTCGGCGCCGGCGGGATGGGCGAGGTCTATCGAGGCCGCGATACCCGCCTCGACCGGACGGTCGCGATCAAGGTGCTCCCGAACCACCTGGCGGCGAACCCCGAGCTGCGCCAGCGCTTCGAGCGCGAGGCCCGGGCGATCTCGAGCTTGAGTCACGCGCACATCTGCGCGCTCTACGACATCGGCCGCGAGGACGGCACGGACTACCTGGTGATGGAGTTTCTCGAAGGCGAGAGCCTGGCGGATCGCCTCGGCAAGGGACCCCTGCCGCTGTCGTTCGTGCTCAAGACGGGGCTGGAGATCGCCGGGGCGCTCGACGCGGCGCATCGGCACGGTGTCGTCCACCGCGACCTCAAGCCGGACAACATCGTCCTGACGAGATCGGGCGCGAAGCTGCTGGACTTCGGCCTCGCCAAGCTCGCGCGCGCCGGGTCGAACGGCACCCCGGCGGAGGTGTCCTCGCTGGCCACGGAGGAGAGGCCGCTGACGGAGCACGGGACCATGCTCGGCACGATGCAGTACATGGCGCCCGAGCAGCTCGAGGGGAAGGACGCCGACGCGCGCACCGACGTCTTCGCCCTCGGCGTCGTCCTCTTCGAGATGGCCACGGGCCGCAAGGCCTTCAGCGGGACGAGCCGGG
>DASSJI010000203.1:0-34818 GCA_035691285.1 Vicinamibacteria bacterium | reverse complement strand
CGCGGCTTGCCTCCTGCCCCTGGGCGGAGCCCTCCTCCTCCAGTACGTCGCCGGAGCCGCCCGCGATCGGGTCGAGGCCCTCTACTCGAGAGCCCTGTATCCGAAGCTGGCAGCGCTCCTGACGGCCGCAACCGGCCGGCTCCCGTTCGCCCTGGCGGACGCGCTGGCCCCGGCGGCGCTCGCCTTGCTCGTCGTTCTGGCGGCGCTCGCCACGCGCTCGTTCCGCGCCGGCAGGCGGCGCACGCCGCGGCTCGCGGCCTCGGCCGTCGTCGCCGGCGCCGGGCTCGTCTACCTCGCCTTCCTGCTGCTCTGGGGCCTGAACTACCGGCGCCAGCCGCTCGCCCGAACCCTCGGCCTCGAGCCCCTGCCCGCACCGGCCGCGGAGCTGGCGGACCTGGCGCAGGCGCTGGCCGCCGACGCTGACGCGCTCCGCCGCGGGCGCTCGGAGGTAGCCGGCGTGTTCCGCCTGGAGGGCGGCGTCGCGCAGGTGCTGAGGCGGGCTCCCCGAGGCTTCGAGAGCTTCGCGACGCCCTCCCTGCCCTCAGCCGCTCGGCCCAAGGGCTCGCTCTCCTCTCCCCTCCTGTCGCGTCTCGGAATCTCGGGGATCTTCATCCCGTTCACGGCCGAGCCCCTCGTCAACGTCTTCGTTCCGGAAGTCGAGATCCCCTTCAACGCCAGCCACGAGCTGGCCCACCTCGCGGGTTGGGCCCGCGAGGACGAGGCGAGCTTCGTGGCCTTCGTCGCGTGCCATCGCCATCCCGACCCCGACTTCCGCTACTCGGGCGCCCTCGTGGCCGGCCTGCACGCCGTCGCCGCCCTGGCCTCCGTCGACCGGGAGTCCGCGCGCCGGATCGCCGAGAGCCGCTCTCCAGGGGTCTCCCGCGACGTGGCCGCCATCCGCGCCTTCCGGCTCGAGTACGAGGGGCGCCTGACCCGGATCGGGGACCGGGTCAACGATGCGTACCTGCGCTCCCAGGGCGACCCGCGCGGCCTCCAGAGCTACGGTCGCATGGTGGATCTGCTGCTGGCCGCCCGGCGCAGCGGGCGTCTTGGTAGGATCGCGCCGTGAGGAACGCGCTCGCCCTGCTGGTGCACGGAGCGGCGGCCATGCTCGCCGGCGCCCAAGAGGCCACGCCCGAGCCGGAGAAGCCCCCCCGCTTCATCGAGCGCATCTCGGTCGAGCGCGTCCTCCTGGACCTGCGCATCGTGGACTCTGCGGGCAAGCCGCTGCTCGGGCTCGGTCCCATGGACGTCGCGGTGAGCGTCGACGGGACCCGGGCCGTGGTGGACTCGCTGCGCTGGGTCTCCGGGAGCGCGCCCTACGCGGAGGGCCTCGCTCCGGAGCAGGCCGCCGCGGCGGGCGTGGAGCCGGCGCCAGCCGGCCGGCTGGTTGTCTTCCTGTTCCAGAAGGACATCTCGGAGTCCAGCCGGATCACCGGCCTCATGCGCATGAAGACCCGGGCCGCGAGGCTCCTCGACAGCCTCGAGCCGGAGGACCGCGTCGCAGTCCTCTCGTTCGACACGCACCTCCGCCTGTGGACCGACTTCACGCGGGACAGGGGGAGGCTGCGCCGGATCGTCGAGCGCTCGATCCTCATGGAGGAGCCCCCACAGGTCGTGCCCGAGCAGGCGCCCTCCCTCCTCACGGGCCTCGACCCGCGGGCGGCCCGGCGCGCCGCGAGCCCCGAGGAAGGGCTCCTGGTCCTCGCCCGCGCGCTCCTCCCCCTGCCGGGCACGAAGTCGGTCGCGTTCTTCGGCTGGGGGCTCGGCGAGCTGTCCGGCGGACGCGTCGCGATGCGGCCCGAGTACGACGCGGCGCGCAAGGCGCTCAAGGACGCCCGCGCCATCGTGTTCTCCCTCGACGTCACCGACGCCGACTACCACGATCTCGAGATCGGCCTGGAGCAGGTGGCCGAGGACACGGGCGGCTTCTATGTCAAGACACACGACTTCCCGGAGCTCGCCATGGCTCGACTCGAAGGCGCCCTCGCCGGCTACTACTCGCTGTCGTTCGAGAAGCCGTTCCTGCCGAGCGGCGTCCACGCGGTCGAGGTCCGACTGGTGGGCCGGAGGGGCGAGGTGCTGACGAGCGGGACGTACGTCGATTGACGCATTCCTACACTCGCCCCAGGAACTCCCCCACCACCGGCCCGAAGCGGTCGTAGTCCACCAGGAACGAGTCGTGGCCCTGCAGGGACGGCAGCGCGGCGAAGCTCACGTCGCGGCCCTGCTTGCGCAGGATCGCGGCGATCTCCTCCTGCTGGTCGAGGGGGAAGAGGAAGTCCGTCTCGACGCCGACGACGAGCACCTGGCTCGCGCGGATCCGCCCGAGACCGGCGTCGACGCTGCCTCCATGCTCGGCCACGTCGAACAGGTCCATCGAGCGCGAGAGGTACAGGTAGCAGTTGGCGTCGAAGTGGCCGGCGAACTTGCGCGCGTGGGCCTCGAGATAGGCCTCGACCTCGAACTCGATGCCGAAGGCGCCCTCGGCCGCGTCCTGGACGTCGACCCGCTCCCGGGCGAAGCGCTCGCGCCATTCCCGGGCGGAGCGATAGGTGATGAGGCCGAGCTTGCGCGCCAGGCGCAGCCCCGTGACCGGACCCGGTGGCACGTAGTTGCCGCCCTTCCAGGCCGGGTCGGAGCGTATGGCCTCCCGCTGCACCGAGCGGATCGCGATTGCGAACGGCGTGGCCCGCGCCGCCGACGAGATCGTGACGAGGGCCCCGACCTCGTCGGGAAAGAGCATCGCGTACGCCAGCGCCGTCATCCCGCCCAGCGACGGGCCGACCAGGGCGCGGAGACGGGGGATGCCCAGCGTGCGCAGCGCCTCGCGGGCTGCGGTCGCGATGTCCTCGATGCCCAGGACGGGGAAGGACATCCGGTAGGGCTCGCCGGTCCTGGGATCGAGGGACGCCGCGCCGGTCGAGCCATGGCAGCTCCCCAGGGAGTTGACGCAGACGACGAAGAAGCGCTCGGTGTCGATGGCCTGCTCCGGACCGACCATCTGCTCCCACCAGCCGGGCGTCGGGTCCTCGGCCGAGGAACGCGCGTGGGCGCCTGGCGACAGGCCCGTGACGATCAGGAGCGCGTTGTCCTTCTCTGGCGAGAGCGTGCCCCAGGTCTCGTAGACGATGTCCACCTGGGGCAGCACGCCACCGTGGCGCATGCGGAACGGCCCCGGGAGACGGGCGACGCCCTTCACGCGTCGGGCCTGAGCCGGGTCTCGGTCATGTGCGGGGACACAGGCTAACCGAGGCAGCCGGAAGCGGCAAACGATGGTAGCCTCCCGACCGATGCGCTGGCTCCGCGGGGCCGCGGCCTTGCTGCTCGCACTCGCCGTGGCCGTGAGCGCCGCGTTCGTCGCCCGCGCCCGGCGCGCGCTTCCCCTCCTCGACGGAACCCGGGCCGGCGCCTCGGTGAGCGCGCGAGTCGAGATCGTGCGCGACCGCTTCGGCGTGCCGCACATCTTCGCCCAGAGCGACGACGACGCGTACTTCGCCCTCGGCTTCTGCCACGGCCAGGACCGGCTCTTCCAGATGGACGTGCTCCGCCACGTCGGGCAGGGCCGCCTCTCGGAGGTGTTCGGCAAGGACACCCTCAAGGTCGACCGCCTCTTCCGCACCCTCGACCTCCACGGCGTCGGCCGGCGCATGATGGAGTCGGCACGGCCGGAGGCCCAGCGCGCCCTGGTGGCCTACGCCCGCGGCGTCAACCTGGCGGCCCGCGAGGCCAGCGGACGCGCCCTGCCCATCGAGTTCTCGATCCTCGGTCGTGGGTTCGCCGCCGCCCGCGCCGACGACTTCCTCGGCATCCTCGGCTACATGGCCTGGGGTCTCGAGATGTCCTGGACCTTCGATCCCCTCGTCGAGCGGCTGGTGGCGAAGGTGGGGCCCGAGCGCGCGGCGGAGCTCCTGCCCTGGAACTTCGGCGGCGAGCCCTCCGTCCACCCGTCCGCCAGCGAAGCGATCGGGGCTCCCGCCGCCCGGATCCGCTCGGATCAGCCACCCGCCGAGCTGTCGCTCTTCGAGCTGTCCCCGTTCGAGACGCAGCTCCTCTCGACGCTCCCGGCGCTCCGCGCCAGCAACAACTGGGTGCTCGGGCCGGGCAAGACGACCACCGGCCGGCCGATCCTGGCGAACGACCCGCACCTCAGCCACGGCCTGCCCCCGATCTGGTACGAGGCCCACCTCGTGTCGCCCACCCTCGACGTGGCCGGAGTCACGATCCCGGGCCTGCCTCTCGTCGCGATCGGGCGGAACCGCGACGTGGCCTGGGGCATGACGAACGTGATGCTCGACGGAGGCGACTTCTTCGTGGAGAAGGTGGAGGGCGCGCGCGTCCTCCACCGCGGGGCCTGGGTCGACCTGGAGGAGCGCGTCGAGGAGATCCGCGTCCGCGGCGGCGGATCCGAGACGCTGGCCGTGCGATCCACGCCCCACGGCCCCCTGGTCGGCAAGCTGCTCCAGGACGAGCCCCGCGCCCTCGCCTACCGATGGAACTTCAGGGCCGCGCTGGACGCCAACGAGATCGACGGCTTCTACCTGCTGAACCGCGCCCGCGATTGGCCGAGCTTCCGGGAGGCGCTGAGCCGCTTCGGGGCGATCGCCCAGAACGTCGTCTACGCCGACCGCGAGGGCCACATCGGCCTGCAGACGAGCGGCCGGATCCCGCGCTACCCGGCGCCGAGGCTCGACGGCACCCGCTTCCGCCTGGGCTGGGACGGCTCCGAGGAGTGGGACGGCTTCATCCCCTTCGCGGAAAACCCGAGCACGTTCGACCCTCCCCAGGGCTGGCTCGCGTCGGCCAACAACCCCACGCTCGCCCGCTCGCCCTACTACATCTCCGACCAGTGGGAGCCCGTGGACCGAATCAGGCGCATCCACGAGCTGATCCGGGCGACGGACAGACTCTCCGTCGCGGACGTGGCGCGCATGCAGTCCGACACCGTCCTCGTGCCCGCCCGCGAGCTCGTCCCCCTCGTTCTCGACGCGTACCGGGGGGCGCCGCCGCGCGGTCCGGTCGGCGCCGCCCTCGAGCGCCTGCGCGGCTGGGATTTCGACATGCGGGGCGACGCGGCCGCACCCCTGCTGTTCGCACTCTTCGAGCGCCGGCTCTACGAGGCGATCTTCGCCGACGAGATGGGCGCGGAGCTGGCGAAGGACTGGCGCTCGAAGGCGAACCTCTGGGCGATCATGGTCGCCACCGTCGTGGAGCGCCGCCTCGACCACTGGTTCGATCGGGTCTCGACGCCCGGGCGCGAGGATCGAGGGGCGATCTTCCGCGCCGCCTTCGAGGCGGCCGTGAAGGACGCCATGGCGCGCTTCGGCGACGACCCGGGCGGAGCTCGCTGGAGCGACGCGCACACGCTCACCTTCCACAGCCCGCTGGGCCGCGGGTCGCGCCTGCTCGCCCTCTACTTCGACCGCGGGCCGTTCGGCGTTCCGGGGCACGCGGGCACGGTCAACAAGATGGAAACGCCGTTCGACGGCCTCGGCGTCACGATCGGCCCGTCGATGCGCCAGATCACCGACTTCTCCGACCTCGACGCGTCGCTGGCCGTCCTTCCCGGCGGCCAGTCCGGAATCCCGGCCTCTCACCACTACGACGACCTGATGCAGCTCTGGCTCCGCGGCGAGTACCACCCCTGGCCCATCAGCCGCCAGGCGGTCGAGCGCATCGCGTCCGCGCGGCTCGTGCTGGAGCCCGAGTGACCCGCGAGGAGCTGCGGCGGCTGCGGGCGGCTCTCGGCCTCTCGAAGCGCGAGATGGCGCGGCGCATCGGCGTGGCGCCCAGGACGATCGCCCGCTGGGAGAGCGGCGAGCACCCGATCGGCCTGGTCTACGAGAAGCTCATCCGCCTCCAGGCCGACGCGGCCCGCGTCGGCCGTGGTGACGGCGCGTGATCGCCGTCGAGATCTCGACCCCGGGCGGCGCGGAGGTGTTGCGTCCCGTCGAGCGTCCGCGCCCCGTGCCGGGGCCCGACGAAGTCCTCATCCGCGTCGCCGCCGCCGGCGTGAACCGCCCCGACGTCCTCCAGCGCCGCGGCCTGTACCCGCCGCCCCCCGGCGTCTCCGACATCCCGGGCCTCGAGGTCGCCGGCGAGATCGTGGAGACCGGAGCGGGTGTCGATCTCCGACCGGGCGAGCGCGTGACGGCGCTCCTCGCCGGCGGCGGCTACGCCGAGTACGCCGTCGCTCCCGCGCCTCAATGCCTGCCGGTCCCGGCGGTCCTCTCGATGGCGGAGGCGGCGGCCCTGCCCGAGACCCACTTCACGGTGTGGACCAACGTGTTCGAGCGCGGCGGCCTCCGCCCCGGCGAGACGCTCCTCGTCCACGGCGGCACGAGCGGGATCGGCACGACGGCGATCGCCCTCGCCCGAGCCCTCGGCAGCCGGGTCTTCGCCACCGCCGGCTCGCCCCGGAAGTGCCGCGCGTGCGAGGAGCTGGGGGCCGAGCGAGGCATCGACCGCGAGCGCGAGGACTTCGTCGCCGTCGTGCGCGAGCTGACCGACGGCCGCGGCGCCGACGTCGTCCTGGACATGGCCGGGGGCGACTTCTTCCCGCGCAGCCTGCAAGCCCTGGCCGACGAGGGGCGGCTCGTGCTGATCGCTCACCTTCGCGGCGCCAAGGCCGAGATCGACCTCGACGCGGTCCTGAGGCGACGCCTCGTCGTGACCGGATCGACGCTTAGGCCCCGCAGCGTGGCGGAGAAGGGCCGCATCGCACGAGCGCTGCGCGAGCGGGTCTGGCCGCTGCTCGAGGCCGGCCGCGTGAAGCCGAGGATCCACGCCACGTTCCCGCTCGCGCGGGCCGAGGCTGCGCATCGCCTCCTGGAATCCGGCGACTTCGTGGGCAAGCTCGTCCTCATCCCGTGACCCGAACGGGATCCTCCTCGGGCGGTGCGGCCAGGAAGCAGCCGCCCACGAGCACGAAGGCCTCGAAGTACGCGAGGAGCACGAAGCTCACCGACACGTAGTACGGCCCCTGGCTCCACTGCAGGTCGAGGAGCGGAAGCGCCAGGAGGAAGGCGTAGCGCACCGCCTCGGCGACGACGCCCGCGACCACTGCGGCGGGGAATACGTCCCCCGCGCGCACGGGCCCGTTGGGCAGGAACCGATAGAAGAGGAAGATGGCCGCGATCGACACCGACAGGGCCACGACCCGCAGCCCGAGGTAGCGAAGCCCGGACGCCACGACGGGCGCCGGGGCCAGCGCGCCGATGGCCGAATGAAGGCCGGCCGTCACGGCGACGAACAGCGCCGCCAGGCCGCAGCAGGCAGCCGTCAGCAGCAGTCCGACCGCCTGGTTGCGCCAGTAGGGGCGGTGCTCCGGAAAGCGCCAGGTCCGGTTGAATGCGGTCTCCAGCGGGACGAAGACGCCGGCCGCGCCCAGCAGGATCCAGACGACGCTCACGAGGTCCCCGGCCCGCGCATGCCGGGCGCTCGTGACCTCCAGGTTGCGCAGCAGGAAGTCCTGGCCCTGCGGGTAGTACTCCCGCAGCGTCTCCACCATCACCGCGTGGGCGGGCGTCCCCGCGAGCGCCCCCTTCGCCGCCCACAGCGAGAGCGTGCACAGCGGGTAGAACGCGACCAGGGCGAAGAACGCGATCGCGGCGCAGTAGGCGTGGATCTCGGTGCGCAGGACGAGGTGCTTCAGCAGCGGCAGCGGCCGCGCGATCCGCTCGCGGAGCCGGGTCGTCGCCGCGCTCACGGCCGGGATGTTCTCACGAACGCCTTGCCGGGCCGTCTGGGCCTGTGGCACGATCGCGGCGTCCGACCCCTCCTGAACCGAACGCATCGATGGCCGAGAAGCGAAAGCGCGGCCGCTGGTACTGGCACTGTCACGCCTGCGGCCGATACGTGCCCCGCGACCAGAAGGAGTGCGCCTGCGGAGCAGACAAGCAGCACGTGCCCCGGAGCGAGGCGAAAGGCCGGACGCTCCGGGGAGCCGGCGGCCTGGCCTTCGGCATCGGGGTGGTCCTGCTCTGGCTCGTCCTGCTGTGGATGGTGCTTCGGGAGCACACGCCCCCGCCCGCTCCCCAGCGCCGACGGGGGGCCCTCGAGGCTCCGGCCCTCATGACACAACCGTCGCTTGATTCCCTGGGCCGCCGGGCGCATACTCCCGCCTGACATCCGGAGTGACCCGTCGGCTCGCGCCGGCGGGCCCGGCAACCTGGGGGGACATCCCAAGGTGCCGTCCTGGCCGAAAGGCCAGGAGATGCGGCCTCGGACGCAGCGAGGCAACGAAGTGTCCGGCGCGGAGGCCCCGCGCTCTCCGGTTGTCTTCTTCGGAAGGAGAAGACACCGATGCCCGATCCCAACCATCATCTCTGGCGGAACGGCCGTCTCTACTGGGTGGCCTTCACGGTCCACCTGCCCGGCTGGCAGAAGGAGCGCGTCCGGCTGTCGCTCGGGACGGACGACCTGGAGGAAGCGCGCAGCCGCCGGGACCAGCTCCTCGCGGAGTATCCGCGGAGGCGCGCTTGCACGCTGTCCCTGCGCGCCCGGCCTCGCGCCGGGATGGCGGCCTAGATGGGCGCCACCCTCTCCGCCCCCGCTCCGGCCCCCGCCGAGACCGCCATCGGCGCCCGCGTGCTCACCGCCGAGTCGGTCTCGGAGGGCCATCCCGACAAGGTGTGCGACTTCATCGCCGATTCGATCCTCGACGCCTACCTCGCGAGCGACCCGCGCAGCCGCGTCGCCTGCGAGGTGCTGGCGAAGTCCGGCATCGTGGTCCTGGCCGGGGAGATCGGCTCCCGCGAGGCCCTGGACCACCTGCCGATCGTGCGCGACGCGATCCGCGCCGTCGGCTACACCGACCCACGCGAGGCCTTCAGCGCCGACGGCGTCCAGATCGTGCAGCACCTCACGGGCCAGTCGTGGGAGATCGGCAAGAGCGTCGATCCCCGGACGAACCCCGTCGGCGAGCAAGGAGCCGGCGACCAGGGCATCGTCTTCGGCTATGCGACCGACGAGACTCCCGAGCGGCTTCCCCTCCCGATCCTGCTCGCGCATCGCCTCGCCCGCGGGCTGGCCGAGGATCGGAAGAACGGCGGAGCGTCCTGGCTCAGGCCCGACGCCAAGACGCAGGTCTCGGTCGCCTACGAGGGCGCCCGGCCCAGCCGCGTGACGGACGTCGTGGTGTCCACCCAGCACGCCGCCGACGCCAGCCAGGATGCGATCCGCTCCTACGTGACCGGCGTGCTCGCGCCGCGGGCGCTCGGAGACTGGCTCCACGACGGGACTCGCTTCGCCGTCAACCCGAGCGGGAGCTTCGTGCTCGGCGGGCCCGCGGCCGACTGCGGCGTGACGGGACGCAAGATCATCGTGGACACCTACGGCGGCGCCGCGCGCCACGGCGGCGGCGCCTTCAGCGGAAAGGACCCCTCGAAGGTCGACCGGAGCGGCGCCTACTTCTGCCGCTACGTCGCCCGCAAGGCCATCGACGAGGGCGTCGCGCGCCGGATCGAGATCCAGGTCGCCTACGCGATCGGCGTCGCCGCGCCCGTCGCCCTGCACGCGGAGACCTTCGGGACCGGCGATCCGCGCCACGCCCTGGACTTCGTGCGCGGCTTCGACTTCCGCCCGGGCGCGATCGTCGAGCGCCTCGACCTGCTGCGTCCCATCTATCGGCAGACCACGAACTACGGGCATTTCGGCCGGCCCGGGCTGCCCTGGGAGCGGGACTAGCGGCCGATATTCCCGGCGCGTATCATCCGGCGCTATGGATGCGGAGCCCACATCCATGGCGCCGGGCGGCACCGTGCTCATCGTCGACGACAACGAGAAGAACCTCGAGCTGCTCGGCGACGTGCTGCGGAGCCGCGCCTACCGGGTCCGGGGGGCGCTGAGCGGCTCCCAGGCCCTCAAGATCGCGGCGACGCGACCGCCCGACCTGATCCTCCTCGACCTGCAGATGCCGGACACCGACGGCTACGAGGTGTGCCGCCGCCTGAAGCATGATCCCGCCACGCGCGAGATCCCGGTGATCGTGATCAGCGCGCTCGACGACGTGACCGACAAGGTGAAGGCGTTCGAGGCCGGCGCGGTCGACTACGTGACGAAGCCGTTCCAGGCGCCGGAGGTGCTCTCCCGGGTGGGCGCCCACCTCCAGCTCTTCCAGCTCCAGCGGGACCTGGAGCGGAAGAACGCCGAGCTCCAGAAGAGCAACGAGGAGCTGCGCCAGGCCCAGGCGCGCACCGAGCGCGTCTTCTCGGCGCTGGCCGCGGCGCTGCCCGGCACGGTGCTCGACGAAAAGTACCGGCTCGACGAGCGCATCGGCACGGGCGGCTACGGGACGGTGTTCCGGGCCGAGCAGCTCGGCCTGAAGCGGCCGGTGGCGGTCAAGGTGTTCCGCCCCTGGGAGGGCGCCGACAACAGCCTGGCCCTCGAGCGCTTCCGGCGCGAGGGGATCTCGGCCTGCCGGTTGAACCACCCGAACGCGGTCTCGGTCCTCGACTGCGGCATCTCCTCCTCCGGCATCGCCTACCTGGTGATGGAACTGCTCGAGGGCGACACGCTCTCGGCGCTGCTCCGGAGCGCCGGGCGGATCGCGCCGTCGCGCTGCGCCCAGATCCTCGGGCCCGTCTGCGACATGCTGGCCGTGGCTCACGAGGCCGGCCTCGTCCACCGCGACATCAAGCCCGACAACGTGTTCCTGCACCGGACGCCGCGCGGGGATGAGATGGTCAAGGTGCTCGACTTCGGGATCGCCAAGCTCATCGGCGACGTCGAGGAGCCGCTGTCCCACACCCTGACCCGCAACCTCGTCGGAACGCCCTCGTACGTCTGCCCGGAACGGCTGAGCGGGCTCGACTACGACGGCCGCGCCGACACCTACAGCGTGGGCGTCATGCTGTACCAGATGCTCTCCGGCCGTCTGCCCTTCCCGCTGCCCAGGGCCAACGCCTTCGCCGCCGCCCTCGCCGCGATCCAGCGCGAGCCGCCCCCGCTCTCGGACGTCGAGCTTCCAACGGAGGTCGAGACGCTCGTGATGCGCGCTCTCGCCAAGGAGCCCTCGCGGCGCCCCACGGCCCGCGAGATGACGGCCGCCCTCAAGGCCTGGGCGTGAGGCGGGGCCGGGCCCCGATCGTCGTCGCCGCCAGCCTGGCCGTCCTGGGGCTCTGGGCCGCGAGCAGGCCCGACGACAGTGTCCACCGGATCAGCCTGCTGGCCGTGGGCGTCGCGGCCCTGGTCTTCGCCGGCCACCGCCTGCGGACGAACCATCTACGGGCTCAGAAGGTGCAGCTCGAGTCCCTGGTCACGGAGCGCACCCAGGACCTCGAGCAGGCCGTCCTCTGGGCCACGGCCGCCGTCCGCGAAGCGGACACCCTGCGGGCCGCCACCGAGGCGCTGTCGGGAAGCCTCGACCTAAGTCAGCTCCTCCAGGTCATCCTCACCGAGCTGCGCAGGGTCGTCGACTGCGACGGCGCCTCGGTCCAGGAACTGGACGGCCACGCGCTCCGCGTCATCGCCGGCGTCGGCTTCCACGACCTCGAGCGCGTCATCGGCCTGACCTTCGACGTCCGCACCACGCTCGACGTGGAGGTCCACCCCGACGGCCGCGTGACGCTCAAGAGCAGGGCGCCGCGGATCATCCCGGACACCGACGCCCTGCCCGAGTTCAAGAGCGACGTCGTCGGCCCCGACCGCATCCGCTCGGCCATGTGGGTCCCGCTCGTGCGCGGCGACCGCCTGCTCGGCTTGATCGCCCTCGACAAGCGCGAGCCGGGCTTCTACACGTCGGAGCACGCGCGCCTGGCCCTCGCCTTCGCGGCCCAGGCGGCCGTCTCGATCGAGAACGCCCGGCTCTTCGAGCAGGCACGCAGCCACGCGCGGCAGCTCGAGCGTCACGCCCGCGAGCTGGAAGAAGCCGCGGGAGCGCTGCGCGCCAGCGAGGAGCGCTCGCGGGCGATCCTCGAGACCGCCCACGACGCGTTCGTCGCCATGGACCGCGACGGCCTGATCACGGCCTGGAACGCCCAGGCGGAGGCGACGTTCGGGTACCAGCGCTCCGAGGCCCTGGGACGGCCGGTGGCGCAGACGATCGTGCCGCCCGAGCAGCGCGGCGCCCACACCCGCGGGCTCCAGCGTTACCTGGCGAGCGGAGAAGGCCCCGTGCTCGGCAAGCGCATCGAGCTGACGGCGCTCCGCGCGGACGGCCACCGCTTCCCGGTCGAGCTCACGATCTCCGCAGTGCCCGGCGCGGTGCCGAGCTTCGCGGCCTTCATCCGCGACATCACCGAGCGCAAGCGGGCCGAGGAGGCCGTGGCCCGGGCCCGGCTCCTCGCCGAGGAGGCGAGCCGCGCGAAGAGCGCGTTTATCGCCAGCATGAGCCACGAGCTCCGCACGCCGCTCAACGCCGTGCTCGGCTTCGCCCAGCTCATGGAGCGGCGCCCGGGCCGCGACGCCGAGGATCGCGAGCACCTCGCCGTGATCAACCGCAGCGGCGAGCACCTGCTCGGCCTCATCAACGAGGTGCTCTCGATCGCGAAGATCGAGGCAGGCCAGCTCAGCCTGACCCACGACGACTTCGACCTTGCCGCGCTCCTCGCTGCGCTGGAGGGCATGTTCCGCGGCCGCGCCACGGCGAAGGGCCTCGCCTATGCCGTGCAGGCGGACGGGCCCCTGCCGCCCTCGGTGCGCGGCGACGACGGCAAGCTCCGCCAGATCCTCATCAACCTGGTCGGCAACGCCGTCAAGTTCACGAGCGCCGGGAGCGTGACGCTGCGCGCGTCGTGGTCGTCCGGGCGGGCCGTGTTCGAGGTCGAGGACACCGGGCCCGGACTCGCGGCCGACGAGGCGACCCGCCTCTTCGCCGCCTTCTCCCAGACCGAGGCCGGCCGCCGGCAGCAGGAAGGCACCGGACTCGGCCTCGCCCTCTCGCGCAGCTACGCGCGCCTGATGGGCGGCGACATCACCCTCACGAGCGAGCCGGGCCGCGGCTCGGTCTTCCGCGTCGAGGTCGCCCTCCCCGAGAGCCGCGAGGGACGCGCGCCGCGGCGAGAGGTCCGACGGGTCGAGCGCCTCGACGCCGCCTCGGGCCGGCCCAAGGTCCTGGTCGTGGACGACCACGTGGAGAGCCGCACCCTGCTCTCGAAGCTCCTCACCTCGGTCGGCTTCGACGTGCGATGGGCGGCCGACGGCCAGGCCGGGCTCGATGCCTGGCGCGCCGCGCCGCCCGACCTCGTCTTCATGGACGTCAACATGCCGGTCATGGATGGCCTCGCGGCCACCCGTGCCCTGCGCGCCGAGGAATCGGCGCGCGGCCTCCGCCGCACTCCGGTGGTCGCGCTCTCCGCCAGCGTCTTCGAGCACGAGCGCGAGGACATCGAGGCGGCCGGCTGCGACCGCTTCCTCGCCAAGCCGTTCCAGGAGGAGGAGCTCTTCGAGCTCCTGGCCCGGATGCTCGGCGTCGCCTACGTGTACCGGGAGGGCGCGGCCGTGCCGCCACCCTCGGCGCCGCTCACCCGCGAGCGCCTCCGCGCGCTCTCCGAGGAGTGGCGCGGACGATTCCGCAAGGCCATCGAGCTGGCCGACACCGATGCCGCGCTGCGACTCGTCGCCGAGATCCCGCCAGGCCACGACGCCCTGGCCCGCGACATCGTGGAGCGCCTGCGGGCCTACCAGGTGGACGAGCTCGAGGAGCTGCTCGGCGTGTAGGGACGGCCCTACCTGCGGGGCTCGAGGACGATGAAATACTGGTACGGGAGCAGCCGGGGCTCGGCGACGACCGCCAACCCCGCCAGCCCGGCCTCCGCCACGAACTCGTCACGCGAGATGCGGTGCTCCATCGGCGGCCCGACCGGCGTGGCCTTCTTCTCGTAGTCGATGTTGACGATGCGCCCTCCCGGCTTCAACGACCGCACCAGGCGCTGCAGGTAGCGCGTGCGCTCCGGGAAGTGGTGATAGGTGTCCACGATCAGG
Source organism: Vicinamibacteria bacterium (assembly GCA_035691285.1). Lineage (GTDB taxonomy): Bacteria > Acidobacteriota > Vicinamibacteria > Fen-336 > Fen-336 > DATFEN01. The sequence continues at coordinate 20,895 of DASSJI010000203.1, read as the reverse complement.
ACCAGGTCGCACAGCGCGCCGGGCAGCAATGGGTCGTCGCCCACGCCGAGCACCGGCGTGACGTTGGTCGCCTGCGCGGCCTCGATGCGGTCCCGCAGCGTGCCGAGGATGAACGGCTCGACGTCGACGCCATAGACCCGGCCCGACGGTCCCACGGCCGCCGACAGGCGCAGCGTGAAGTACCCCGGGCCGGCGCCGATGTCGCACGCCGTCTGTCCGGGGCGCAGCCCCAGGGCGGCCACCACCGCGTCCGGCTTCTGCCAGGCGTCCCGGGCGGGGTCCTCCAGCCGCGCCACGTAGCTCTCGAGGTCCGCCGGGTTGCCGTGCCGGCCTGCGCCGTGCTGGGGCGCGAGGGCGAGCAGCACGGCGAGCGCCGCGATCACTTGCGCCCGAGCACCGAGAGCGCCTGCTCCCCGAAGTACTTCACGACCAGCCGGCTCCAGGACGGACCCTTGCGGAAGTTGTCGAGATACTCGTTGAGCGCGGCTCGGAGCTGCCTGTCCTCCTTGCGCACCGCCCAGCCGGCGGAGGCGGCCGGGCCCACGAATACTCCTCCGACGAGGTCGGCGTCGCGCTTCGCGGCCAGGGTGAAGTCGGAAACCGTCATCACCGTCGCCGTGATCTTCCCGTCCTTGAGCGCGGCGAGGAGGACGTCGCGGTCCGGGAAGAACTCCGTCCTGGCCGCAGGCACGCCGGCATCGAGGGCCGCGGCGGCCCACGACGTGCCCTTCACGACCCCGACCTTCTCGGCCTGGAACTCCTCGACGGTCTTGATGGACTTCGGCTTCCGGCAGACGACGAGGTGACGGGCCGGGATCACCTCGGAGGTGAAGTCCACGAGCTTCCGGCGCGCCTCGGTCTCGACGATGCCGATGATCACGTCGCCGTCGCCCCGGCTCAGCGTGGGGATGCGGTCGTCGGACGTCTTGACCGCGACGGCCTCCACCTTGAGGCCGTGGAGACGCGCGAAGCCCTCGACCATCTCGCGCTCGAAGCCCGGAGCCGCGCCGGCCGTGAACGCGAACATCTCCGGCGCCTCGTCCCGCTGGGCGATCACCTTGAGCACGCCCCTGGCCTTGAGCTCGGGCAGATCGGCGCCGTACGCGCCCGCTGCGCCAGCAAGTCCCATCGACGCGAGAACGAGGAAGCGCATCCCCCCTCCACTGCCGGACACCCGGCCTGGTGCACCCGGTGGGAGTCGAACCCACGCGCGTCGGCTTAAAAGGCCGCTGCTCTGCCTGCTGAGCTACGGGTGCCGAGTGACGCTCCATTGTACCGCGCGGCTCGCGCTTGACGCCGGCAGAGGCCGCACGTAGCCTCGCTGCGGCTTGGGGCGATCCTCGGCGTTCGGTGTCGGGCTGGCCCGATGAGGCTCGCCGCCGCCGTCCCGATCGCCGCGGCGGCCGCCCTCGCATGGGCCTGCCAGCGTTCGGGGCCGCTCACCGACACCCTCCGCATCGCGCACGAAGCCGACGTCTCCACCCTCGATCCGGTGGACGCCAGCGACCACATCAGCATCTCCGTCCTGTCGAACGTCTACGACCCGCTCGTGGATCTCGATCCGAGCCTGAAGCTCGTGCCGGGCCTCGCGGTCTCCTGGACCACGCCGGAGCCGAAGACCTGGGTGTTCCGCCTGCGCCAGGGGGTGCCGACGCACGACGGAGGCGTGCTCGGAGCCGAGGACGTGCGCGCCAGCATCGAGCGCGCCCGCACCGCGCCGACCTCGTCGCTGCGCACGCTCCTGGCGGCGATCGAATCCGTCGAGGTGCCAAGCCCCGGCATGGTCCGGATCCGGACGCGCGAGCCAGACCCGCTCCTGGCGGTGCGCCTCGTTTCGGTGTACGTGTCGCCGGGGGGCGGCGCCAGCGCGCCGCTCGGCTCGGGCCCGTACCGCTTCGTCCGCCGCGCTCCCGGCCTCGTCGAGCTCGAGGCCTTCCCCGACCACTGGCGCGGACGCCCCTCCGTCGCCCGGGTCCGGTTCGTGCCGGTGCCGCCCGGCCCCCGGACCCTGGAAGCGCTCGAGCGGGAGGACGTGGACGTGCTGCGCTGGGTGCCCGAGGAGCTTACGGACCGCGTCGCCGCCCTTCCCGGCGTGCGCGTCGAACGCCACCCGAGCCTGCGCGCGCTGTACCTCTGGATGGGCCCGGCCGGCGGCAGCCCCTTCGCCGACGCGCGCGTGCGGCGCGCCGTCTCCCTGGCGATCGACCGCGACGCGCTGGCCGCCCGTATCGGGTCCGGCAACGCTCCTCTGTGGACCTTCGTGCCCAGGCTCGTCTACGGCCACATCCCAGGCCATCGGCTGATCGCCGACGCCCTCGCGGCCCGGCGTCTCCTGGCCGAGGCCGGCCATGCCCGCGGCCTCGACGTCCCGCTCGTCCACGCTGCAGGCGGCGAGCGCATCGCGCAGGCGGTGTCGGACGCGTTGGCCGGCTCGGGCATCCGAGCGCGGCCCGAAGCCATGGAGTGGCCGGCCATGCGCGCGCTCTGGCAAGGGGGGCGTCTGCCCCTCTTCATCGGAAGCTGGCGCTTCGAGGCGATCGAGGCCTCGCTCTTCATCAGGGACTGCGTCCACACACGCAGCCCGGCCACCGAGAAGTCGTGGAATCCCGGGTTCTCGAGCGCCCGGCTCGACGGCCTGATCGAGGAGAACTTCCGCCTCTTCGACGACGAGGCCCGGTACGAGCACTTCGACCGGCTGTGGGCCGCGATGGCCGACGAGATGCCCCTCGTCCCCCTCGTGGAGCGGCTCGACGTCTATGCCGTCCGCTCCCGTGTGCGGTGGGCCCCGCGCGGCGACGGCAACCTGCGCGTCGCGGAGATGTCGCTGCGGCCTTGAGCGTAGTACGCTCCGCCGCCAGAAGGGACGCCATGCAACGCCTTCGTGATCCTCGCGCACCTGCCGTGACGCCGGGCGCGGCCGCCTCGCGCCGCCTGTTCCTCGGACGCTTCGCAGCGGCCTCCTTTGGCGCGCTCGCCGCGTCGTGCGCCACGCGCACGTCCCATCCGTCCCGCGCCGGGCTGCCCCGCCTCCGCCGCCTGGCGCCCGTCGCCGTCTCCCGCGACGCGCGCATCCGCCAGGTCGTGGGTCATCGGCCCTACCGGGCCTCGGGCTTCGTGGTCCGCGGCGAGAAGCTCGACGAGAAGCTGCTGGTCCAAAACTACGGCCACGGCGGCGGCGGCATCTCGCTGAGCTGGGGCAGCGCGCAGGTCGCGCTCGAGATCGCGCGGGCCGCCCCGCTGCGACGGGCGGCGGTGATCGGCTGCGGCGCGCTCGGCCTGTCCAGCGCGCGCCTGCTGCAGGATGCCGGCTTCGACGTCACCCTCTACGCCCGCGACCTGCCGCCCCACACCACCTCGAACGTGGCCGGGGGGCTCTGGGACCCCTTCGCGGTCTCGGCTCCCGGACGGACGACGGCCGCCTACGACGCCCAGTTCGAGCGCGCCACGCGCCTCGCGTACCGTCGCTTCCAGGACCTGGTGGGCGCCCGCTACGGCGTGCGCTGGATCGAGGCGTTGTTCGTGGGCGACGAGCCCCTCGGCGACGAGGGGGTGGTGTTCGAGCTGCTGCGTCCGACCCACTACGGCCCGGGTCAGCATCCCTTCCCGGCGCGCCACGTGACCAGCGTCTTCAGCATGCTGATCGAGCCCACGCAATATCTGCCCGCGCTGATCGACGACTTCCGGGGCGCCGGCGGCCGGATCGTGGTCCGGGAGTTCAAGGATCGCTCCGACCTGAACACGCTGCCGGAGCCGCTGATCGTCAACTGCACCGGCCTCGGCTCGCGCGAGCTGCTGGGCGATCTCGAGCTCGAGCCGGCCAAGGGCCAGCTCGAGGTCCTGCGGCCGGCGCCGGAGCTCGACTACGTCACGCTCGGGCCGGGGCCCGGCGTCCTCTACATGATCCCGCGCAGCGACGGCGTGCTGCTGGGCGGCAGCTTCGGGCTCGGCGACTCCAGCTCCGACCCGGACCGGGCGGAGAGCGACCGCATTCTCGAGAGCCACGCCCGCGTCAACGCGGCGCTGGCGAGCGCTCAGCCCGTCTAGGCGAACCAGGCTGCGACGGAGCTGTCGCGACGCAGGATGGTGTCGTCGCGGTCGGGGCTCGTGGACACGATGCCGATCTCGCAGCCGACGAGCTCCGAGAGCCGCGCGACGTAGCCCTTCGCGGACTCGGGGAGGTGGGACCAGTCGCGAAGAGCGGTGGTCGGACGCGTCCAGCCCGGCAGCGTCTCGTACACCGGGCGGCACGCCTCGGCCACGGCCAGGTCCGCGGGAAAGTCCTCCACGACGCGCCCGTCGTGCTCGTAGCCGACGCACACCTTGATCTCGGCGAGGGGATCCAGCACGTCGAGCTTGGTGAGGGCGATGGAGTCGAAGCCGTTCACGCGGACCGAGTAGCGCGTGACCACGGCGTCGAACCAGCCGCAGCGCCGCGGCCGGCCCGTGGACGCCCCGTACTCCGCGCCGCGCTTGCGGATCTCGTCTTCCAGGCTGCCCCCGATCTCCGAGGGCAGCGGCCCGGCGCCGACGCGGGTCGTGTAGGCCTTGGCGATGCCGAGGATGCCGTCGATGCGCGTCGGCGGCACGCCGAGGCCGGTGGCGACACCGCCCGCCGTCGCCGACGAGGACGTCACGAAGGGATACGTCCCGTGATCGACGTCGAGGAGCGTCGCCTGGGCGCCCTCGAAGAGCACGGAGTAGCCGCGCGCGATGTTGCGATGCAGCACCGCGGCCGCGTCCTGGATGCGTGGGCCGAGACGCTCGCCGAAGCCCGCCAGCTCGCGGCAGAGCGCGCTCCAGTCCAGCTCCGGCGCCTGGCCCGCGCCCCGGCAGACCTGCTCGAAGTGCCGGCGCGCCTCCTCCAGCTTCGCCTCGAGCGCGCTCGGCCGCCGCAGGTCGCTCATGCGCAGGCCTCGCCGGCCGGCCTTGTCCTCGTACGCAGGGCCGATGCCTCGGTTCGTCGTCCCGATCTTGCGCGACCCGCGAGCCTCCTCGGAGATCCGCTCCAGGATCCGGTGGTGCGGGAGGATCAGGTGGGCCCGGTCCGAGATCACGAGGTTGTCGTCCACCTCGACGCCGCGCGCCCGGAGCTCGGCGCTCTCCTTCTCGAGGGCCCAGGGGTCGATGACCATCCCGTTCCCCATCACGCACAGCACGCCCGGGTGCAGGATCCCCGAGGGGATCAGGTGGAGGACGAACTTCTCCTCGCCGAGGATGACCGTGTGGCCGGCGTTGTGCCCGCCGTTGTAGCGGGCCACGACCTGCACCCGCCGAGCCAGCAGGTCCACGATCTTGCCCTTGCCTTCGTCGCCCCACTGGGCGCCGGCGATGACGATGTTCGGCATGCGCTACAGTCCGAGGTGCTTCCGGAACCAGGCCAGGTATCGCTCGACCCGGTCCCGCCGGTAGCTGGGCTTCGAAAGCCCGTGGTGCTGGCCCGGGTAGATCACGAGCTGCGTGTCGACGCCGAGGCTCTTGAGCGCCTGGTACATCTGCTCCGAGTTGACGAGCGGCACGTTGAAGTCCTTCTCGCCGCACATGAACAGGGTCGGAGTCCTGATCCGGTCGGCGTGGAAGAACGGGTACGAGGTCGCCATGTAGCGCTCGACGCCCTTCCACGGCAGGCCCAGCTCGTTCTCGTACTGGGTCACGTACTGGTCGGTTCCGTAGCCGGTGATCTGGTTCGCGATGCTCGCGCCGCTGGCCGCGGCCTTGAAGCGGCCGTCGGACGCGATCGTGTAGTTGGTCATCATCCCGCCGTAGCTCCAGCCGAGCACGCCGAGCCGCCCCGGGTCCGCGAGGCCCTGGGCGACGACGGCGTCGACCGCCGCGAGCACGTCCTTCACCTCCTTGTTGCCCCACTCGGCGAGGATCGCGCGGGCGAAGTCGTAGCCGCGTCCGGTGGAGCCCCGGTAGTTCGGCTGGACGACGAGATAGCCGGCCCCGGCGAAGGCCTGCGCCAGGACGTCGAACTCGTGCTGGTCCTGGGCCTGCGGACCGCCGTGGACGAAGAGGAGCAGCGGGTAGCGCCGGCCGGCCTCGAAGCCAGCGGGCTTCGTCAGCATCGCGCCGATCGGCGTGCCGTCCGAGCTCCTGGCGTCCAGCTCCTCGACGGTCGCGAGGTCGAGCTCGTCGAGCCAAGGCGCGTTCTGCCGCGACAGTGGCCGCAGCGTCCTGTCCTCGAGGGCGAAGACCTCGGCGGGCTCGCTACCGCGGGTCACGGCCAACGCGACCCGACCATCCCGCCCCACCGCGAAGTCCGTCACGACGGCTCCCTTCTCCGTGAGCCGCTCCGGCGCGCCACCCGCGGAAGGCACTCGCGCGAGCTGCACGCTGCGGTCGTCCTCCAGCGTCACGTAGACGTGCCGTCCGTCGGGCGACCAGCGCGGGCGCTGGACCTGGCGGTCGAGGGCCGCGGTCAGGAGCGCGGGCTCCCCGCCGCCGGCCGGGGACACGGCGAGGAGCGGCGTACCGTAGAAGAGCCTCTCGAAGCTCGCATCGGCAGAGCGCAGGTACGCGATCGAGCGGCCATCGGGGCTGAACACGGGGCCCGCGCCCTCGGCGGCCAGAGGTCCCCATCCGCCGGCGTCCGCGCCCTGGAACGAGGTGATCGGGCGGGCCTCGGCTCCCGGGCGCGCCTCGACGACGTAGACGTCCCAGTTCCAGTGGCGGTCGGGATCGCCTCCGCGCTTGCTCGCGAACGCCACGGCGCGCCCGTCGGACGACCACGCCGGCGAGACGTCGTCGTTGGCGCCGGAGCTGAGCATCTCGACCTTCCGGCTCTCGACGTCCACGAGCTGCAGCCGCCGGCGGCGGCCGCCCAGGTAGCCCTCCCCGTCCCACTTGAACTGGTAGCGGTCCACGACGATGGGACGCGCCGTCTTGTCCCTGCCCTTCGTCTCGCCCTTGCGCTCCTTCTTCCGGAGCGCCTCGGGGTCGGCGTCGTGCACCACCAGCACCATCCGCTTGCCGTCGGGCGACCACTCGAAGCCTTCGACCTCCCCGTCCAGCTCCGTGAGCTGACGCGCCTCGCCTCCGGCGAGGGGCAGTATCCAGACCTGGTCGGGAGCGTCCTCGTCCTCGCCGCGCGCCGAGAGAAACGCCAGCGAGCGGCCGTCGGGGCTGAATCGCGGGTGCTCGCCGCCGTGCTTCCCCGACGTGAGCTGGAGGTGCTGCCGGCCGTCCCAGCTCGTCATCCAGATCTGGCTCACCTGCGCGTCCTCCTCGAGGTCGGCCCCTTCCACGACGTAGGCGACCCACGCGCCGTCAGGCGCCAGCTGGGGATCCGAGACCTCCCTCAGGCGAAGCACGTCATCGAGACCGAAGCGGCGGCGCTCGGCCGCGGCCGACGAAACCGCGAGGAGTGCGAACGACAGCGCGACCAATGGGCGGCGTTGCATGGCGGGAGTCTACCAGCCTCGATGCTATAGTTCGCCCGCTCCCATGGCCCCAGACGAGCCTCTGCTCCTCGACGGCCACGGCCTCACCTTCGCGGGCCTCGAGGCCGTCGCCCGCGCCAGCCGGCCGGTGGCGCTCTCGCCTGCGGCGCGCGAGGCGGTCGCCCGGGCGAGGCGCGTAGTGGACGAGACCGTCGAGGCCGGGCGCGTCGTCTACGGCGTGACGACGGGCTTCGGCAACTTCGCCGACGTCGTGATCCCGCGCGAGCGCCTGCGCGAGCTGCAGCTCAACCTCGTGCGGTCCCACGCCGCCGGCGTCGGCGAGCCGCTGGGCGAGGCCGAGACGCGGGGGCTCATGCTGCTCCGTGCCAACGTCCTCGCCAAGGGCTTCAGCGGTGTGCGCCCCGAGACCCTCGACCTGCTGGTCGCGATGCTGAACCGCGGCGTGCATCCGGTGGTCCCCGCGCAGGGCTCCGTCGGCGCGAGCGGCGACCTCGCGCCGCTGGCCCACCTCGCCGTCGCCCTGGTCGGCGAGGGCGAGTGCGTCCAGGAGGGCCGGAGAGTGCCCTCCGCACGCGCCCTTCGTGACGCCGGCCTCGAGCCCGTCGAACTCCACGCGAAGGAAGGGCTCGCGCTGATCAACGGCACGCAGCTCATGACGGCGGTCGCCGGGCTTGCGGCTGCCGAGGCCCTCCGCCTCGCGCCCGCGGCAGACGTCGCCGGCGCCCTCACGCTCGACGCCCTCAAGGGCACCGACGTGGCCTTCGACCCCCGCATCCACGCGGCGCGGCCCCACCCCGGCCAGGCCGCCTCGGCCCGGAACCTCAAGCGCCTGCTCGCCGATAGCCCGATCCGCGAGTCGCACCGCGACTGCGGGAAGGTGCAGGACGCGTACAGCCTGCGCTGCATGCCCCAGGTCCACGGCGCTGCCCGCGATGCCCTCGCCTACGCGCTGCGCAGCGTCGAGATCGAGATGAACGCCGCCACCGACAACCCCATGGTCTTCGCGGACCCGGGCGAGCTGCTCTCGGGCGGGAACTTCCACGGAGAGCCCGTCGCCATGGCCTCCGATGTGATGGCCATCGCCGTCGCCGAGCTCGGCGCCATCAGCGAGCGGCGCATCGAACGCCTCGTCAACCCGGCGCTGTCCGAGCTGCCGGCGTTCCTCACCCCCGAGGGGGGCATCCAGTCGGGCCTGATGCTCGCCCACGTGTCGGCCGCGGCCCTGGCCTCGGAGAACAAGGTCCTCGCCCACCCGGCGAGCGTCGACTCCATTCCCACCTCGGCCAACAAGGAGGACCACGTCTCCATGGGCGCCGCGGCGGCGCGCAAGGCGGCCCAGGTCGTGGCCAACGTCCGCCGCATCCTGGCCATCGAGATCCTCGCGGGCTGCCAGGGTCTCGAGTTCCTGAAGCCGCTGGCCTCCTCGCCCCCCCTGGACGCCGTCTATCGCCGCGTCCGCGCGGGAATCCCCGCCTACGACCGCGACCGCCTGCTCGCCCCGGAGATCGAAGCGGTCGCCGAGTGGGTCCGCACCGGCGTCCTGGTGCGCGAGGCCGAGACGATCTGCGGTACGCTGGAGTAGCGATGCTCCTCGTCCTCCTGATCTCGCTTCTGGTCGCGCTGGTCGCCGCGGCGCTCGTCGTCGTCCCCCATGCGCGGCGCGGCCGCATCGAGCTCCCGCGCCGCAAGCGACGCATCCTGCCGGGCGGCCAGCCCGTCCCCGACGATCTGACGAAGGACGGCTACACCGACGACCAGCAGTACCTCATGTGATGACGACCGCCGCCACCTCGCCTCGCGTCGTGCGCGCGCCCCGCGGCACGCAGCTCGCCTGCAAGGGCTGGCTCCAGGAGGCCGCCCTGCGGATGCTCATGAACAACCTCGACCCCGAGGTGGCCGAGCGCCCCGCCGAACTCGTGGTGTACGGGGGGATCGGGAAGGCGGCGCGGAACTGGGAGTGCTTCGACGCCATCGTGCGCAGCCTCACGCGCCTGGAGGGCGACGAAACGCTGCTCGTCCAGTCGGGCAAGCCCGTCGGCGTCTTCAGGACCCACGAGGACGCGCCGCGCGTCCTGATTTCCAACTCCATGCTGGTGCCGGCCTGGGCCACGTGGGACCACTTCTACGAGCTCGACCGCAAGGGCCTCATGATGTACGGCCAGATGACCGCGGGCTCCTGGATCTACATCGGGACCCAGGGCATTCTCCAGGGCACCTACGAGACCTTCGCCGAGGCCGCTCGCCAGCACTTCGGCGGCACGCTCCGAGGGCGCCTCGTCCTCACCGCCGGGCTCGGCGGGATGGGCGGCGCCCAGCCGCTCGCCGCCACCATGAACGAAGGCGTCATCCTCGTCGTCGAGGTGGATCGCCACCGCATCGCGCGACGGCTCGAGACCGGGTACCTCGACACGACGTGCGAGGATCTCGACGACGCCGTGGCGCGCGCGCGCACGGCCCAGGCCGAGGGCCGGGCGCTCTCCCTCGGGCTCCTCGGCAACGCAGCCGACGTGCTGCCCGAGCTGGTCCGGCGCGGTGTCGTGCCCGACCTGGTCACCGACCAGACGAGCGCCCACGACCCGCTCAACGGCTACGTGCCCAACCGCATGAGCTACGAGGCGGCCCTGGGGCTCAGGAACACCGACCCGCAACGCCACATGGCCGAGGCGCGGCGCGCCATGGCCGAGCACGTGCGCGCGATGCTCGACATGAAGCGGCGCGGCGCCGTCGTCTTCGACTACGGGAACAACATCCGCGCCGAGGCCAAGGCCGCCGGGGTCGCGGACGCCTTCGATTTCCCCGGCTTCGTCCCCGCGTACATCCGGCCGCTCTTCTGCGAGGGCAAGGGGCCCTTCCGCTGGGCGCTGCTCTCGGGCGACCCGGACGACCTCGCCGCCACCGACCACGCGGTCCTCGAGACCTTCCCCGAGGATCGGCCGCTGCGGCGCTGGATCACCCTGGCCCGGGAGCGGGTGAAGTCCCAGGGCCTGCCGGCGCGGATCTGCTGGCTGGGTTACGGCGAGCGCGCGAAGATGGGCCTCGCCTTCAACGAGCTGGTCCGCCGCGGCCGGGTCAAGGCGCCGATCGTGATCGGCCGCGACCACCTCGACTCGGGCTCGGTGGCGTCTCCCAACCGCGAGACCGAGGCGATGAAGGACGGCTCGGACGCCGTGGCCGACTGGCCGATCCTGAACGCGCTCCTGAACGCCGTGAGCGGAGCGAGCTGGGTGTCGGTGCACCACGGCGGCGGCGTGGGCATGGGCTACTCGATCCACGCGGGCATGGTGGTCGTGGCCGACGGCACCGAGCGGGCCGCGGCGCGGCTCCGGCGCGTGCTCACCACCGATCCCGGCATGGGCGTGATCCGGCACGCCGACGCCGGCTACGACCGCGCGGTCGAGGTGGCCCGCGAGCGCGGCGTGCGCGTGCCGATGCGGGAGTGAGAGCGGAGCTTCGAGCGTCCCTGCTCCTCCGGGCCCGCGAGGGCCCGGCGCTCCTCGTCACGGGCCCTCCGGGCGCCGGCAAGACGACGCTGCTCCTCGAGCTCGCTGCGCTGCTCAGCCGCGAGGGCGCCGTGCCCGTCTACCTCGATCTCTTCACCGCCGCCTCCTCTCCGGAGCGCTTCGTGGGCGCGGCGCTGCGGGCGCTCCCGGTCGAGTCCTTCGGCGCGCGCCTCCCCCAGGCTCTCGAGATCCGGCGCCTCGCCGACGGCGGCCGCGAGCGCGGGGCTGAGGCGGTTCAGGCGCTGCTGCGACTGCTGGCCAGTCTCGACGACGCCCAGGGGCGTCGCGTCGTGCTGCTTCTCGACGAGGTCACGGAGATCCGCTCGCTGGCCTACTTCGCCGGGCTCCGCGGCGTGCACGAGCCGTTCGCCGCCGCGCTCAGGTCGCGGCGGCGCGGGACGCTCCTGGCGAGCTCCTTCCCGACCGCCGCGCGACGGCTCTGGTCGTTCGAGTCCCAAGAGATGCCTCCGCTCACCGCAGAGGAGCTCCGCCGCGAGGCAGGCAACGCCGCGGATGCCATCGCCGCCGCCTCCTTCGGCTGGCCGCGCTACGCCCGGGTGCTGCTCGACGCGCGGCCGCGGTCCTCGGACGACGTCGCGGACGCCTGGGCCACGGGCATGGCCCTCGGAGGCCGGCTCGAGGTCCTGGCCCGCGCCACCCACGAGTCCCTGCTCTTGCGCAGTCGCGGGTACGGCATCAGCAAGGCCGTGCTCCAGGCCGTGGCCCACGAAGAAGGCCTCAACCTCACGGCGCTCGTGCCGCGCCTCGGCCGCACGCCGGGCGCCGTCCGCGACTACCTGCAGTGGCTCGTGGGCGTCGACGCGCTGCGCATGGTCAAGAAGCGGTACGTCTACGTCGACGGCCTGCTGCGCCTGTGGGTCCGACTGCACGGCCGTGGCACGCCGGCGACGCCCGCCGAGGTCGAGGCTGTGGCGCGCGCCCTGGTCGCGACGGACGAGGCGCTACCTGTCGAGGCCGCGGAAGCCGCCCCTGCCGTTCCCGATGCCGTGGTTTCACGCCGCGACAGCCTGATCGAGATCGACTGACCCCGTGGTCGAGCCGCCGCCGGGCCTCAGCTTCCTGCACCTGAGCGGCGAGCGGCGCGGCAGCGTCGATTGCCCCCGACACGTCCCGGCCACCCTGGGCTCGGCCGCCGAGGACGACGTCCAGGTCCCCGGATGCGCGCGGCGGCACGCCCTCGTCCGGCGCGAGGAAGACCGCGTGGTGCTCCTCGATCTCGGCTCGACGCGCGGGACCTTCGTGGCCGGCGAGGAGGTCACCGAGACCGCGCTGCGCAGCGGCGACGTGATCCAGCTCGGCAAGGACGGGCCGCGGCTGCGCTTCCGGGACGAGTGCCAGCCCCCGGCCACGCTGGTGCAGGCCCTGCGCTGGACCCAGCCCGACGGCATCCGGGCCGCCGACGCGGGACCGCTGATCCGGGCCCTGCTCCACGAGAGCGCCGCGCGGACGAGCCGCAGCTTCCGCCTGACCCTCGCCGTCGTGGCGGTCGCAGGCGCGGCGGGACTGTACCTCAGCCACCGCGAGACGCAGCGGCTGGAGGGGGAGGTGGCGCTGCTGCAGCGCAGCCTCGACGCGGTGCGGCAGGAGCGCGAGGCCTTCTTCGCGCGGATCGAGGCCGAGCGCAGGCGGGCCGAGGCGGACCGGCTGGCGTTCGAGGCGGCGCTTCGGGATTCGCGCCGACGCGAGGCGGAGCTCGAGGCGCGCGTCGCCGAGGCCAGGAGCGAGGAGGTTGCTGATCTCCACGCGGAGCTCGGCGCCGCGCGCAGCCGCCTCGCCGCCCTCGAAGAGGAGCGCGCGGTCGCCGAGCGGATCATTCGCGACTACGGCGCCGGCGTGTGCCTGATCCAAGGCGCCTTCGCCTTCTACGATGCGCAACTCCGGCCGCTGCGCCTGACCCTGGACGAGCAGGGCCAGCCCGTGGGGGCCGGGCCCGCCGGGCTGTCGCTGACCGCCGAGGGCCAGGGGCCCATCTACCGCGTCGACTATTTCGGCACCGGCTTCCTCGTGGACCGCCGCGGCCTCCTGCTCACGAACCGCCACGTGGCGGAACCCTGGTGGAGGAACGCCTTCGCCGACGGCCTCGCGGCGCGCGGCCTTCGCCCCCGCCTCCTCGTGTTCCGCGCCTTCTTCCCGCGCGAGCCCGAGCCGTTCGAGCTCGAGATCCTGCGTCACGCGGACGGCACGGACCTGTCGCTCGCCGAGATCGAGCTGCGCGGCCGGCGCATCCCGGCGCTGCCTCTCGATCCGGGCCCTCGCGCGGCGGTGGCGGGGCAGCCGGTGGTGGTCGTCGGCTACCCCACGGGCCTCGAGGCGATCCTCGGCAAGGCCGAGGCCGCGGTCGTGCGCGAGATCCTCGAAGGCAGCGGCCAGAGCGCCGAGCGCGTGGCCGAGGCCCTCGCCCGCAAGGGCCTGATCCGGCCGTCGACGACGCAGGGCCACATCGGCGACGTGACGAAGAGCGACGTCATCTTCGACGCGCCCACGACCCACGGCGGCAGCGGCGGTCCCGTGTTCAACCGCAGCGGGCGGGTCGTCGCCATCGAGTACGCCGTCCTCGAAGGCTTCGGGGGCCACTCCTTCGGCGTCCCGGCGCGCTTCGCCCAGCAGCTCCTCCGCGAGCGACGCTAGTCATCCGTCCAACACCGTCGACTCGGCCGGTGAGATCGGTCTGCTTCCCGCCCCGCTACCCGAGGTGCGGCTGCAGGAGCTGGATCAGCTTGTCCTTCGAGATGAGACCGACGCGCTGCTCGGCGACCTGGCCGCCCTTCAGCAGGAGCAACGTGGGCAGCGTCATGACGTTGTAGCGGGCGGGCACGTCCGGGTTCTCCTCCACGTTCACCTTGCCGACGCGCAGCACGTCCTTGAACTGCGCCGCGACGGCCTCCAGGGCCGGCACGAGGGTCTTGCAGGGCACGCACCACTCGGCCCAGAAGTCCACGAGCACGGGCCTGCTCGACTTCAGCACCTCGGCCTCCCAGCTCTGGTCGGTGAACGTCAGGACGTTCTCGGACAAGCCCCTCTCCTTTCGGCTAGACCTTCGACATCGCCCGGCGGAAGGCTTCCTCGTAGGCGCGCGCCGAACGCTCCCAGGAGAAGTCCTTCTTCATGCCGTTGCGCTGCAAGGCGGACCACGCCTCGCGGTCCTGCCAGGCGGCCACGGCCTGGTCGATCGCCCACATCATGCCGGTGCCGTCCGCATGGGCGAAGCGGAAGCCGGTGCCCTGCCGGGTCGCGGCGTCCCACGGCTCGACGGTGTCCACGAGCCCGCCCGTCGCCCGCACGATCGGCACCGTGCCATAGCGCAGCGCGTACATCTGCGTGAGGCCGCAGGGCTCGAAGCGCGACGGCATGAGGAACATGTCCGCACCCGCCTGGATCTTGTGCGCGAGGCCCGTGTCGTAGCCGACGCGCGCCGCGAAGCGGTCGGGCGCGCGCAGCTCGAGGGCCCGGAAGCCGTTCTCGACGTCGGGCTCGCCGGAGCCGAGGACGACCATGCGTAGCGGCCGGTTGACGAGGTCGTACCAGGCTCGCACCACGACGTCGAAGCCCTTCTGGTGCACGAGCCGCGAGGTCACGCCGATCACCGGCAGGTCGGGGAATTCCGGCAGCCCGACGCTGCGGAGCAGGTCGGCCTTGCACGTCGCCTTGCCTCCCAGGTCCAAAGGCGTGTAGTTCGCCGCGATGCGCGTATCGACGGCCGGATCCCACTCGTCGTAGTCCACGCCGTTCAGGATGCCCACGAGGTCCGCCGCCCGCGAGCGGATCGGCCCGTCCATGGAATAGCCGAGGTCGCCCTGGATCTCCCGGGCGTACTGCGGCGACACGGCGGTCAGGATCTCCGAGAACAGGATGCCGCCCTTCAGGTAGCTCACGCCGCCGTGGTATTCGAGGGCGTCGGCAGTGCCCAGGTTCCAGGGCAGGCCGAGCACGCCGAGGGTATCGGAGCCGAACACGCCCTGATACGACGCATTGTGAATGGTGAACAGGCTCGGCATGCGGTGGAGCGTCGGGTCGTCCCAGTAGAAGGCCTTGAGGTAGACCGGCACGAGGCCCGCCTGCCAATCGTGGGCGTGGAACACGCTGGGCCGCTCGCCCCGGCTGCGGAAGTACTCGATGGCCGCCCGGGAGAGGAAGGCGAAGCGCAGCCGGTTGTCGGCGTAGTCGAGGCCGCCCTCGCCGTAGAGCTGCGCCCGGTCGAAGAAGGCCGGATGCTCCACGAACACCACCTCGACGCCGTCGGCGTTCGTCGCCCTGTAGAAGCCCGCGCTGCGAGGGACGCTGTCGACCGGGACGTGCACGGAGCCGACGAACTCGCCGGGCGGGAAGGCGATCCCCCCGTAGCGAGGCAGGAACACGGTGACGCGGTGGCCGAGGGCCACGAGAGCCTTCGGCAGGGCCGCGCCGACGTCCCCCAGGCCGCCCGTCTTCGCGTAGGGCACGATCTCGGACGTGACGTAGGCGACGTGGAGCGGCGCGGGCACGGCCGACGAGACTACCACATCACCGCGCGGCGCCGAGGTTCTGCTTCAGCTTGTCCGCGTAAGGCGATTCGGGAAAGCGGCGCGAGAGCTCGGCCGACAGCGACTCGGCCTTGCGCCGGTCTCCGGAGTTGACGCAGGCCATCGCCCAGCCGAACAGCACCGCGTCGGCCTGGGGGCCCTCGGGGTCGCGTCCGGCCGCCGCGGCGAAGACGGCCGCGGCGTCCTTCGCCTTGCCCAGGCGCAAGAGGTTGACGCCGCGGGCCACGGCGAGGCGTTGCCGATCCGCCCCGGCGGCCCCGCCGCCCGGCGTCGCGGCGGCGAGCTCGTAGTAGCGCTCGGCGATCGGCCCGAGGCCGGCGCCGGCGTAGAACTCTCCCACGCCGACCAGGGCCGACATCGAGCGCCGGTCCTGGCGCAGCGCGAGCGCGGCCTCCTTCAGCGGACCGAAGTCCGCCGGCATGGCGAGCAGCACGCGCCGGACGCGGTCCCTCTCGGTGTAGCCCACGAGCCGAACGATCTCGTTGCCCCAGGGATCGGCGAGGAGCAGCGTCGGAAGCGTCGCGACCTGATAGCGGCGGTAGATCTCCTGCTCGCCCGTGCCCTGGACCGTCGGGTGCGAGCGGGCGCCCCGGTTCAGGATCAGGGGCACGTAGCGCGAAGCGGCCTCGACGATGTCGGCCTTGGACAGCACGTCGATCTCCAGGAGCGAACAGTCGTCGCCGGAGCGCGTGACGGTTCCCGCCTGCCCGACCTCGCCGTGCGCGCCGCACACCGAGCCCGTGAACAGGATCAGCAAGGGTCGCGCCGTCTCCTCGGCCTGCTCGAAGGCGCCGCCGAGCTCGATCCCCCATGGGATGCCGTCGGCCCGCGCGACGCCGCCGGCAGGGATGAGACATGCGACCGCCGCGAACAGGGCGGCTCCCTTCTCGCCGGCGCTCATGACGACTGCGCGCAGCCTATCACCCCGCGGCCCGCTACCATAGGTCGGAATGCCCCGCCGCCTGGGCCAGCACTTCCTCCGCCCCGCATCCGCCGCGCGCCTCGTCGAGTCGATCGCGCCGCGCCGCGACGACGTGTTCCTCGAGATCGGCCCCGGCAAGGGCGCCCTCACCCTGCCCCTCGCCGCGCGCTGCCGGGAAGTGGTGGCGGTCGAGCTGGACGCGGGACTCGCCGAGCGCTTGCGGCGGACGGCTCCGGACAACGTGCGGATCGTGCAGGGCGACGCGCTCCGCGTCGACCTGGCGTCGCTCGTCCCGCGCGGCGGGCGTCTTGCCGCGAACCTTCCGTACTACATCTCGAGCCCGCTGCTGCGCCGATTCCTCGACCTCCGCGGGCACCTCCACGACGTTCACGTCATGGTCCAGGACGAGGTCGCGAGCCGTGTCGCCTCTCCGCCGGGCTCGAAGCAGTACGGCATCCTCTCCGTCCTGTACGCGCTCTTCGCGGACGTGTCGGTGGTCATGCGCCTGCCTCCCGGCGCGTTCACGCCGCCCCCGAAAGTCTCCTCCGCGGTCCTTCGCGTGCTCTTCCTCTCGGAACCCCGAGCCCAAGTCGCTGATCTGACGGCGTTTGAGGACCTCGTCCGCAAGGCCTTCTCGCGCCGGCGGCGCACCCTTGAAAACAATCTGCAAGATAGCTATGCTAACCTCAAGGAGAACTTGAGGTTACTCAATATCGCGGGCTCGCGGCGCGCCGAGACGCTACCTGTAGGGGACTTCGCGCGACTCTACTCCGTCCTGACGCGCCGCTGACGCGGCAGGGGGACTTTGGTCAACCGTAGCGACGACGCCGTCGTCCGCCTGATTCCGCTCGGCGGCCTCGGCGAGTTCGGGCTCAACGCGCTCGTCCTCGAGTGGAGCGGGCATCTCGTCCTCGTCGACGCCGGGATGCTCTTCGCCACCGCCGAGATGCCCGGCGTCGACTCCGTCGTCCCCGACTTCGAGTACCTCCGCGAGCGGAAGGAATCCCTCCACGGCATCCTGCTCACTCACGGGCACGAGGACCACATCGGCGCGCTCGCGTTCGCCCTCCAGGCGGCGCCGGCCCCGGTCTACGGCAGTCCCCTCACCCTCGGCTTCGCGCGGCGCCGCTTGCGCGAGCGCGGCATGAGCGCCGAGCTGCGGACGCTGGTGCCCGGCCGCCCCGTCGAGATCGGGCCGTTCAACGTCCACCCGATCCGCGTGGCGCACAGCGTGAACGACAGCCTGGCCCTCGCGATCGAGACGCCGGTGGGCGTGGTCCTGGCGAGCGGCGACTTCAAGCTCGACCGGCGCGCCGGACCGGCCGAGCGAACCGACATGCCCGCCCTCGCGGCCTGGGGCGAGCGCGGGGTCCTCGCCCTCCTCTCCGACAGCACGAACGTCGAGCAGCGCGGCTACACCGGCGGAGAGGACAGCGTGGTCGGCGCGTTCGAAGAGGCCTTCGAGCGGACGCGCGGGCGCGTGCTCGTCTCCTGCTTCACCACCTCGATCCCGCGCATCCAGCGCGTGGCCGACGTGGCCCGCGAGCGCGGGCGCCGCGTCGCCTTCGTCGGACGCCGCATGGTGGACAACGCCGAGGTCGCCCGCGAGCTGGGCCTGCTCCGCCTCCCCGACGAGCAGCTCGTCGCGCCGGGGGCCGTCGGCGAGCAGCGCCCCGAGGCGCTCTGCGCGTTCGTGTCGGGAAGCCAGGGCGAGCCGCTGTCGGCCCTGTCGCTCGTCAGCCTCGACGAGCACCGCGAGCTCTCGGTCGGTCCCGGCGACTGCGTCGTGCTGTCGGCCCGCGTGATCCCCGGCAACGAGCGGGGCGTCTCGCGACTGATCGGCAACCTGCTCCGGCGCGGCTGCGACGTCCTCCATCCCGGCGTCTCCTCGGTCCACGTCTCCGGGCACGGGTCCCGGGAGGACCTGCTCGAGCTGCTGCGCGCCGTGCGGCCGCGGTACCTCGTGCCGGTCCACGGCGAGTACCGGATGCTGGCCCAGCACGCCCGTCTCGCCGCCGAGGCGGGCATGGAGGCCGCGCGCGTGCTCGTGGCCGAGGACGGCGACGTCCTTGCCCTCTCCGCGAGCGGGGCCTGCAGGGAAGACCGCGTCGCCGCCGGGCGCATCCTGCTCGATCGCTCGGCAGGGGACGAGCTGGAGGACGTCGTCCTCCGCGACCGCCGCCACCTGAGCCACGACGGCATCGTGGTGCCGGTGGTGGTGCTCGACAAGCAGACCGGCCGAGTGGAGCAGCCGCCGGAGATCGTGACCCGCGGCTTCGTCGACGCCGACGAGCGCGCCGATCTCCTGGAGGAGGCGGGCCGCTTCGTGGCCGAGACCGTCGAGTCGCGCCCGCCCGAGGAGCGCTTCGACCCGTCCCTCACCCGCGAGCGGGTGCGGCAGGAGCTGCGCCGCTTCTTCCGACGCCGCACCCAGCGCCGCCCGATGGTGATCCCCGTGGTGATGGAGATCTGAACCCATGGCCAGCGAAGCACCCCGTTCGTCGCGCTTCACCGAGTTCCTGGGCCTCGTGGCCTTCGCCGTGGCGCTGATGCTGCTCATCAGCCTGACGACCTACACGCCCCGGGACCCGGTGCCCTTCTTCAAGGCCGGGGCCAGCGGGCCCGTTCGGAACTTCATCGGACCCTTCGGCGCGTTCCTCGCCGAGCTGCTCGTCCCGCAGCTCTTCGGGATGGCGGCGCTGCTCCTGCCGATGGTGCTGGGGGTCGTCGGCTGGAAGCTCTTCTGGTGCCGGCCCATCGAGGCGCCCTACACGAAGGCCTTCGGACTCTTCGCCCTGCTGCTCTCCCTCTCGTCGTTCCTGACGCTCACCTCCGGCAGCGTGGTCGTCGACACCGAGCCCGTGCGCGCAGGCGGCGCCGTCGGCGAGATGCTCTCGGCGCTCCTGGTCGCGACGTTCAACCAGACGGGGGCCTACATCGTCGTGGCCACCACGCTGTTCGTCTCCGTGATCCTCTCGACGCAGTTCTCCTTCGCCGCCTTCCTGAAGGGCGCCGCCACGGTCGTCGGCGCTCGCCTGCAGGCCGTGCGCACGGCCTGGGCCCACTGGCGAGAGGCGCGCCGCAAGGAGAAGATGCGCCGCGAGGTCATCCGCAAACACGCGCTCGCCCAGGGCGAGAGCCTGCCCCGGGTGCGCGCGGCGCTCGGCTACGAGGACCCGGAGCCCGAGGAGGCCGGCATCGAGGAGGCCGAGGAGGCTCCGCCCAAGGCGCCTCCGCGGCAGAAGGCGCTCCTGTTCGCGACGCCCGCGGCCCTCGACGAGGACGTCGCCGAGGCCCCGGCGGCCCGCGAGCCGAAGCCGAAGAAGCGCGCGCGGAGCGCGGTGACGGCCGGGGGCTTCCCTCTCCCCGCCGCCGCGATCCTCGACGAGCGCAAGCCGGAGATCGGCCTCGAGAAGGCCGCGCTCTTCGAGCGCGCCAAGCTGCTCCAGAGCAAGTCCGCGGAGTTCGGCGTGCTGGGCGTGGTCAAGGAGATCAACCCGGGGCCCGTGGTCACCACCTACGAGTTCAAGCCCGACGCGGGGATCAAGTACTCGAAGATCGTGGGCCTCGCCGACGACCTGGCCCTGGCGCTGCAGGCCGAGTCGATCCGCATCGACCGCATGAGCGGCCGCGGCACGGTCGGCATCGAGATCCCGAACCAGACGCGGGAGACGATCTCGCTGCGCGAGATCCTCGAGTCGGGGACCTTCCAGCAATCCCACTCGCGTCTCACCCTCGGCCTGGGCAAGACCGTGAGCGGCGAAACCTACGTCACCGACCTCACCCAGATGCCGCACCTGCTCATCGCCGGCGCCACGGGCCAGGGCAAGAGCGTGGGCCTCAACTGCATGATCGCCAGCATCCTGTACAAGTCGACGCCCGACGAGGTGCGCCTGATCCTGATCGATCCGAAGCGCCTGGAGCTCGGGGTCTACGAGAACATCCCCCATCTGCTCACCCCGGTCGTCACCGACCCGAAGATCGCGGCCAACGTCCTCAAGTGGGCGGTCCAGGAGATGGAGAAGCGCATCCGCAGGCTCGCTTCGGAGGGCGTGCGGAACATCGAGCAGTTCAACAACATCATCCGCGCGGAGCGGAGCCCATCGGGGCCCACTCCCGACGGCGAGGAGATCCGGCCCCTCCACTACATCGTGATCGTCATCGACGAGCTCGCCGATCTGATGATGGTCAGCTCCCGCGAGGTCGAGGAGTCCATCACGCGCCTCGCCCAGATGGCCCGGGCGGTGGGCATCCACCTGATTCTCGCCACGCAGCGGCCCTCGGTCGACGTGCTGACCGGCCTCATCAAGGCCAACTTCCCCTCGCGCATCTCGTTCAAGGTCTCGGCCCGCGTCGACAGCCGCACCATCCTCGACTCGATCGGCGCCGAGCAACTGCTGGGACGTGGTGACATGCTCTTCCTGCCACCGGGCAGCGCCCGCCTCGTACGCGTGCACGGCGCCTACGTCTCGGAGCAGGAGATCGCGCGGCTCACCAGCTTCCTGCGCAAACAGGGGCAGCCGGCCTACGAC
>DASSJI010000202.1:0-13392 GCA_035691285.1 Vicinamibacteria bacterium | reverse complement strand
CCTGCAGGCAGAGCGCCGCTTCGTTGAGGAAGGCGAACACGAGCCGGTCCTGGACGGCGCGCAGGTCGCCCGGCCGCCGTTCGACCGCGGGCAGGAGCGCGTAGACCGACTCGTCCGCCCCGCGCTTCTTCCCGTCGGCGTAGCGGTAGAAGCCGCGGCCGTTCTTGCGGCCCAGGCGGCCGTCCTCGACGACACGGCCCATCGAGGCCGGCGGCGCGAGCCTCTCGCCGAACGCGTGGTGCAGGATCTTGGCGACCTTCGCGCCCACGTCGATGCCGACCTCGTCGAGCAGCGCCACCGGTCCGACCGGGAAGCCGAAGGCCGTCATCGCGGCGTCCACGTCCTCGATGCGCGCGCCCTCCTCGACGGCGCGGGCCGCCTCGTTCATGTAGGGGCTCAGCGCCCGCGTCGTGTAGAAGCCCGGCCCGTCCCGCACCACGATCACGTGCTTGCCCAGCCGGCGTCCGAAGGCCACCGCCGTGGCGGTGGCCCAGGCGTCCGTCTCCTTCGTGACGACGACCTCCAGGAGCGGCATCCGATGAACCGGGGAGAAGAAGTGCATCCCGAGGATCCGGCTGGGCCGACGCGCCTCCCTGGCGATCTCGCCGATGGGAAGCGACGATGTGTTGGTCGCGTAGACGCAGCCGTCCCCGGTCACGGACTCGGCCTCGGCCAGCACGCGCCGCTTCAGCTCCAGGTCCTCGAAGACCGCCTCGATCACGAGGTCGGCGCGCCGGAATCCGCTCATCTCCGTCGCCGGAGCGAGGCGGTCCATCCGTTGCTGGACTTCGCGGGGGCCGAGGCTTCCCCGCCGGCGACGCTCCTCGAGAAGGTCGCGCACGTACCGCAGGCCCCTGCTCAGCGCGTCGGACGTCGTGTCCTTGAGCCGCACGGCGACGCCCTGCTCGGCCGCGGCGCCCGCGATACCGGCGCCCATGAGCCCCGCCCCGAGGACGCCGAGCTTCCGCACGTCTCGGACCTCGGTGCCGTCGGGCACGCCCGTGTCCTTCTTGATCTCCTGCGTCGCGAAGAACACGGACACGAGCGCCCGGGACACCGGCGAGACCGACAGCTCACCGAAGAGCCGCGCCTCGAGCTTCAGGCCTGCTTCGAGGCTCGTCGCGCTTCCCTGGCCAACGGCCTCGAGGGCCTTCAGGGGCGCGGGGTAGTGGCCGCCGCTCCTCTTCATGACCTCGGCCCGCGCTCGCCACAGGATCGCCGGCTTGAGCACGCGTTCGAGGAGGGAAAACCCGCGCCGGCTCGGACGCAGCCCCCCCGCGGCGAGGCCTGCGGCGGCCCCGCGCGCCGCTTCGAGCAGCACCGGGGCCGGGACGACGTCGTCCAGGAGCCCGAGCTTCCTCGCCCGGCCCGCCCGCAGCGCGCGCCCCGTGAGGATCATGTCGAGCGCGCCTCGATAGCCGACGAGGCGCGGCAGGCGCTGCGTCCCACCGAGCCCCGGGATCAGGCCGAGCATCACCTCGGGCAGGCCGATGCTCGTCCTGGGATCGTCGCTCGCGATGCGGTAGCTGCAGGCCAGGGCCAGCTCCGTTCCGCCGCCCATGCACGAGCCGTGGATGGCCGCGACCGTCGGCACCGGAAGCGCCGCGACGCGGTCGAGGAGCGCCTGTCCGAGGCGCGCCAGCGTCTCGCCCTCGAGCGCGCTCTGGATGCCCGTGAACTCGTTGATGTCGGCGCCGGCGATGAAGTTGTCCGGCTTCCCGCTGGACAGGACGAGTGCCTGCGCGGGCGCCTCGTCCTTCTCGAACCCCGCGAGGAGGGCCTCGAACTCGGCGATCACGCTCCGCCCGAGGGTGTTGACCCTGGCCCCGGGCAGATCGAACGTCACGACGAGAACGCCGTCCGCACCCAGCTCGTGACGCAGCGCCCGCTCGCTCAAGCCACCGCCCCCGCGTCCCGGAGCCTGCCGATCTCCTCGCGCGAGTAGCCGGCCGCCTCGAGGACCTCGTCGGTGTGCTGGCCGAGCCGAGGCGCCTCGCGCCGCGTTGCGCAGGGCGTCTCGGCGAGCCGCAGCGGTCCACCGGCCGCCTGGGGCTGCGCCAGCGCCTCGTCGAGGTCGAGCACCGGCTCGACGCACGCGTCGCGCGCGGCCAGGGACTCGACCCACGCGTCCCGGTCGCGCGTCGCGAAGGTCGCTGCGAGCGTCCGGACCAGTTCGCCCTGGCGCGCCTCGTCCCACTGCGCGCGAGCCAGCGCAGGGTGGCCGAGCGCCTCGCACAGCGCCTCCCAGAACTTCGGCTCGAGGGCGCCGACGGCGAGGTAGCGACCGTCCCGGCAGCGGTAGACGTTGTAGCAGGCATAGGCCCCGCTCAGCTCGTTCGCGTGCGGCCCGCCGGCAAGGCGCCGCGCGGCGGGCACGGTGAGGAGCGCCCGCATGCCGTCCGACATCGACGCGTCCACGTGCTGACCCCGCCCGGTGCGCTCGCGCGCCTGGAGCGCGGCGAGGATGCCGAGCGTCGCGACCAGCGCGCCGGCCATGTCGGCGACCTGCGTCGGCGGCAGCACGGGCCGGCCGTCGGCCCCGACGCTCGCGCCCAGGAAGCCGGAGCGGGCCAGATAGGTGATGTCGTGGCCCGCCCGCGAGCGCAAGGTTCCTTCCTGACCGAAGCCCGTCACCGAGCAGTACACGAGCCGCGGGTTCGTCGCGAGCAGGGCCGCCGGACCCAGGCCGCGCCGCTCGAGAACGCCAGGCCGATAGGCTTCGACAAGTACGTCGCTGGCGGCCGCCAGGCGCCTCACGATCGCGGCGCCCTCGTCGCTGCGCAGGTCGACGGCGACCGACCGCTTGTTGCGGTTGAGCGCCGCGTGCAGCGCGCTGTCCTCGCCGGCCGCGGGCGGGACGACGCGGGTCGGATCGCCGAGGAACGGCTCCTCCACCTTGACGACGTCGGCGCCCAGGTCCCCCAGCAGCATCGTGCAGTAGGGCCCCGGTATGTAGCGCGTCAGGTCCAGGACGCGGACGCCGTCGAGGGCGTTCATCGCTCCAGCACCATCGCAAAGCCCATCCCGCCCTGGGCGCAGACCGACACCAGCCCGAAGCGGACGCCGCGGCGCCTCATCTCGTTCGCGAGCGTGGTCGTGAGCCGCGCGCCGGTCGCGCCGAAAGGATGGCCAAGGGCGATCGAGCCGCCCATGACGTTGAGGCGATCGGGATGGACGCCGCCGAGCGCCTTCGAGTTCGAAGCGACTTGAGCCGCGAAGGCCTCGTGCATCTCGACCAGGTCCACCTCCTCGAGCGTGATGCCAGCCCGCTCGAGGGCCTTCGGGACCGCCACGGCCGGTCCCATCAGGAGCTGTCCCGCCGGATCGACGGCGGCGACCGCCCACGAGCGGATGAAGGCCAGCGGCTCGTAGTCGAGGGCCTTCGCGCGCTCCTCCTCCATCAGCAGCACGGCCGCCGCGCCATCGGTCAGCGGCGAGGAGTTGCCGGCGGTGACGCTGCCGTGCCTGCGGTCGAAGACCGGCGGCAGCGCCGCGAGCGCCTCGCGGGTCGCCTCGCGCCGTACGAGGTTGTCCGATTCCACGGCTTCGTACTTCGGCGGCACGAAGACGCGAGCGAGCTCTGCGGGGATTCGCCCGTCGTTGGCGGCCGCCGCGGCGCGCACGTGGCTGCGCCAGGCGATCTCGTCCTGCTCCTCGCGAGTGACGCCGTTCTCCTTGGCCATCTTCTCGGCCGACTGGCCCATCGTGAGGCCCGTCGACGGCTCGGCGATGGCCGGCGCGTCCGGCGCGAGATCCCGCGGCCGAAGGCCCAGGAAGGGACGCAGCCGCCCCGCCAGGCTCTTGGCGCGAGAAGCCTCGAGCAGCGCCCTTCGCATCCCCCTGCCCACCAGGATCGGCGGATCCGACAGGCTCTCGGCCCCGCCCGCGATGCCGCACGTCGCGTGGCCGGCGAGGATTGCCGACGCCACGTCGGCGATCGCCTGGCTCGCCGAAGCGCAGGCGCGGTTGACCGTGTGAGCCGGCGTCGCCACGGGCAAGCCAGCGCCGAGGACCACCTCGCGCGCCAGGTTCGGCGCCTTGGGGGACGCCACCACCTGCCCCATCACGACCGTCTCGACCCAGGCCGGATCGACCTCGCTTCGCTCGACCAGCTCGCGCACGCAGGCGCGGGCGAGATCGACCGCGGTCATCTCGCGGTAGACCGTGCCGGCGCGGGCGAAGGGAGTGCGGCAGCCTGCGACGATGGCGGCGCGGCCCGGCATCCGGCCGCGATCTTAGTACAATGCTCCGCCTGTGATCCCCGGCCAGCGTCCTCTCTCGATCGCGCTGTGTCTGTGTGTCTTCGCGGCCTCCGGCGCCGCGGCTTCGACCGCCGAGGACCCCGCCGCGCTCGTCGCCCGCATCCAGCCAGCCGTGGAAGAGCTGCGGGGCCTGAAGTTCAAGCGCCCCGTCACGGTGAAGACCGTGACCCCCGCCGAGGCGCGCGCCCACTTTTCCGAGCGCGCCCGCAGCGAGTGGCCCGAAGAGCGCGTCCGCCTCGACCAGAAGGCCTACGAGCAGCTCGGGCTGCTGCCGGCCGGTTTCGACCTGCTGGCCTCGATCCTCGACGTCCTCGAGGAGCAGGCCCTCGGCTACTACGACCCCGGCAGCGACGTCTTCTCGGTGGTCGAGGGCGCCGCCTCCTCGACGGTCGCGCCTGTGCTCTTCGCCCACGAGCTGACCCACGCCCTCGACGACCAGCACTTCGACCTCGACGCGCTCCTCGAGTCCACTCAGGGCGAGGACGATCGATCCGCCGCGATCGCCGCCGTCGTCGAGGGCTCGGGAACCGCGGTGATGACGCTGTTCATGGTCCGAGAGATCGGTGCGGGCCGGCTGTCGCTGGAATCGATGCACGAGATGCAGCGCGCGGAGAAGACCCGCGCCGAGCGGCTGAGGACGGCGCCTCCAGTGATCCAGCGGGGCCTGATCGCCTCGTACGTGCTGGGCATGTCCTTCCTGTTCCGCGGCGACGCGAGGCGCATGCTCCTGGGCATCCCGTCCGCGGACTTCGACCGCGCGTTCAAGGACCCGCCGCGCACGACCGAGCAGATCCTCCACGCGGAGAAGTACTGGGATGAGGCGCGCCGCGACGCGCCGTCTCCGCTCGCGCCGCCGGACCTGTCCGGGCAACTGGGTCCGGACTGGACCCTCGCCGGTCGCGGGACGCTGGGAGAGCTGGTCCTGGCGGCGATGTCGGGCGGCGGCGCGGTCGACTTCGACTCGCCGGAGGCAACCTCCCCCGCCCACTGGACGAACGCCGCGGCGGCGGGAACCGCGGGGGACGTCTATCAGCATTACGCGAACGGAACGAAGAGCGCGACCATCCTCACGACGCGCTGGGAAACCGAGAAGGATGCGGCCGAGTTCCAGGACGGCCTCCGCAGCGTGCCCCGCTCGCGGTCGTACCGGTCGGGGAACGCGGTCGTCGTCCTGGGCGGAGACGACCTGGGCGGCGCGGCGCCCGGCGTCGCGGCGTCGGCGCTGCAGACCGCGCTTCAATAGCGCTTCGAGGCAGCCGCACGCCATGATCGGCGAGACGCTGTCCCACTACCGGATCCTGAGGAAGCTCGGGGGCGGCGGGATGGGCCTCGTGTACGAGGCCGAGGATACGAGTCTCCGCCGTCACGTGGCGCTGAAGCTGCTCCCGGACGAGCTGGTCAGCGATCCGCACGCCCGCGAGCGCTTCGTGCGGGAAGCCCGCGCCGCCTCGGCCCTCGACCACCCCAACATCTGCGTGATCCACGAGATCGGCGAGGACAAGGGGCGCAGCTTCATCGTGATGGAGCTGATGGAAGGCCAGACGCTGAAGCACGCCATCGCTGGCCAGCCGATGGAGGTCGAACGCGTCGTCGAGCTGGGCGTGCAGATCGCCGACGCGCTGGACGCGGCCCATGCCAAGGGCATCGTCCACCGCGACCTCAAGCCCGCGAACATCTTCGTGACGGCGCGCGGGCAGGCCAAGGTCCTGGACTTCGGCTTGGCGAAGCAGGCGGCGAGCCAGGATTCGACCGATTCGGAGCAGGCGACTCCCAGCCAGCCTCTGGATCTCACGCCGGCGAAATCGACGATCGGGACGGTGGCCTACATGTCGCCGGAGCAGGCTCGGGGCAAGGAGCTGGACGCGCGCACGGATCTCTTCTCGTTTGGCGCCGTGGTCTACGAGATGGCGACCGGCAAGCTCGCGTTTCCCGGAGATTCCACCGGCGAGACCCTGGAGGCCATCTTCAACTCGACCCCGACTGCTCCGGTGCGGCTCAACCCAAAGATTCCTGCGGCACTGGAGCGGATCATCGCCAAGGCCCTCGAGAAAGACCGCAAGCTCCGCTACCAGAGCGCTGCAGAGATGCGGACCGATCTCGAGCGCCTGCGCCGTGACACGACGGTATCGCCTCGGCCTGTCCCAGGACGCTCGACCACGCCTTGGCTCGTTGTCGGCGCCGCCCTGCTGGCGCTGGCGATCGGTGCGGTCGCCTGGCGGGCGCTCGGGCCGAAGCCGCCTGCTGCCGTTCCCGCTGCCCAGCTTCGCTCGATCGCGGTTCTCCCGTTCGTGAACATGAGCGGCGACAAGGACAACGAGTACTTCTCCGATGGCCTGGCAGAGGAGCTGCTCAACGTCCTGGCCAAGATCCCCGAGCTGCGCGTCACCGCGAGGACGTCGTCCTTTCAGTTCAAGGGCAAGACCGAGGACGTCCGCGCCATCGGCCAGAAGCTCAACGTAGCCACGCTCCTGGAAGGCAGCGTGCGCAAGGCAGGCAACCGCGTGCGCATCACGGCTCAGCTCGTGAGTGCCGAGAACGGCTTCCATCTCTGGTCGGAGACCTACGACCGCGAGATGGACGACATCTTCGAGGTCCAGGACGAGATCGCGGGCTCGGTCGCCAGGGCTCTGAAGGTGACGCTGCTGGGCCAGGCTGCACCCAGGCCTGGAGCGCAGGCCAACGCCGAGGCGTTCAACCTCTACCTCCAGGGCAAGTTCTTCCGAGACGTGGGGACCGAGGAGGGCCGCGCCAAAGCGATCTCCTACTTCGAGCGGGCGCTCGCGCTGGATCCCGGCTACGCGCTCGCGCATGTCGGCCTCGCCACGGTCTGGGGTAGTCGAGCCGGGGGCGGGCAGGTGCCTGTCGAAGCGGGATACGCAACGGCGCGCCAGGAGGTCGAGAAGGCGCTGGCGCTGGCACCCGACCTCGCCGAAGCGCACGCCGTCCTCGGCAACATCAAGACTGCGTACGATTGGGACTGGGAAGGCGCCGACACTGCGTTCCGTCGCGCCCTCGCGCTCGAGCCGGGTAATGCGGCCGTCATCCGGCGCGCAGCCCTGCTCGCGCGCGTCCTCGGTCGCTTCGACGAAGCGCTTCGCCTCAGCCGCAAGGCCGTGGAGCTCGACCCTCTCAGCCGGGTCGCGCACTCGCGTGTCGGCTTGTACGCGCTGGCAGCGGGGCGCCTCGACGAAGCCGAGGCGGCCTACCGCAAGATCTTCGAGCTGGGCCCGGAGTACTCCGGGGGCCACCACGTCCTGGCGCTCGTCGAGCTGCTGCGTTCGCGGCCGGAGGCCGCGCTGCGGGAGGCGGAGCTCGAGACGCACACCGGCTGGCGCCGCTTCGCGGTCGCGCTGGCCCTGCATGCATGCGGCCGCAAGCAGGAGGCCGACGCCGCTCTCGCCGAGATCGTCGAGAAGAACAACAGGGAGAGCGCGTTCCAGATCGCGGAGCTGTACGCGTTCCGGGGCGAGACCGACAAGGCGTTCGCGTGGCTCGATCGGGCCCACGCGCAGCGCGACCCCGGGCTCGTCAATGTGAAGGGAGACCCGCTGCTGAAGAGTCTCGAGCGCGATCCGCGCCACGCGGCGTTCTTGAAGAAGATGCGCCTGTCCGTCTGACTGCAAGGAGAAGAGCGATGACCGACTCCCCCACCCTCGTCCCGGCCGCCCTGCTGCTGTTCCTGGCGGCGACGGTGCACGCCGCGACACCCGAGATCGAGAAGGCCGCCGCCGAGGCGAAGCAGGCGCTCAGGACCCGGCACGGCGAGGCCGAGGCCGCCCGCATCGACCGCGGAGTTGATCAGGTCGCACGGATGTGGCGCGCCCAGGATGGCGACGCCGCTGCGTTCAAGGAGCTCGTCACGTCCGAGTTCCTGCTCAGTGGGGAGGCCCTCGACGGCGGCTTCCAGCGCTTCGAGGGAATGCTCGAGAGCGTCAACGGCTACTTCGTCTCGATGTACCGCGACCTCAGCCGCGGCGTGCATCTCGACCTCGGGCCGATCACGAGCCTGGACCGGCGCTTCGCAGCCTGGGACCCTTCGGCCCATGTCTCCGACGACCTGTTCGGCAACAAGCTCGCGTTCATCGCACTCCTGAACTTCCCGCTGACCACGCTGGACGAGCGCATGGCGAAGGGGATGGCCTGGTCGCGCCGCGAGTGGGCCGAGGCCCGGCTCGCCGGGCGCTTCCAGACGCGCGTGCCGGCGGACGTGCAGGCCAGGCTCACCGCGGCCTATTCCGCAGCGGATGCGTACATCGGCGACTACAACGTCTACATGCACCACCTCGTCACGGGCGACGGCCGGCGGCCGTTCCCGGCGGGACTGCGCCTGCTCAGCCACTGGAACCTGCGCGACGAGCTGAAGGCGCGCTATGCCGACAGGGACGGCCTCGAGAAGCAGCGGCTGATCGCGAAGGTGATGGAGCGCATCGTGCGCCAGGAAATCCCCGCGGCGGCGGTGAACAACCCGCTCGTGGACTGGAATCCTGAAACCAACGCGGTCACCGCCTCGAGCGTGAAGGACGCGGACGCGCCGGCCGGCAAGTCGGGCGAGGCCAGACCCGATCGCGAGGCCGACGAGCGCTATCGCCAGTGGCTCTCCATCTTCCAGGCCGAGCGACTTCAGGATCCCTTCAACCCGGACAACCCGTCGCACATCGCGCGCCGCTTCAACGTGAATCGGGAGATCCCTGAGGCGCAGGTCAAGGCGCTGCTGGAGTCCCTGCTGACCTCGCCGCTCGGCGCCAAGGTCGGGGCGCTCATCCAGAAGCGACTCCAGCGCAAGCTCGAGCCTTTCGACATCTGGTACGCCGGCTTCAAGCCCCGCGGCCGCTACACGGAGGCCGAGCTGGACGCGATGACGAAGAAGCGGTACACCACGCCCGAAGCCTACGCCCAGGACATCCCGCGCCTGCTCCGCGACCTCGGCTTCTCAGACGAGCGAGCCCGCTTCCTGGCCGACCACATCGTGGTCGACCCGGCGCGCGGCTCCGGGCACGCGATGGGCGCCGGCCGCCGCGACGACTCCGCGCACCTTCGCACCCGCGTCAGCAAGGACGGCATGGACTACAAGGGCTACAACATCGCGGTCCACGAGATGGGCCACAACGTCGAGCAGGTCTTCTCGCTGACCACGATCGACCACACGCTCCTCCAGGGCGTCCCGAACACGGCCTTCACCGAGGCGCTCGCCTTCGTGTTCCAGGCCCGCGACATCGAGCTGCTCGGCCTTCCGAAGCCCGGCGAGGCGGAGCAGGGCTTCCTCGTGCTCGACACGTTCTGGCAGGCCCGCGAGATCGCCGGCGTCGCGCTCGTGGACATGTCGGCGTGGCGCTGGCTCTACGACCACCCGGACGCCACGCCCGCGCAGTTCCGCGAGGCCGTCGTCGGCATCGCGAAGGACGTCTGGAACCGCCACTACGCGCCGATACTCGGCGTGAAGGACGTGGCGCTCCTCGCGATCTACTCCCACATGGTGGACGCCGGCCTCTACACCCCCGACTACCCCCTCGGCCATTTGATCGCGTTCCAGGTGAAGGAGCACTTCCGCAAGCGCACCGGGCCCATGGGCGCCGAGTTCGAGCGCATCTGCCAGCTCGGGTCGATCACGCCCGACGCGTGGATGCGGAAGGCGGTCGGCGCGCCGCTCTCGGCCGAGCCGCTGCTGCAGGCCGCCGCGAAGGCCTACGACGACGCGACGAAGCCGTAGCGTCAGGGGGTGAGCGTCAAGGACGCCGCGACGCCCTTCGGGGCCGGCGCGACGCTGACCCGGAACCGGGAGAGCGGGACGGGCTTCCAGCGATCGACCTGGCGCGTGGCGCTGATGATCATGCCGATGACGGCTCCGCCCGCGATGCCGGTCTGGACGTTGTAGGTTTTCGTCTCGCAGCCGCTCGCCACCCCGGGCTGCACGCCGGGCGGGCACGCGTTCTCCACGGGCGCGGCCGCCATGAGGAGCGCCCCCATCGCGGCCCCGGCGAGCGCCCCCCTCAGCCACGGCCGCGTGCGCCCCTGGCTGACATCGAGTCGCTGGACCGACTCCGCTCGCAGCACGTAGGGTTCGGGCAGTCCGCTGATGTTCACCGTGAAGCGGTCCCGCTCCCACGCCACGAGCTGTCCCTCGAGGCTCCCCATGGCCGTGTGCATCCGCACGCGCGAGCCGAGATGGACCGGCGGCTCCTCGGCTCGAGTCGGCGCCGCCATCGCGAGCACCAGGAGCGTCGTGGCTTTCTTCATGGCACCCTCCCTTCGGGAGCAAGGTACGGAAGCAGCCCGGCAGCCGCAGCCGGCGTCGTGACGCTTCCCGCGGCTGTCACACGCTTGACAGCCCGCGGGGGCCCATGCACGA
The DNA here is from genome assembly GCA_035691285.1 of Vicinamibacteria bacterium. Taxonomy (GTDB): domain Bacteria; phylum Acidobacteriota; class Vicinamibacteria; order Fen-336; family Fen-336; genus DATFEN01. The sequence continues at coordinate 2,784 of DASSJI010000202.1, read as the reverse complement.
TCCATGCATGGCCACGAAGACGATCTCGCTGGAGCTCGACGCCTACGAACGCCTGAGGAAGGCGAAGCGGAGCGAGCGCGAGTCGTTCTCGGCCGTGGTTCGCAGGGCACGCTGGGACGACCGCGCCTCGACGGGTCCCGAGGTCCTGGCGCGCCTCGAAGAGCTCCGACTCCGGTACGCGGAGAGCTTCCTGGCCGAGGAGACCCTCGATCGCATCGAGGAGCGCGCCCGCACGCGCCCGGCGAGGCAAATGGCCAAGGCCCGGAGGCGCTGAGCGGTGCTGCTCGACACGACGGTCCTCGTGGACTTGCAGAGGGAAACGCGCCGCCAGCGGCCCGGTCCCGCGAACCGGCTGCTCACGGCGTCCGCCGATTCGAAGGTCTCGATCGCGTTCGTGACCTGGATGGAGTTTGCCGAGGGCTTCGGCGACGGACATCGGGGCGCCTGCGAGCGGTTCCTCTCCGTGTTCGACGTCCTGTGGCCGGACGTCGACACCGCCTGGCAGGCGGCGCGGATCTCGCGGCAGCTCCGCTCGGCGGGATCGCCGATCGGAGACCACGACCTGTGGATCGCCGCCCTGGCGCTCCAGCACGGCCGAAGCGTCGCCTCGCGAAACGAGCGGCACTTCCGGAAGGTGCCGGGCCTCTCCCTGGTCTCGTACTGAAACGCGGGGCCTACCCCCGCGCCAGCCGCGCCACCAGGTTGAGCAGCTCGCTCAGGTCGAAGGGCTTCTCGAGCACGCCCTGCGCCCCGAGCCGGGCGGCCACGGCGGCGCCGTCGCGCACCGCCGTCACGACCGCGACGGCCGCCTTGCGTCCGCGGCCCCGCCGGTACGCCTCGAGGAACGCGCGGCCGTCCAGGCCCGGCATGCGCAGGTCCAGCAGCACGAGATGCGGCTTGAAGCGCTCGGCCAGCTCCAGGCCCGCAGCGCCGCCGGCCGCCACGGCCACGTCGTAGCCCGCGTCCAGGAGCGTCGCCTCCAGCAGCTCCCCGGTCGTCTCGTCGTCGTCCACCACGAGCACGCGCCGGACGCTCATTCGGAATTTCCGGCAGGGGCGCCCGTCGGCAGCCTCACGACCATGCGCGTGCCGCCCGCTTCGGGAAACTCGGGCTCGATGCTCCCGCCGTGCATCTCCACGATCTGCCGGCTGATGTACAGGCCCAGGCCCATCCCGCCCATGCCCCGCTCCGGGTGCGCCTGGTGGAAGCGGTCGAAGATCCGGCCCTGGTGCTCGGGAGGGACTCCGAGGCCGCGGTCGCTCACCGCGATCGTGACCACGCCGGCCTCGCGGCTCTTCTCGACCTCGATCGTGATCGGCCCGCCGTCGGGGCTGTAGCGAATCGCGTTGTCCACGAGGTTGCGCACGACCTGCTCGAGGCGCAGCGGGTCGACCAGGGCCAGGGCCCCGGACGGGGCGCGGACCGTGAACTCGTGGCGGAAGGTGTTCACCCTTGCCGTCGCCACGACGTCCTCGACGACGCCCACCACGTCGGCGACCTTGCGGTCCAGCTCCAGCCGCCCGGCGTCGATGCGCGAGACGTCCAGGAGCTGGTTCACCAGCCGGGCGAGCTTGGCCGACTGCTGGTCGATGGCCGACAGCCCCTGGCGCAGCCGCACGGGATCCAGGCCCTCGTCCCGGTCGAGCTGGCGCATCAGGAGCTGGGCGAATCCGCGCAGGCTGGTGAGCGGCGTCTTGAGCTCGTGGGCGGCGATCGAGAGGAACTCGTCGCGCAATGCCTCGGCCCGGCGTCGCTCGGCGATCTCCGCGCGCAGCCGCTCGTTGTCGGCGCTGAGATCGGCCTTGCGGCCTCGGCCGCTTCGCGACGTCGCCCGCCCCGCCATCGCGCGGAAGGTACCGCAGCCCGCCGCGTTTGACGAGGCGCGGCCGTGCCCGCAGAATCCCGCGCGACCCTGTGACGACCCAGCAGATCCTCCTGGCCGGCGTCGGCGCCTATCTGCTCGTGATGCTCGCCATCGGCGGCGCGGCGTCGAAGCGCGTGGCCACGACCAAGGACTTCCTGGTGGCGGGCGGAAGGCTCTCACTCTCGTTCTCGACCTTCGCTCTGCTCGCCGCCTGGTACGGCGCGGCCACGGTGATGGGCGCAGCGGGCGCGGCCTACGAGAAGGGCCTCCTCGGCGTCATCGCGGACCCGTTCGGCAGCGCCCTGACGCTGCTCCTTGCGGGCCTCTTCTACGTGCGCCTGCTGCGGCGCGCGGGCTACCAGACGTCGGTGGACTTCTACGAGGCGCGCTACGGGAAGGGCGCCGGGATCCTGGCCGCGCTGACGATGGTGGTCGTGTACGTCGGCTGGTGCGGCAGCCAGGTCGTGGCTCTCGGTTTCATCCTCAACTTCCTCACCGGAGTGGACACGACCCACGCCACGGTGATCGCCGCGGTCGTGGTGATCGCCTACACGTCCATGGGCGGGATGCTGTCGGCGGCCTGGAACGACTACCTGCACATGGTCGTCCTGCTCGGCGGCCTTACGGTCGTGGCCGGGGTGTTCGCGGCGACCTCGGACTTCCTGGGCGCCCTGGGCCAGCTACCGGCGACGCACTTCCACCTGTGGCCGCGCGAGGCATCCTTGCGGGACTGGGTCTGGTACGTCGAGGCCTGGTGCGCCCTGGGCCTCGGCAACCTCCCGGGACAGGATCTGCTGCAACGCTCCTTCTCGGCGGAGAGCGAGAAGGTGGCGCAGAACTCGGCGTACCAGGCGGCCGGTCTGTATCTCGTCTTCTCGATGATCCCGGTCCTCATCGGCATGGCGGGCGCGATCATGCTC
>DASSJI010000201.1:0-22280 GCA_035691285.1 Vicinamibacteria bacterium | reverse complement strand
CCGCAACGCGGGCCAGCCGCGCGGCCGTCGTCTGCTGCTCGGTGAGGATCGTGTCCACCAGCGTGGAGTCTCCCGCCTTGAGCTTGGCCTGCTCGTCCTCGATCGTCTTGTCGTAGCTGCGGACCGCATCCTCCGCCCTCGCGAGCTGGTCCGCGGCCGCCTGCAGCGACTGGGACAGGCGGAACACGTTCAGCGTGATCGTCCTCGCGCGGTCGGCCGAGTCGATCTCGGCGATGTCGAGGCTCGACTCGCGCTGCGCCAGCCGCCCGCGCAGGGTGTCGTTGGCGAAGGGCACCTCGAGGGCCAGGGCTCCGCTCGCGCTCTTGAACACCCAGCGGTCGAGGTCGGTGAGCTTGGCCTCGCCCGTCGAGGTACCGAACAGGCGGCCCTGGAGGTCGAGGCGCGGCTTCGTGTCCTTCCGGGCTCCGGTGGCGAGCACTCCCGCCGCCTCCTCGAGCAGGACGAGGGCCTTGCGGTCCATGCGCTGCTCGACCGCTTCGCGGGCCAGGGTCGCGACCGCCTCGACGTTCGTCGCGAGGTCCGGCGGCGGCTCGGGGAACGGATCGGCGGGCAGCGGCGCGCTCTGCGCGCTCTCGAGGGCCATGCCCATCACCCGCGCCAGGTTGACGCGCGTGTCGCTCAGACGCCGCTCGCCCGACGCGACGCGCGCCAGGGCGTCGGCGTGGCTCGCCAGGACACGCGCCTCGTCCGAGCGCGGCCTCTCCTTCGCACTGATCAGCGCCTGGGTCAGGGCCAGAAGCTCCGCTTCGAGCTTCTCGGAGCGGCGCGCCACCTCCAGCTCCTCGCTCGCGGCCCGGAGCTCCCAGTAGGCGCGCGCCGTCTCGAGGACGCTCCGGGACTTCTCGTGGAGCAGCGAGAACCGGCTCGCCTCGTAGTCCTTGCGCGCCGCCGTCTCCGCCGCGGCGACGGACGACTTGCCGAGGCCCCGGAGCAGCGGGACACGGACGTCGAAGCCCACCTCGGATCGATAGGTATCGCGGACGCCCTGCCCGCCCTTGGCGATGTCCGTCGACTCCTTGCCCTTGAAGTTCTGGGCCGAATAGGTGAGGTCGAAGAAGGGCGCGATGCCGATGCCGCTCCGGAACTGCTTCGCGAGATCGAGGTGGAGCTTCGCGCTCCGTCGCCACTCGTCGACCGGGGCGGCCCCGAGGTCCTGCAGGGCCTTCTCGATCTCGAGGCGTACGCGGTTGGCCTCCCGGCCCGCGCGCTGGATCTGCTCCTGTCCCAGCTCGAAGGTCTGCTGACGCAGGTCGATGAGGTTCTGCCGGAGCGTCGGGCTCGTGGCCGCGTTGATGAGCTGCGTGATGAGGGAGAGGTTGGTCTGCAGGGCCAAGGCCTCGATCCGGGTCTGGTCGTCGGTGATCCCGGCGGTCAGATCCACGCTGTCGGGATCTGTCAGGACCCGCGGGTCCGCCAGGTTCCTCGTGAGAGCGTCCAGGCTTTCGGAAAGGCTGATGACGCCGGGCTGGACGTCGATCAGGTCCTGCCGGTCCTTGCGCTGCTGGCGCTTGACGCTCTCGGGCAGCTCCTGCTCGAGGTAGTCGAACGCGCCGCTGCCTCGGAGCGTGTAGTCGAACTGCCCCGAGAGCTCCCGCGCGACTCCCTTCCGCCCCATGGAGTCGGCCTCCTGGAGCAGGATGAAAGGGTCGTGCTGGAGGGACAGGCGGACCGCGTCGATGAGTCGCAGGCCCTTCTCGTCGGCGCGGAACACCGGCGGCTGGTAGCCCTGGCTCTGCGCGCTCGCGCTCGCGGCGACCAGGAGCCCGACCCACGCCGATGCGGCCGCCAGGGAGAGTGCTCTCTTCATGGGCCAGCGGGGGCTAAGTCTAGCGGCGTGGCCTCGCATGTCAAGCACAGCTTCGCGAGGTGAGAGCCCGATCACGTCCGTGAAGGGCGCCGGTGATACATTTCCGACGCCGGCCTGCGCCGGCCCATCTTCACATGTGCGGCTTCGCCGGCATCTTCAATTACGGCCCGGCCCGCCCGGTGGCGCGCGGCGAGCTCGAGCCGATGCTGGAGACCCTCTGGTACCGGGGTCCCGACGGCGAGGGATACCTGGAGGACGACGGCATCGCCATCGGCTTCCGCCGCCTCGCCATCATCGACCTCGAGGGCGGCGGCCAGCCGATGCCGAACGAGGACCGCACCGTCTGGGTCGCGAGCAACGGCGAGATCTACAACTACCGCGAGCTGGCCCGGGTGCTCGAGGGCCGGGGCCACCGCATCGCCACGCGCAGCGACACCGAGGTCATCGTCCACGCCTGGGAGGAGTGGGGCGAGTCCTGCGTGGAGCGGCTGCGCGGCATCTTCGCGTTCGCGCTCTGGGACCAGAGGCGGCGGCGCCTATTCCTGGCGCGCGACCGCAGCGGCATCAAGCCCCTCGCCGTCCTCCCGCAGCGCGACCGCATCCTGTTCGCCTCCGAGGCCAAGGCGCTCCTCGCTGCGCAGGGCGTCCCTCGCCGGCTCGACCTGCTCGGCTACCTCGGGGGCGCGGACCTCGGCTCCCCCCTCACGCGCACGGCGTTCGAGGGGATCCGGGAGCTCGGAGCCGGATGCTTTCTCGTCGCGGCCCCGGAAGGCCACCGCGTCGAGCGCTACTGGCGCTACGAGCCCAGCGAGGCCAGTGACGGCGGCGGCCCCGAGCAACCGGTGGAGCGCTTCCGCGAGCTCTTCGAGGAAGCGGTGCGGATGCAGCTCGTGTCCGACGTGCCGGTGGCCGCCGCGCTCTCGGGCGGCGTCGACTCGGCGGCGCTCGTGGCCGCGATCGTGCGCGCCGATCGCAGGGACATCCGCACCTACACCGTCGACTTCGGAGACGACGAGAGCGCCGATGTCGCCCATGCGCGCCTCGTCGCCGCGTCGCTTCGGGTGCGGAACACCGCGGTCCCTTGTCCCGGCGACGCGGCCACGCTGGAGGCGCTGCCCTTCGTCGCCTGGGCCGCCGAAGGGGAGTTCGACCTCGGATATGTGGGGCGCTACGCGCTGGCGCGCGCCGTGCGAGCCGACGGCGCCAAGGTGCTGCTGTCGGGACAAGGCGTCGACGAGATCCTGACGGGCTACTGCCCCAGCTACGCCCGCTACCAGGCGCTGGCGCTCCTCCGGCATCTCGAGGAGCGCGTGCGCCCCACCTACCGCGGCTGGCCCGCCTTCGGCGAGGGCGTCCTCGAGGACCTCCGAGCCCGGCTCGCCGACGACGACTCGAACGCCGCTCCCGACCTGCCGCGGCTGGCCGGGGTCGTCGCGGCCGAGCTGCGCGCCGAACACTCCCGGCTCGCCACGTCGCTGCTTCGCTTCGAGGACCGCATGGGCATGGCGGGACACGTCGAGGTGCGGGTGCCGTTCCTGGACCATCGGCTCGTCGAGTACTCCGCCGCCTTTCCCGAGCCGGCGCGACGCGAGCTGTTCTCGGGGAAGGCGCTGCTGCGCCGCGCCGTGGCCGCGTGGCTGCCGGACGAGGTCGTGCGACGGCCGAAGCTGGGCTTCAACAGGTCGGCCCCCGCCGTCACGCGGCTCATCTGCTCCCTGCCGGAAGGCTCGCCGCTGCGCCAGCTCCTCTCCCGCGAGGCCGTCCTCGCCAAGGGCTACTTCCCGTGGGAGCGCTGCGAAGGCTTCCTGCGCGCGGGGGACTACACCGCGCTCGACCACGTCTTCGTCGTTCACCTGCTCGACGAGTTGTTCGTGCGGAGCTTCGATCCGGCGCGCTTCTCGCGCCGTCAGGCAGGCACGAGCGCCCCCACGGCCTCGAGCCCCGCAAGCAACTGATCTCGCTCCGCCGAGGGAAGCGCGTCGCTCGCGAGGGCCGCGCGGACATCGAGAGTCCCACCGAGCGGGAGTCCGCGCAGCCGGCCCGCGAGCGCCGGGTCCCCGCCCGGCAAGGCCCGCAGCCTGTGACCGCAAGCGAACACGACGGGCCGTCCGGCGACCTCGACGACCGCGATCGGATGCCGCACGAAGTAGCGCGCCGCCCTGCTCCCGGCCACCAGCTGCGGAGCGGGCGTCGTCAGGAAGCCGTAGCCCGTCACGACCCGGGCCCAGGCGTCGGACAGGGCGTCGTCCCAGTGGGCCTCGAGCGCCCGGCGCGCGGCCCCGGAAGCGTCCCGCAGTGCGGTCGGCAGCGATGCCGCCGCCGACGCCAGGTCGCCGAAGTCCAGCGGATAGGCGGCGGGAACGCCATCGCGGCTCAGGAGCGTGTCGACGACGGCCTGCACCGCGCGCTGCGCGGAAGCCTGCCACCACAGGCTCAGCGTCACCATGCCGGACCAGTGATCCGGCGAGGCCCCGACGTGGTAGTAGCCGCGAGGCCAATAGATGATGTCGCCTGCGTCGGCCTCCACGACGATCGCGGAGTCCAGGTACCTCTCGAAGCCCCAGACACCGGTCTGGAAGTGCGTCCGGTCGGGAGAGGCCCAGCGGTCCTCGAAGGTCTCACGGGGCCAGAAGTAGAGCCGCTTCGGCCCGAGGGCGACGAAGGCCAGGCCGTCCGCCTCGTCGCGGTGCACGCCGGTCACCGTGCGGCTGTAGCGGCCGAGGAAGAGCTCGAACCGGATCCCGCCGGGCGGGAGGCCGCCCACGTGTTCCAGGATGGGCCGCAGCAGCTCGACCGCGCGGTGCCACAACGCCGGATTCCACTGCTGGACGCCGTCCGGCTGGTAGAGGTACCAGTCCCGCTCGTTGCGGTCGTCCAGGCGACGACAGAAGGACCTGAGCCCGCCATCGGCGTCGGATGGCAGGAGGTCCTCGTCGACCCACCTCGGGTGGACCGCGCGCAAGCCGGTGCGGACCTCCCTCGACCAGTTCCGGACGACCTCCCAGTAGTCGGCCTCGGTCGCCATCGGCCGCGAGAAGGGTCGGCGAAAATGGTGGACGCCGCGGTGCCACTTCGGCCAGAGCTCCCCCAGGAAGCGACCGCGTTCGGCTTCCGAGAAGTGAGGCGGCATCCCGGGCTCAGACCAGCCGCTTCGAGACGCCGTAGGTCTCCGTCAGGACGCCTTCCCACGGCGCGCAGCGGTTCCTGACGAAGTCCACCATCGTCTCGAACATCATCGGCGTGATGAAGAGACAGTCGGTGCAGCCGGCCGCCTCCAGGCGCTCCAGGGAGGCAGTGTAGAGCGGCAGGATGCGTCCCCGGCGACCGAGATCCTTGCGCATGAAGCTGCAGGTGAAGCGCACGGTCGCCGGTGGAACCCGGTGGTTGATGACCCAGCCCACCACCTGGCCCCGGTACCGAAGCCCGAGGCTGGAGACCGGATCGAACGAGTGGAAGTCGTGCTCCCACGGCACGAGTCCCGCCGGGATCCACGGCGCTTCCGCCTGGGAGCGCTGGAGCTCTTCACGCTCGCGGGGCAGGAGCGCCGTCCAGGGGAAGATCTCGTACTCGTGCGAGAGCTTGACCCTGCCGTACCATGGGCAGTTGCGGGCCCCACGGGGCGAGAAGCGCAGCGTGACCGTCCGAACCTCGGGCGCGCTCCAGCCCAGCTTCGCCAGGACACGGAGCAGGGCATCGTTGCCGGGCCTGTTCCCCATGAAGACCGCCCTGAGCTCCGCGAATCCCCGCTCGCGGACGTGGGTTTGCAGACGGTCCAGGAGCGCGGTGCCGACGCCGCGGTTCCGGCTCTCCAGGCGCACGAACAGGGACAGCACCTCGGGAGAGGCCTCCGAGCTCCCGAGCGGCAGCTCGGCCAGGGCGAGCCCGACGGGCTCGCCACCGGCTCGCGCGACGAAGCCCGTGGGCTGGATGGGCCTGTCATCCCCCTGCTCGGGGTGACGGGGCGAGGGGCGAAGGCTCAGGAGATGCCGGTAGACCGGGAACGTCATTCCCCAGAACGCCTCGGCCATCGAGGCCTCGAGCGGAGCGAGCGTGAACGCTTCCGTCGTCAGCCGGCTCATGACGCCTTCCTCACCCACGCCTCGAATCCCAGGACCGAGGGAAGCCTCGAGGGCGCGGCCATGCGCAGAAGCTGGTATCCGATCCCCGAGAGGCCCCGGAAGAAGCCCGGGTGGAAAGTGCGGTGCTCGAAGCCCTCCGTGCGCGCCCCGCTGCTCCCGGCCGCGCACACCCTGACCGCGATCCGGGAGGCGATGGCCTGGCTGGAAGCCACGAGGCCCGGATCGCCGAGGCGGGTCCCCATCGCCAGCAAGGCTTCGCCGCGGCCCAGGTTGCCGCAGCAGAGATGGTCGACACGGTGGGGCGGCGCGCCGGCGGTCGCGTGCGCGGCTGCGCGGAGCTCCTCCAGAAGCTCCTCGTCGCGGAACGCCTCGGGAGTCAGCGCGAGCGCCAGGCCGACGCCCGCGGCTCCGTGGCACCACGCCGTCATCCCGGCCGGGCTGGGAAGCCCCCGTGCGGCGCGCCGGGCGCGACGCACGTCCGCGGCGAGCGCGGCGTCGGCGGCCCGCTCGCAGGCGCGGCTCAAGGCGTAGACGACCCCGGCGGCTCCGTGGGCGAAGCCGGCGCTGGCGAGCCGCGCGTCGACGAGGCGACGCGCGCACCGGATCGTGCGCTCCTCGATCCAGGGCGCGGAGTCGCGGTCCAGGCTCAGCAGCGCGAGGAGGGCGCCGGCGGTGCCCTCGACCACGTCCAGGTGCGGGTCGCGCTCGATGCGTTCGGGGGTGATGCCCGCCGCCCAGCGGAGCGCCAGCTCGGTCCAAGCCGAATCCTCGAGCAGACGGCCCGCCGTGGCCACCGCGAACACGACGGAGCCGAGGCCGCCGCAGGCGCCGATCGAGGGCCAGCCGAGAGGGGACGCCGGCGACGAGGCGTCGAGAGCCGACTCGAAGGGCCGCCGCAAGGATGCTGCGGCTTCGGCGAAGCGCGCGTGCCGCGTCACGGCCGCGAGGGCGGCGAAGAACAGCGCGATCCCCGCCCGGCCGCGATACAGGTCGTGACGGCCATGCGGGCCGCGGGAATCGCAGTCGCTCCAGGCGAGCTCGTGGTCCCCCCCGCGGCGACCGCGCGCCAGGATCGCGTCGCCCAGCAGCTCGGCCGCGCGAAGCCACAGAGCTTCTCCTTCGCGGCTCGAAACGGGACCCTCGCCCGAGGAAGGCGCCTCGACCGCTTCGAGGGCGGACCCCAGGACGTCGAGCTGCAACGAGAGGTCCTCCTCGCTCAGCCCGCGCACCCCGTCCATCACCGCGTCGAGGCCGGAGCGCGCGAGGTGGCCGCTCACGCGCTCGCCGGACGCCGCGGCGAGCTCCCGCTCGTCCACGGCGAGGAGATAGCGCGGGACGTCCAGCTCCTCGAGGGCGCGCCGCTCGTCGGCCACGAGCGGCCAGAGGCGAGGACGCTCCTCCTCGTGGAGAAAGACCCGGTTGAGTATCTCGAGCGCGATGCTCCGGTCGAGGCCGCGCGCCTGGTAGCGCGGCGCGGCGAGGAGCTGGAGACAGGCGCCGTACTGATCGCTCGGCCGGAACAGGATGCGGCTCCGTCGTGACGCGAACAGCGCGAGGGGCCCCTGCGGGTCGAGGAGGCACGACCGCTCGGCGAGGAAGAAGCGGTAGGCGCGCGCGAAGCCCTCCCGGATCTCGGTGGCGAAGCGCTCGGGACGCTGCACGACCCCGTCCAGGATCACCAGGTTGCGAGCCGGCGGCCGGGCCGAGGCCTCGAGAACGAAGCCGAGCGTGTCGGAGCGCAGCGCCCGCCAGGAGCGCGCGCCGGTCCCCGCCGGGCGCGAAGACGGCGGCATCAGGCCCCCGACGTCGTCGCACGCGCCCGAGGCGTCCACCTCGAGCAGTGTCACGAGGCCGGAGCTGAGGCAGGAACGGCGGACGCCGTGAGCCGCGCCGTCGATCGGGCCCTCCGCCCTGGAGTCCGCCTCCTCGTTCGCGTCCCTGGGCTGGAGCAGCATCTCCGCGTCGACGAGCGCAGGGCCCCGGCGGGTGGCGACCACGTTCTCGCGATGAGCGTCGGTCCCGCGCAGCACGTGGAGGATGCCCAGCAGGGTTCCCGCCCTCCGGAAGTACTCCGCGACCTGTTCGCGGTCGCGAAAGGGCTCCTGTTCGACGAACTCCGCCCAGCCGTAGCCCTCGCGCTCGAGGACTCTCGGGACGCCGGGAAGGTCGTGCAGGCCGCGGCTCGACAGCCAGGCCTGGAACGCCTGGAGCGCGCTCTCGAGGCCCACGTCCCGCGGCTTGTAGACGACGCTCAGGCCGGACGAGAAGGTGAGGACGGCGACGCGGCGGCCGCCGTCGTGCCGGTCGGACAGGGCCGGAGCGATGCGGCAGACCTCTCCGAGGGGAAGCGCGCCGAAGGCGGCCGCGATCGCGTCGCGGTCGCGCCTCAGGCGCGTGAGCAGCTCCAGCGTCGCCTCCACCCACGTCGAGGCGAGGACGGCACACTGTCGCGCCAGCACCGGATAGGCCTTGAAGACGTCGACGAGCCCGCCGCCGAGCAGGCCGTGGACGAAGCCCGCGTAGTCCGCGTCGCAGGCCCCCGCGCCCGAAGGCTCTCCGCGGCCCCGGAAGGCCTGGAACAGGGCCATCTCGCCCGCCGCAGACAGCTCCGCGACGAGGCTGCTCTCGAGGGTCGCGTAGGCCGCCTCCTGGATGCCCTCGAAGGTCCCTCCGGCGTCCGCAAGGGCGCGCCGTGCCGATCGGACCATCGCGGCCCAGACCTCGATGAACGGCGGCGCCGGAGAGGGTGTCAGCCGCTCGAGCTCCGCCTCGAGCTCCGGCGTGCCGAGAGACGCGACAAGCGCCGACGATTGCTCCAGGAAGCGATCGAGCCAGGCGGTCCACGCGGGAGGGAGCGCGCCCGTTGGCTGCGCGGGCCGGACGAGCGCCCGAAGGACGCCGTCGGCGTCGAGTCCGTCCCACCGCAGACGCCTCTCGAACGCTGGCGCGTCGCCCCGCGAGAAGGCCTCGGCCCAGCGCTGCAGGACCTCCCTGCCCTGCTCGACGGTGGGGACGGCGCCTTCAGTCCCGCCGAGGGACTCGAGAAGCGTCGCGGCGCCTCGCGCGATCTCGAGACGGTCCCGCTCGGACGTCGCGGGAGCAGCCCGAAGGGCGGGACGCATCGGGAAGGTCTCCCTGCGGGAGAGCGACCTCCCGCAGGGAGAGAGACGGACTCCTCGGTTAGCCAGCCGAGATGTTGATGATGGAGGACATCTTGGCGCTGCACTTCGCCTTGTCCCCCAAGCCGCCCGCCACCTTCTCCAGGGCGGCGTCGTCCAGCTCGGCGCCCTCCTTGGTCACGTGGGGCAGGACCACGCAGTAGGTGCCGGCGCTCTCCTCGACGACCTTGATCTTCACGCCGCCGGGGATCTCGGCTCCCAGCGCGCCCTCGAGCGTCGCCTTGGGATCCGAAAGCAGGGACTGACGGAACTTCGGGTCGCCCGCCTTCTGGGCGACGACGTCCTGGATGCTGCCGCGAGTGAAATTCGGTCCAGCCATGTCTGGTCTACCTCCAATATCGGTTGTGTCGCCTTTGCCGAGGAGCAATCGCCGTGCCCCGACGTGGCTCCGCCTAAGTCCTTGTGTTGCCGCAGTGGCTCACACGCGGCCGCCGAAACATGGAGCGATGGCTCCAACGGGTGGAGCCAGGCCTCCAATCTACGAGCCGCCGCTCCCGATGTACACGCCCGTCAGGAAGTGCCGGCCCGTGATCGTCGTCACTTGCGAGCACGGTGCGGAGATGCCCACGGCCACGAAGGGCGCGCCGGCCCCGGGCGCGATGTTGGGCACCCAGTCGAGGGCCGTTCCAAGCGGGCCTGCCGCGCCGCCGGCGTCGAAGTTCAAGTTGGCGTGGATCGTGATGCTGCTCGTGTTGCGCACGGTCCCACGCACACGGCAGCAGCAGAGCGACGAGGCGTTCGGCTCCGACGACGAGGGGACGAGCGTCTCGCCCTCGACCTCGATCGAGAGCGCGGGCCCCGTCTCGTGGCTGCGGCAGCTCGTCGAGAGGAGCCCGGTCGCCACGGCGAAGGCGCAGGCCGCGGCGTGCCGGATCGGAACTCGAGATCGAACGCGAACCATGGTGGCGCCCTTATAGGCCCTGAGGGGCCTTCGAATCAACACCGAAGCTGGCCGCGTAGACGGCCTCGGCGTCCGCCTCGAGGCGGCCCCGGATGTCCTCGAGGTCCACCCGCGCCATGGCGCGCCTGTAGGCCTGCGTCCCGACGACCAGGAACGGCTCGCGACGGAGGCGCGCCTCGATCAGGCCCAGGGCCCGCGCGTCCTGCGCCTGAACTTCCCGGTACGCGTCCATCCAGCCGTCCCGGAACGCCGCCTCGAGATCGCACGGGAGGGCATCCGTGCCGAAGAAGGCCCGGCGGGCCCGCTTCATCGTGCGCGGTGTCAACACGCGCCGCGCGACGCGCCGCCCGAGCTCGCCCTCGCCCAGGCGGTCCAGCGACTCCGGGCAAAGCGGATCCTCGATCCCCGAGACGTCGAGCGCCAGGTTCAGGAAGCAGTGCTCGAGGTCCGTCATGGTGAGGGTCGGCTCGCTCCCCTGGTACGACACGAAGGCGTTCCGCGGCCGAAGGTCGGCGTTGGCGAAGAGGTAGGCCAGCGCGGCCTGCCGGCCGACCTGACGGGAGAGGGGCGCAGTCGCGGTCGCCTCCAGCTTCGTTCCAGGCGCCCTCGAGACCAGGAGGCACGGCTCCGGCCCTTCGGTGACGGCCGCGTGGCAGCTCGGCATGCCGAGGGCGGCCAGGAGGCCGTGGGCGAACTCCTCGACGTGAGCGCCGTCGGGAAACAGGTAACGCTTGCAGAAGACGTCCTCCGCTGCGCCGGAATCGAACGCCACCACACCGGAAGCGACCAGGTTGTAGCGACCGTGCTCGGAGTCGGGGAGCACCCGCAGCCCGCCCAGGATGCCGTCCCGGCCCGCGAGGCAGACGCGCTGGCCTTCCGCGAGCAAGGGGGCGAGCTCGGACCCCGGCTGCAGCGAGACGAATCCCAGCATCGCCGCCGTCTTCAGGCCCTGTCCAGAGGCGTCGCCGACCCTCACGGCCCGCATCCCGAGGGCGCGGGGCGCCTCCACGTCGTTGGCGAGCGAGTCGCCCACGACGAGCGCCGCCTGGGGCGGGACGCCGAGGCGCTCGCAGAGCCGCAGGTAGAAACCCGGCTCCGGCTTCTTGAGGCCCTCGTCACAGGAAAGGCCGAGCGCGTCGAACAGGGGCTCCATAGCGTGGCGCCTCAGGGGCTCCTTGTGGACGCTCGACAGGTTCGACAGCAGGCCCAGCGCGAAGCCGCGCCGACGCAGGAAGGCGAGAAGCGCCCGGACGCCGTCGTACGGCTCCACCGAGTCGACCTCCTCCCGGACGAGGGCCAGCAGGCGCTCCTCCATCCCCTCGCCGCGCGGGGCGAGCCTGCCGCAGATGAAGCGAGCGAAGGCGGCACGGTCCTGGAACGGGCGCGTCAACAGCTCGTCGCGGATGAGGGCCGCCCAGCGGGCGGCGTCGACCCCGAGGAGGCGCGGCACCGCCTTGTGCAGCCGCCGCAGCCGAATCCGGAGCAGCGTGTCGTAGAGGTCGAAGACGACGGCCTGGATCCCGGACGTCATGGGAGCCGGTCAGGGCTTGAGACGGTGATGGCGGAGGAAGTCCATGAAGCGCTGGTAGGCCGCCTCGGGCAGCCCGAGGATCCCCATCAGGTCCCGATAGCTCCCTTTGGCCTCGGCCAGGCCCTTGGCGACGAAGGCGCGGACCTGCGCGCGGTTGAGGTCCCGCGCCAGGAACGCGTCGTGGACGACGGTCCAGAAGTCCTCGTGGCGCGCCACGATCCTCTGGTAGAGGTCGTCGGCGGAGTCCTCCTGGCTCGCGCCGCCCGAGTCCAGGTGCTCGTCGAAGTGTTCGGGCTCCACGGTGACTCCGTCCGCGAGGGCGTATCCCGTGGTGGCGAGGCTCATCAGCTGCCGCACGTTGCCCGGCCAGTCGTAACGGGACAGGAGGTCCAGGGAGCGCTGCGAGAAGCGCTTCTCCACGCCGTACTTCGCGTGGAGCTTCTGCAGGACGTACTGCAGCAGCAGCAGCCAGTCGTCGCCCCGGGCGCGCAGGGGAGGCACCGCCAGCAGGAAGTAGCGCAGGCGGAAGAACAGGTCGTGGCGGAACTCCTGGGCCACCATCAGCTTGTCGAGGGGCCGGTTGGTGGCGGCGATCACCCGCACGTTGACCTGGCGCCGGCCCTCGGCCCCCAGCGGCTGGAACTCGCCTGCGGCGAGCGCGCGCAGCAGCATCACCTGGGCGCTCATGTGGAGGTCGGCGATCTCGTCGAGGAAGATCACGCCGCCGTCGGCGGTCTCGAAGCAGCCTCTCCGGTCGGCGATGGCCCCGGTGAAGCTCCCCTTCTTGTGGCCGAACAGCTCGCTGACCGTGAGGTGGCCGTCCTGGTACTGCGGGCAATTGACGGCCACGAAAGCCCGTCCCCGGCGCGGGCCGAGGAGGTACAGGGCCTGCGCCAACGCCTCCTTGCCCGAGCCGCTCTCCCCCACGATGAGCACCGGCTCGTCGTGGGGCGCGACGCGCTGCAGCTTCCCCAGGATCGCCAGGAACGACGGGTGGCGCCCCACCATCTCCACCGCCCGGGACTCGTCCCAGGCCTCGACGGAGAGGCCCCGCACCTGGAGCGCAACGTCGCTCAGGAAGCCTTCGGCCGGCGTCTCGGCTCCGATCATCGAGGACACGCGAAATGAGCCAGTATACCCTCCGGAACCGTGACGGGCCCGCGGCGCTCTCGCGGCGACGGCCCGCGCCTGTGCGCCGGGTCACATGCGCTGCCGCCGGCCTTGACCCTCGGGTTTAGCATGGGGCCATGACATCTCCACGCTGTTCGACCGCGTTGCTCTTCGCCGCCACAGCGCTCGTCACGGGAAGGCCCGCGTCCCTCGCGGCCTCCGACGTCGTCGTGGGCAGCAACCAGAACAAGACGTACGACTGCCGCGGCGGCACCGCGACGGTGGACGGCGGATTCAACGTCCTGACCCTCCGCAACTGCAGCGAGCTCGTCGTGAACGGCGGCGACAACACGATCGACGCGGGCGTCGTGGAGAGGATCCGGATCACGGGCGCCGACAACAGGATCACCTGGACGGAGGCCGCCGACGGCCGGCGCCCTCGGATCGCGAACGAAGGCCTGGGCAACGTGATCACCTCGAAGCGCGCCGCGCCGGACCCGGCCGGCGCCGCGAAGGCTCCCGCGCCCGGCACCGCGCCGCCCCAGGGACCGGCGCCCAGGGACCGCGTGACGATCTCCGGAGACCAGGTGAAGGTCGAGGGTGCGGAGGGCTCGGTCACGGCGAAGGCGGACGGCACCGTGGTCCTCAAGGGAGGCACGGACGAAGCCCCGCCTGCCGGCGAATCGATCCGCATCGAGCAGGACGGCCTGCGGCAGGCCTACGACTGCCGCGGCGGGAACGCCGCCGTGAACGGCGACCGGAACGACCTGAGCTTCCGCAACTGCAGCCAGGTCGCCATCACCGGCGACGCCAACGTCGTGGCGGTGCGGGCCGTCCAGGCCGTCCAGCTCAGCGGCGACGGTAACACCCTGACCTGGGAGCGGGCCGAGGACGGCAGCCGCCCCCGCATCAGCGACACCGGCACCGGCAACAGCGTGAAGGCGAAGCGCTGAGGGGCCGTCAGCCGGCTTCCTGCGTCGCCGCCAGGCGGTTGAGCCAGGCCGTGATCAGGGTCATGAACTCGCGCTCGACGGGGCTCACGCCGCCCTGCCACAGGGGCAGCACCAGGACGTAGCGGTCGCTCGCGCTCTCGTTCCAGGTCTCGTGCTCGAAGGTGTCGTCGAACACGAGGCACTTCCCCTCTTCCCACTCGCGGGATTCGGCGCCGACCCGGATGCCGCAGCGCTCCGGGATCGCCAGCGCGAGATGACACACGAGGGAGATGTTGCACAGGCCGTTGTGCGGCGGGATGCGCCCGAACGCCTCGAGGCGTGAGAGGAAGGCGTCGCCGAGCTTCGAGGACAAGGGGCCATCCGGGCCGCTGAGCTCGTCGATGAGGGCCGAGGTGCGCGGGTAGAGCGCGGCCGTCTCGGCCTGCCTCCGGCCGTATCGATAGAACCACACCGCGCGCCACTTGCGGTCCGCGGCCACGCCCTCCCGATACTCGGCCCAGCGCTCCGGAGAGCGCGTGCGCTCGAAGAACTCCGCTCGGACGGCGGTGAAGGCCTGCTCCAGGACGCCGGTGACGGGGTATCGGCGCGCGTCGTGCCAGGCCCGGTCCTCGAAGCCGTCCAGGTAGAGGATCGTCGGGCGCTGCAGAGGGTCCGCCGGGAGCGGAGTCGGCTCCCCGCGCAGGCGCCGCGCCAGGAGCTCGCACCACCCCTCGAGCCGCGCAGTCTCCCGCCGGTCGGCGCCGCGCAGCCGACGCAGGGCCGCGACGACCCGGGGCCCGACCTCGGGGAGCGGCAGCTCTCCCGGCACGCGCAACAGGAGGTCGAGCTCGGGATCGCCCACGCGGCTCAGACGATCTGGCGCTTGGCCAGCTCCGCGAACCGGCCGTTGATGGCCATCAGCTCGTCGTAGCTGCCCTCCTCGAGGATCTGGCCGCCGTCGAAGTAGAAGATGCGATCGGCGTTGGCCACCGTGCTCAGGCGGTGGGCGATCGTGATGCGCGTGGCCTCCATGCGGTCCATGCTCTGGGTGACGACCGCCTGGGTCTTGTTGTCGAGAGCGCTCGTGGCCTCGTCGCAGAAGATGATCTTGGGCTTGTTCACGAGCGCCCGAGCGATGAGCAAGCGCTGGCGCTGGCCGCCCGAAAACGTGCCGCCGCCCTCGGAGACCACCGTGTGCATGCCCATGGGCATCTGGCGGATGTCGTCGGCGAGGCCCGCCATCTCGGCGGCCTCCCAGGCCTCGTCCATCGTCCGCTGCGCCGTGCCCACGATGTTCCGGAAGATGTCCGTCGGCAGCACCCGGCTCTCCTGCAGCACGACGCCGAGCTGCTGGCGCACGAGGCGCGCGTCCAGCGTGGAGAAGTCCTGCCCGTCGTAGTAGATCGCCCCCATCGCCGGCTTTTCGAAACCCAGCAGGAGCCTCATCATCGTGGACTTCCCGCATCCGGAGGGCCCGACGAAGGCCACGAACTCCCCCGGCCGCAGGGTGAAGGAGACGTCCTTCAGGATCCAGGGGCTGTCCTCGTTGTAGCGGAAGTGCACGTGCGACACGGCGATCGAGCCCTTGAGCTTGCCCGGGTCGGCGCGGCTCTCGTCGGACTCGGGCGCCGTCTCCAGGATGGGCCGGACGCGCTCGTAGATGGGCACCGCCCGCAGCAGGCTCAGCGATGCGTCGGCGAGGGCCTGCATCGCAGCCATGAAGGTGGCGAAGGACGTGTTGAAGGCGATGAAGGCGCCGGTGCTCAGGCTCAGCTCGCTTCCGGGCTTGGCCGAGGCCATCAGGAAGGTGATGGTGGCGAACATCGCCAGGGAGGAGAGCGTCGGGAAGGCGGCGGAGAAGGTCTGGCTGACGTTCTGAACCTGGCCGACGCTGAAGGCGATCCGCTTCTGCTCGGAGAATTTCTGGGCCCAGACGCGGAAGGCGTGGTTCTCCGCGGCCCCCACCCGCAGCTTCGCCACGCCGGAGATGAGTTGGAGGACCAGGCCCGAGATCCTGCCGCGGATCGCCATCTCCTGGCGCTGGAAGCGGAGCTGGAGGTAGTTCGCGGTGCTCGTGAAGCCGACCAGGACGAAGGTGATGACCATCGCGGCGATCGTGAGCTTGCCGCTCGTCTTGGCCATCACGAACACGTAGCCGATGGAGCTCAGGGCGCCCAGGACGGCGCCCACGCCGGCCTTCGCCACGAGCCCCCGGATCGCGTTGATGCCGGCGGCGCGGTCGGCCAGGTCGCCGGCGCCGTGCGTCCGGAAGAAGTTCGGCGGCAGGTCCAGGAGCCGGTCCCAGAGCGCCGCCTGGAGGACGTAGTCCACCTTGCTCTCGATGCGGACCACGGCGATCGCCTGGGTGATCTTGAAGGCCGCGGTGGCCAGAGCGGCCATGAGCATGCCGAAGCCGAGCTGGAGCACGAGACCGCGGTCCCCCTGGGGGATCGCCGAATCGATCATCTCGCCGGTGAGGAAGGGGTTCATCATCCCGAGCATGCCGGTGACGACGCCCATTCCGAGCACCGTGCGCAGGTCGGAACCCAGGCCCTTCATCGCGAAACGCATCAGGTCGTAGAGCGCGGGCCGGCCGGCGGGCAGCGGCCGGTAGATCGTGTGGGCGAACAGCCCCAGGGTGGCGGCGACCTCGGGGGTCACGGGCTTGCGGGCCTTCGTCGCGGGATCGACGAGCTCGTAGCTGCGCAAGCCCGTCGGGAGCAGGGCCACGGGAGCGCCCTTCTCCGTCCGCGCCACCATCGGCCCGCCGTCCTTCCGCCACCAGTCGGCGCGGAGCGCGACGCTGCGCGTGCGGAAGCGCGACGCCGCGGCGATGCTCGCCAGATGGTCCTCGAAGGGCCGGTCCTTGGCCTTCTCGCTGGGAGCCTTGACCTTGATGCCGTAGGCGCCGGCGACCATCCGGCAGGCGCCGAGGACGGGCTCGACGCTCGCGGTGGCGCCCGCCTCGGTGATGGCCGGCGCCTTGCCCGCGAGCACGGCGCCGATGGCGTCGAGGCCGGCGTCGAGGGCCTCCTTCGACTGCCGAGCCTTGTCCTGCAGGCGCTGGTACTCGTCGAAGACGGCCAGGCGCTTGTTGATGAACTCGCACTCGCACAGCACCTGGTGGAAGAGGTCGACCCCCGGCCACAGCTCGCCCTTGGCGAGCAGCTCGCTCGTGCCGCGGGCGCGCAGGATCTCGGGCTCTTCGGCCTCGCCGGACAGGCCCAGCCAGCTCTGCGGCGTGAGCGGGAAGGGCGCGCGGTCCTCGGGCGTGAGGGGCGTCATCCCGACGTAGGTGAAGCGGTCGGGTTCCACGTCCACCCAGGCCACGCCGCCCTCGGCGTTCGCGACCTTGCCCTTTTCGAGCGGGGTCTCCTTGCCGCGCGCCACGACCGCGTCGGCCACGGGCCTCGGGAAGATGTCGCGGGTGAGCCGGGCCGAGAGGCCGCCGACCCAGGCGTCGACCCATCCGGCCACGACCTTGGCGTTCTGGGCGTCGCCACCGGCGATGCTCGCGAGCTCCGCGCGCGGGACGCGGCGCACCTGGGTGCCGATCTTGCCGGTGGCGATGAAGCCCGAGTCCAGCATGTGGCTGGGGTCGACGCCGAAGAAGCCCTCGCCGGGCGAGAGCGTCAGGAAGTGGTTGCGCGTACCCAGCGGCTTGCCGTCCTTCACGGTCACGGTGAACACGTCCACCTTGCCGGACACGATGTAGTAGGCCTGGCTCGGATCGTCGAGGAGGATGACGTGGCTGCCGCCCAGGGGCATGGCCTCGCCCGCCGTCTCCAGGCGCCGGGCCGCCTCCTTCGCGAGCAGGTCCCCGAGGCCGGCCATGGCGATCGTCCGGTCGAGCTTGACCTCGGGCGGATGGCATTCGAGGAAGGTGTCGCCGACGCGGAAGGCCTGGCCGACCGAGATCGTCTCCTCCTTCACCCGGAGATCACCGATCCACGTGCCGTTCGAGCTGCCGGCGTCGACCAGGCGGAACTGGCCGGGATGGGCCGGGTCCGATTCGATCCGGGCGTGGAGCCGCGAGGCGCTGTTGTCCTCCAGGGGGACGACGCAGTCGTCGCCGCGGCCGATCGTGGCGGAGCCGGTCGGGACCCGGAACTCCTTGCCCACGGGGACCCGCGACTTCGAGGAGACCACTCGAAGCAGGAACTCGGGACGCGCGGCGGGCGCGCGCTCCGGGGCCGGCGGTGGCGCCGGCGGGCGCACGGGCGAGGGGTGGGATGCGAACAGCGTCTTCAGCGAGTCCTCGTCCGGCGGCGGAGGAGGCGGAGGTGGCGGCGGAGCCGGCGGCCGGGGTGCGATGTACTCGAACTCCGTGCCGCCGATCCGGAACCGCAGGCCGTGGCTCAGGCGCAGCTCGGCGACGCGATCCTTGCCCACGTACACGCCGTTGGCGCTGCCGTTGTCGAGGAGCTTGAAGCCGTCCCCGTCCTTCTCGATGCGCGCATGCTTGCGCGAGATGCGGCTGTCCTTCAGCACCACCGCGCAGTCGTCGGCGCGTCCGATGACGGTCGCGGCGCTCACGGGGATCTCGCGGCCCGCGAGCCCCGGCAGGTCCGAGGAGAGGATGCGCAAGCGGAAGCCCGAGGCGCCCGCCGCTGGCGCTCCTCCCGGACGCTCCGCCGGCCGCTCGGCGCTCATGCGTGGCCGATGAGGTCCCGGTAGGGCCCGTCGACGTCCTTCATCTCGTCGTGGGTCCCCTGCTGGACGATCTTGCCGCGCTGCATGACCACGATGCGGTCGCAGTCGCGGATGGTGCTGAGGCGGTGGGCGATGATGATGCAGGAGCAGCCGCGCCGGCGCATGCTCTCGTCGATGAAGGTCTCGGTGTTGGGGTCGAGCGCGCTCGTCGCTTCGTCGAGCACGATGATGGTGGGCTCGCCGACGAGCGCTCGGGCGATCTCCAGGCGCTGGCGCTGTCCGCCGCTCAGGTTCCCGCCGCCCTCGGCGATCAAGGCGTCGTAGCGGCCTTCGCGGTTCTCGATCACGTCCTGCAGGGCGGCGTCCCGGCAGGCGGTGGCCACCCGTGACGGGTGCAGCGTCGAGTCCCACAGCGTGACGTTCTCGGTGACGGTTCCGCCGAACAGGAACACCTCCTGGTCCACGACGGCCAGCGAGTTCGTGATCAGGTCGCGGGGCACGTCCTTGCGAGGCACGCCGTCGAAGAGCACCTCGCCCGCCCACGGCTCGTACAGGCCGGAGACGAGCTTCGCGACCGTGCTCTTCCCGCTTCCGCTCCCGCCCACGAGCGCCACGCGCTGGCCGGGCTCGACGGTCAGGTTGAAGTTCTCGATGAGCGGCGGCTCCAGGGGGCTGTAACCGAACGTGACGTCCTTGAGGGTCACCCGGGGGTTCAGCTTCACGCTGCCGCCGTTGCCGCCCCGCGGCCGCTTCGCGACGCGCTTGTACTGCGGGTCCTGCGGGTAGCGCATCACGTCGTCCAGGCGGTTCATGTCGCCCTGCAGCTCCTGCAGCGTCCCACCGAAGCTCACGAGGTTGCCGAGGGGGCGGTTCACGCTCCCGACGAGCGACTGGTACGCCACCAGCATGCCGATGGTCAGATCCCCGCTCATCACGTAGTACCCGCCCACCACGTACACGGCCATCACCGAGAGCAGGTTCACGACCTCGGGGACGACCTGGGTCACGTGCTGGAACACCCCGAGGACCTGCTCGCCGAGCAGGGTCTTGGACTGATAGCCGGCCCAGCGGCTGAAGAACTCCGCCTCGCCGCCGGTGGCCTTGAGCGTCTCGATCATCTGCAGGCCGCCCATGGCCGTGCCCATCAGCTTGCCCTTGTCCTGGAGGACGCGGCGGGAGGCGTCCGTGCGCATCCGGGCCACGAGCTGCACGATGATGATGTTCAGCGAGGCGATCCCCATCACCACCAGCGTCAGGACCACGCCGTAGCGCAGCATGAGCACCAGGTAGAAGACCAGCACGAGCACGTCGATCACGGTCATGGCCAGCTTCGACGCGATCACGTTGGCCACCGAATCGTTGATGGCCACGCGCGTCCCGATGTCGCCGGCGTAGCGCTGGACGAAGTAGGGAATGGGCAGGCGCAGCAGGTGGGTGAAGAAGCGGCTGGAGTGGAGCAGCGCCAGCTTCGTTTCCAGGCGGAGCAGGTAGTACTCCTGAAGCCAGGTGAGCACCGCCGTGATGATCACGGTGAGGGCCATGCCCCAGAGCAGGGGCTTCACGATCCACTGGTGGCCGCCTATGAGGAAGTCGTCGACGAAGATGCGCGTGAAGGTGGGGACCACCAGGCCCGGGATCACCAGGAGCAGCGCCACGCCCATGATGAAGAGGATCGCCACGTGGGAGTCGGCGAGGCGCCGCGTGAGGGCGGCCCGCATGTTCGGCTTCTCGCCGCCCTTCCTGAAGTCCGGCCCCGCCTCGAAGGTGAGGACGACGCCGGAGTAGGACGAGTCGAGGTCCTCGAGGGTGACCTTGCGGGGGCCCTGGGCGGGGTCGTTCAGGTACGCCTTGCCGCCCTTGAAGCCCTCGAGGACCAGGAAGTGGTTGAGGTTCCAGAACAGGATGACCGGGAAGGTGAGCTCGTAGAGCTTGTCGAGCTGCTCGTACTTCAGGCCCTTGGCGACGAGGCCGTACTTGCGGGCCGCCTTCAGGACGTTGCTCGCCTTGCTGCCGTCGCGGGACACGCCGCACTGGACGCGCAGCTCCTCGAGGGGCGCCACGCGGCCGAAGTAGCCGAGGACGATGCCGAGGGAGGCCGCGCCGCACTCGACCGCCTCCATCTGGAGCAGGGTGGGCGTCTTGACGCGCTTGTTGGGCGGGCGCGGGTAGGCGGACCGGCCGCCGGCCTTGTCGCTGGGCTGGGCCGCCGAAGCCAAGCTCTAGACCCCCAGCGTCCTCTTGATGCTCGGGATGACGTAGGTGTACGGCTTGCGGTGGTCGACGACCACCGACGACTGGCACTGGGCGCCGCTGTCGATCTTCTTGGGCGGCCCCGTGGACGAGGACCACTTGAGCCCGTTGACCTTGTTCTCCGGGTCGAAGGTGAGGCACACGCGCGCCTCGTACACCGGCCCCTTCTCGGCGTACGACTGGACGAGCCGGTCGTTCTTGAGCTTCTCCTTCATGTCGTCGGTCGAGGCGGCGAAGTTGGAGACCCACTCCACGGTCCCCATGATGTAGCCGTACTCCTCCTTCTTCACGTCCACCGGCGACACGCGGGCGAGCTGCTTCGGCCGCACCTTGCCCGCCTGGGTGCCGGGCACGTAGATCACCGCGTGGATGTTCCCGCCGCAGAAGCCGAGGTTGGCGTTCTCGCCCGTCGGCCGGGCGGCCTCGAGGCGGACGAGGGGTTCGCCTTCGCCCACCTTGTCGCTGACGCTCTTGATGACCTCCACCACGCGCCCCGCCTCGGGGCTCTTGATCTCGGTGGCCATCTGGGCGAGGTCGCCCTTCAGGTACTCGATCTCCCCTTCGATGCTCTTCTGCATGTTGAGGCGCGGGGCCATGCGGCCCTGGATCGCGGCATTCTCGTTCTCGAGCGCCGCCAGCTCGCCCCGCGCGGCGGTGATCCTGCGGTCGAACTCGAAGAGCGCGTTCTCGGGCTTCAGGCCGCGGTTGACCAGGTCTTGCTGGGTCGCCCGCTGCCGCCGCAGCGAGTCGATCTCCGCGGCCTTGGCGCCGATCAGCGCCCGGTTCCGCGAGTAGGCCATCTCGTCCGAGGAGTTCTCGGACATGTGCTGGGAACGCAGGCGGTCGAGCTCGCCCTGCTTGAGCGCGATCTTCCTCTCGATCTCCGAGCGGTCGCGGTTGATGACGGCGATGACCTGGCCCGCCTCGACCGTCATGTCGGGCGCCAGGTTGATCCGCGCGATGGTGCCCGGGACGGGGGCCTTGATCTCGGACAAGCGCTCGCCGCGGATCAGCACACCCTGCCCCTCGACCAGGTCCGGGATCGTCCCCACGACGCTCCAGATCCCGACCACGAACAGCACGGCGCCGATCGTCGCGAGCGCCAGCCAGCCCATGGGCGAGGTGACCTGCATGACGAGGTCGAGCTGCTCGGGAGAGCTGGCCTTGTCCATGGCCTGCTTGCGAAAGGAAATCGACACGGTTCTTCCTCTTTAATGCTGCGCGCTAGCGCGGCCGCAGCGACCAGCTCGCGACGTCCGAGAGACAGGAGCCGAGGGCGTCGGCTTCCGCGTCGGATTCGCGGCTGAGCGCGAGCGTCCCCTCGGCGACGCCGCTGCTCACCCCACCCCGGCCGCTGCCGTCGGCTTCCACCCTGCCGGTCAGGGTCAGGTCCGCGAGCAGCTTCAGCCCGCCCGGAACCGGGGCGTCGCCCTCCGGCGGGCCGTCCGTATCCAGCTCCCCGAGAACCAGGTCGGGGTCGGCCTGGCACGAGCCGCAGAAGACCAGATGAACTCGGCGGTCGCCGTCCGGGAGCGTCATCACCAGCGCGTCGTTGTAGCCCGGGCCCGCCGTTCCCACGACGGGCCACTCGAAGCTCGTCACGGGGAGATCGCAGTCTGCGGCCGCCACGAGGGACAACACGTAGTTCCCGGTCAGGCTGTAGGCGGCCGACGGCTTCGTGAAGTCGACGCCGCCGACCGTGCAGGCGCTCAGGCCCACCGCCACCAGGACACCCAGCCCTCGCCTCATGGCCACCCTCGAACTGAACACGTGCCGCGCCGAGACATTATTCACGGTGCGGGCTTCGACTTCAACGA
>DASSJI010000200.1:0-20759 GCA_035691285.1 Vicinamibacteria bacterium | reverse complement strand
CCACGCCGTCCCCGACCGCGCCTTCCAGTCCGCGCTCGGCAACCTCGCGAACCTCGTCAACGCCTATGGCGACTTCGAGAAGGGCGGCGAGGACCTCGCCTACGCGCTGATGGTGCTCGCCCGCGAGGGCCGCGCCGCCATCGGCGATCCTGAACTCCGCGAGCGGGTTCATCTGGCGGAAATAGTAGGCCACGATCTTGTCGCGACGGCGGATCAAGGTGTCCGCGAGGTGCCGCTCGGCCTCGACATCGTCGAACTCCCCGGCGTGCACGAGGGCTCGCACGGCTTCGTCGGAAAAGCGCGACACGATCCGGGCGGCCCAGAAGGCGTCGGCGGGGCGCATCCGCTCGAACGCGGGGTTGGGGTACTCGGGCTTCCAGGCGTGGGGCTCGAAGAACTCGGCCTCGAGGCGTCCGACCTCGGTGAACACGCGGTACTGCACCCGCCGCCAGGGCCGCTCCCAGAGCCCGAGGCTGAAGGCCGTCTTGAGGATCGGCTTCAGCTCGAGGATGTACTCGTTCCCTGCCCGCGGGTTCTGCGGCGCGATGCGACGCTCGACGTCGGAGCCTGCCCCGAGGGTCGAGGAGAAGTCGATCAGGTGGTGCTTCACGTAGCCCCTTCCGTCGCCGCCCCTCACGAACGTATCCTGCGAGTTCACGCTCCGGGAGTCGTCGTGGTTGAGCCAGGCGCAGAACACCCGGTAGCCGCGCTGGTCGCGGCGGTGCTCGTGAGGGAACGCGTCGTTCGGATCGTCGCTCCGCGTGCCCCAGTGCTTGTGCGGACCCAGGGGCTCGCCGGGGAGACGCCGGCTCGCGACGCAGCGGATGCGGCCGTCGGAGCGACGGGGCACGTGGCTCAGCATCCCGTCGAGGTCGGCCTGGGCCATCTTGCGCTTCTTGCCGCCGCGCACGGGCACCTTGGCGTCCGGGTCGATGAGGAGCTGCTCGGGACGGAAGTAGGCGATGTGGTTCTCCGGGACGAAGTAGCCGAGGGCGTGGAAGAACTTGGTCACGATCACGTCGGCCGACGTGGAGAGGTTCGGGTAGGGAATCGGATCGAACTTGATGAAGTAGACCCCTCCGCGCTCGTCCCGGATCGTGAAGCCGGGCGTGATGCCCTGGGACTTGCCGGCGGTGATCGTCCAGGGGCCGTCGGCGGGACCGCTGTCCTGGTTCGGACCCCGCACCAGCTCCTCGACGGCCATTGCCCGGGTCCCGATGCGGTTCTGGAACCAGCTCGAGTCCGGCACCTCGCCCAGCGTGTTGACGTTGAGGGCGGGCGGGGCCTGGCCCGACGGCCGGTGCCAGAAGCTGTGCTCGATCACGTCCCACGCCGTGCTCAGCTCGACCTCGCCGGGCTTCGCGATGGGGAGGTCGTCGCGATCGGCGAGCAGGGGGTCGTCGGGCAGGAACCTCTGGGCGAGGGCCGCCGGCGCGACGGCCACCAGGGCGGCGAGGCCCAGAGCTCGAAGCAAGCGCTCAGAACCCCTGGCTGAATCGCGCGAGACCGTGCCAGCCCTCGCGGCTGCGCGCGACGTCCACGCGAAACACGGTGTTCAAGTTGGTCTTGAGGCGGAGCCCCGCGCCGGCGTCGAGCTCGAGGTTCGAGAACACGTCGGCGATGCGAGGCGCCACTCGCCCCGCGTCGGCGAACAGCGCCAGCTCGATCGCCGGCGAGGCCTCCCACCGGTACTCGGCCTGGAGGAGGAACACCTTGGTGTCGCGGAAGCGGAAGTTGGGGAAGCCGCGCAGGGTGTGGCTGCCGCCGAGGGTCTGCTGGGCGTAGAAGGGGACGCGTCCGCCGCTGTCGGCGTTGTCCGATGAGAGGTAGCCCCGAAGCGCGAGCGTCCGCTGCACCGAGCCCAGGGGGACGAAGCCGCGCACGTCCCCCGCGAAGCGCGTGAAGCCGAACTCCTCGCCGCCCCGGTCGTCGAGGTGGCTGATCTGCAGGGCGGCCATGACGCCGTTGTGCGGATTGCCCGGCTTGTCCCGGCGATCCCAGAACGCCTGGCCGCTCACCAGCAGGAAGTCGGGCTGCTCGTCGAGACCGGGCGCCTGCTCGTCGGTGAAGAGCTCCTGGGTGGTGGGCACGTCGTCGTCCTCTCCGGGGCCCACGAAGGCCTGCACGTAGCCGCCGCGGGCGGTCAAAGAGAAGTGGGGCGAGAGCTGGAGGCCCGCGACCAGCTCGTAGAACGCCCGCTGGTCGAGGAACGTCGTCTCGTCCTCGCGCCGCGAGTCCGGGCCCGGCCCGTAGTAGCCGATCCTCGTGTAGTGCTGGTAGCGCGCCGCGCCGTACAGGATCAGGGCGGCGCGCTGTGCCGGCGGCATGTTGCCGAGCTCGTAGACCTCGAGGCCCTGGCTCGAGCGCAGCGGGAACTGCTTGCCCGTGTGAGGCAGACGCCCGAACTGGACGTCGTAGTACTCGTAGCCGTGGATCGAGTAGAAGGCCGAGGCATGGGCGTCGAGCCGCGATCCGCCGATGTCGGGCTGCCAGAAGCGGAGGCCCGCCGCGGTGCGCGAGCCCTGAGCGATGGACTGGAACCTGGGATATAGCCCCGCGAAGTTCAGGTAGAGGATGCTGGGGCGCTCGGCCTTCTCGAAGGCCAGGATCTGCCTTTCGAGAAAGCCGGGCCGGTAGGGCTCGATCGTGGCGAAGCGGCGCTCGCGGAGCTGTCGCCACTCGTGGGCGCGGGTTCCCGGCGTCTCGTCGGGACGCGGGCTGGGTTCGATGGACGGCGCGCTCTCCTGCGCGAGGCCTGGAGCGGAGAGCGCCGAGAGCAGGCACGCGAGAACCCCGCCGGCGAGCCTCCGCATGGTTTCGAGGATCATAGCATCCGCGATCGGAGGGCCCTGGCCGGGAGGAAGGATCGCCGCAGAGAAGTCCGGGTCTAGGATACGCTCCGCGCTTCCGATGTCGCCCCGCTGGTTCACGCCCGCTGCCCTCGCGCTGCTCCTGGTCGCGGCCGGCCTCGTCGCCGGGCGCGTCGCCCGGCAGTCCTGGCGGTCCGTGGTCGAATACGAGCCGCCGTACCGCTTCGGCGCGACGACCGAGCCGGGGCTGGAGCGCGACTGGCGGGTCCTGCTCGTGGTCGTGGACGGCCTTGGTATCGAGGCGTCGCGACGCATGCCCGGCCTGAACGGGCTGCGCGCAGTGGGGGCCGACCTGGTGGCCACCGCGGGGCTGCCCTCCTACTCGCGGCCCGGCCGGGCGAACCTCGTGACCGGCGCGCCGCCCGAGATCCACGGCGCCACGACCAACCGCCATCGCAAGGCGATTGCCCTCGACAACCTCTTCAGGGGCGTCGCTCGGACAGAGGGCGAGGTCGCCGTGGTCGGAACGGGGCTGTGGAGGAGCTTGTTCGGCCCCGACCTCGAGCGCGCCTTCGTCCTCGATTCGGGGCCGAAAGACACGCCGGGGGCCTTCGATTTCGTGCTGCCGGCCCTGTACCGGTTCGAGTGGGACGGCCTGCGCACGCTGCTCCAGCGGAAGCCTCGCATCGGAGTCCTGGACCTCGTGGCGCCCGACTACGCGGCCCACGAGTTCGGGACGGCGTCGCCGCGCTACGCACAGGCGTGCGGCGTCGCCGATCGGGTGCTGCAGCACCTGCTCGACGAGGTCGACCTGTGGCGGACGCTGGTGGTCGTGACCGCCGACCACGGCCACCTGGCCCAGGGCGGCCACGGCGGCGACGAGCCCGAGGTCCTGCGCGTGCCGCTGGTCATCGCGGGCCGCGGCATCCGGGCGGGGGCGACGGGCCCGGCGCGACAGACCGACGTCGCGCCGACCATCGCGGCTCTCCTCGGGCTGCCGATTCCGGCGGGGAGCGACGGACGTGTGCTGACCGAGATCCTCGACTACGAGGGCGAAGACGACCTGCGTCGCTCGATCCTGACGCGCGAGGCCGCGCAGAAGGCTGCCTTCCAGGAGGACCTGGCCAGGAGCCTCGACGTCGCCGGGTCGAGCCCGGACGCGGCGCGCGCGGAGCGGCGACTGCGGGATCGGAAGGCGCGGGTCGTCCCCTCGGTCCTCGTGCTCGTCGTGGCGCTCGCCGCCCTCGCGTGGACGTGCCGCGAGGCGCCGGGGACGTGCCTCCTGGCCGCAGCGGCCGGCGTGATCCTGAACGAGGTCGTCTTCCGCCTGCTGCTGGCGAGGGACGGCATCCGCCTTTCGCTGTCGGCGATCAACCACGAGGAGGACCTCGAGCCGTACTTCGCCGGGGTGATCCTGCGGGCGGGGCTCGCGGCGCTCGTCGTGTTCGCCGTCGTGGTGGTCGTCGCGGCTCGCCGGAGCGGCGCGCGGGCGGCGGCGCGCGCCGGCCTCGCCGCCGGCTTCGGCACGCTGCTGTTTCTGCTCCTGCGCGTCCTCGTGGTCTACTGGTCCCAGGGGCTGACGATGGCCTGGACCGTGGGATCGATCGGCCGCGCCTTCGACGCCGTGCTGGACCTCGCCCGCCTGCAGGCCGCTTCCGTGGCGGCGCTCCTCGCGCTGCCGCTGGCGCTTCTCTTTGCCCGGCGCGCGCCTCGGGCCGCCGCCCTTGCCGCCGCGGCGCTCCTGGCGCCGCAGGCCATGGCCGGGATCCACGCCGACGTGCCCGAGAAGCCCGATGCGCAGGCGCGCTGGCTGATCTACCTCCACGGGCGCATCGTCGAGGTGCAGGGGCGGCAGGCGGTCCACCCCGAGTTCGGACCCTACGCCTTCGACGCGATCGTCAAGGCGCTCGCCGCGGGCGGCCTCGAGGTCGTCGCCGAGGTCCGGCCGGAGAGCACGACGTACGAGTACTCGAGCCGCGTGGTGCGACAGGTGAGGCAGCTCGAGCAGGCCGGCGTCCCGGCGGCGGCGATCACGGTCGTCGGCTTCTCGAAGGGCGGAGCGCTGGCCCGGCGGGCCGCGGCCGAGCTCGCCGACCCGGGCGTGGGCTTCGCCATCCTGGCGGGCTGTCCGAGGAAGCCCGAGAACCTCGAGCCGTGGGTTCCGAGGATGACGGGGCGCATGCTCTCGCTCTACGACCGCTCCGACGAGATCGTCGGCTCCTGCAAGCCCGCCTTCGAGAAGGCGCCGGGCGTGAAGGGCAGCGAGACGGTGCTGAGCGTCGGCAAGCGCCATGGCACCTTCTTCGAGCCGCGGCCCGAGTGGGTGGAGCCCGTCCTGGCCTTCGCGAAACGCTGAGCGCGCCGCGCCCGTGCTAGACTCCCGCGTTTCGGAGGTCGCGGGTTGCTGCGTCCATTCAAGGGGATCTGGCCGAGGCTGGGGGAGAGGGTCTACGTCGACGCCTCGGCCCAGGTGATCGGCGACGTGGGGCTGGGAGACCACGCCAGCGTCTGGATGAACGCCGTGATCCGGGGCGACGTCCACGAGGTCCGCATCGGCGCCCACACGAACGTCCAGGACAACTGCGTGATCCACGTCTACAAGGCGCAGCATCCCACGCTGCTCGCGGACCACATCACGGTGGGGCACTCGGTCACCCTGCACGGGTGCCGCATCGGCTCCTACTGCCTCGTCGGGATGGGTGCGACGGTCCTGGACGACGCGGTGGTGGGAGACGAGTGCCTGATCGCCGCCCAGACCCTCGTGCCCGAGGGCATGCAGATCCCGCCGCGCTGCCTGGTGATGGGCGTGCCCGCCAAGGTGCGTCGGGCGCTCTCGGCGGACGAGCTGAAGATGCTCCGCACGTCGGCGCAGAACTACTACGAGTACAAAGAGATCTACCTGGGCGAGCTGGGCCAGTGATCCGTGCGGTGAAGGGGACCCGGGACATACTCCCGGACGAGATCCACGTCTGGCACCGCCTCGAGGCGACGGCGCGGGAGCTGTTCGCGCTCTACGGCTATCGCGAGATCCGCACGCCCGTCTTCGAGAGGACCGAGCTGTTCGCCCGGGGCATCGGAGCGGACACCGACATCGTGTCGAAGGAGATGTACACGTTCGCGGACCGCGGCGCCGAGGACGGGCAAGGGGAATCCCTGACCCTGCGCCCCGAGGCCACGGCGGGCATCGTGCGCGCGGTCATCGAGCAGGGCCTCGCGGCCTCGGACCACCTGCTCAAGGTCTACGCCCTCGGGCCGATGTTCCGGCGCGAGCGGCCCCAGAAGGGCCGCTACCGCCAGTTCCATCAGGTCGACGTCGAGGCCTTCGGCATGGCGGAGCCCACGATCGACGCCGAGATCATCGAGATGGCCCTCGAGTACCTGAAGGCCTGCGGCCTCGCCGACGTGGAGCTGATCCTGAACTCGGTCGGCGACCAGCGCTGCCGCCCCGCATACGTCGAGGCGCTGCGCGCCGCACTGCGCGACAGGAAGGCTGCGCTGTGCGGCGACTGCCGGCGGCGGACCGACACGAACCCGCTGCGTGTGCTCGACTGCAAGGTCCCCGAGGACCAGGCGACGATCGACGCGCTCCCGCGCATCTCGGACCACCTGTGTCCGGAGTGCCGGGCGCACTTCGCCGAGGTGAAGCGCCAGCTCGAGCTGCTCGGCATCCCGTACCGGCTGAGTCACCGCCTGGTGCGCGGCCTGGACTACTACACGCGCACGACCTTCGAGGTCACGAGCGGCGCCCTCGGCGCGCAGAACAGCGTCCTCGGCGGCGGCCGCTACGACGGGCTCGTCAAGGACCTGGGCGGGCCGGAGCTCTGCGGAATCGGCTTCGCGATCGGGCTGGAGCGCCTCGCGATGCTGGCGCCCGCCGCCGAGCCTCGGGGCCGCTGCGACGTGTTCCTGCTGCCGCTCCAGGGGGCCGCGCTGGACCGGGCCCTCGTGCTGCAGCGCGAGCTGCGGAGCCGGGGCATCGCCGCGCTTCTCGACACGGAAGGCCGCAGCTTCAAGGCGCGGATGAGGCTGGCCGACAAGCTGGGCGCCCGCTTCGCCGCCATCCTCGGCGAGGACGAGCTCCGGCGCGGCGCGTGGTCCGTCCGCGACATGGCCGCGTCGGCGCAGGAGGACGTGGCGGCGGACCGGATCGTCGAGTTCTTCGCGAAGCGGCTCCCCGGGGAGAAGCGCAATGGCTGAGGGCCTGGGCAACCTGGAGCGGACGCACTACTGCGGGGCGGTGGGCGAGTCCCTGGTCGGGACGACCGTGACGCTCCTGGGCTGGGCGGCGACGCGCCGCGACCTGGGCGGGGTGGTGTTCATCGACCTGCGCGACCGCGAGGGCCTCTGCCAGGTCGTCGCGCGGCCGGAGGTGTCCAGGGAGGCGCACGCCGTCGCGGACCGGGTGCGAGGCGAGTACGTGCTCGCCGTCACCGGCGAGGTGGAGCGCCGCTCGGCGGAGACGGTCAACCCGAAGCTCGCCACCGGGACGGTGGAGGTCCTGGCCCGGCGGATCCGCATCCTGTCCGAGGCGAAGACGCCGCCGTTCCCGATCGAGGACGAGCTCACGACCTCGGAGGAGATCCGGCTCAAGTACCGCTACCTGGATCTCAGGCGGCCGCGCATGCAGCGCAACCTCCGCCTGCGCCACCAGGTGACCCTGGAGATCCGTCGCTACCTCGACGAGCAGGGCTTCCTCGAGATCGAGACGCCGTTCCTCACGAAGTCGACGCCCGAGGGCGCCCGGGACTACCTCGTGCCCTCGAGGGTCCACCGCGGCGGGTTCTACGCGCTGCCGCAGTCGCCGCAGATCTTCAAGCAGATCCTGATGATCTCGGGGATGGACCGCTACTTCCAGGTGGCGCGCTGCTTTCGCGACGAGGACCTCCGCGCCGACCGCCAGCCCGAGTTCACCCAGGTCGACATCGAGATGTCGTTCCCCAGGGTCGAGTCGATCTTCGAGCTGGTCGAGCCGCTCTACCAGCGCGTGTTCAGGCTGATCGGAGAGGAGATCCCGCGGCCCTTCCCCCGGATGGCGTACGCCGAGGCGATGGAGAAGTACGGCTCCGACAAGCCCGACCTCCGCTTCGGCATGCCGATCACCGACGTCACGGACGAAATGAGGACGCTGGGCCTCGACACCTACCCGGGCCTGGTCGAGGGCGGCGCGCGCTGCCGCGCCCTGGTGCTGCCCGCGGCGGGAGGCGTCTCGGGAACGCGGCTCAGGAAGATCAACGAGGAGGTCTGGCTGGGGCGCATCGTGCCCGACGCCCGCGCCACGCAGCGCGGCCTCTTCAACCTGAAGGCCACGGAGGAGAACGTCCGAAAGCTCGTCGAGAAGGGCGCGAGTGACGAGGTCGCGAGGAGGCTCCTCGCGAAGGTCGGCGCGGAGAAGGACGACACCGTGCTGGTGGGCACCGACGCCGCCGGTCCGCTGGCGATGGCCATGGGGATCCTGCGCCTCGAGCTGGGCCGGCTGCTCGAGCTGATCGACGAGAAGGCGTGGCGCTTCCTGTGGATCACCGACTTCCCGCTGTTCGAGAAGGACGCCCACGGCGGGCGCCTCGTCAGCGTCAACCACCCCTTCACGGCGCCGCGGGACGAGGACGCTACGCTGCTCGACTCGGACCCGCTCGCGGTCCGGGCGAAGGCCTACGACGTGGTCCTGAACGGCCTCGAAGCGGGCGGCGGCAGCTTGCGCATCCACGACTCGGCCCTCCAGGCCAAGGTCTTCAGGCTCCTCTCGCTCTCCGAGGAGGAGACACGCGAGCGCTTCGGCTTCTTCATCGAGGCCCTGCAATACGGCACGCCGCCCCACGGCGGCATCGCTCTCGGCCTCGACCGGCTGGTGATGCTGATGGCGCGCGAGGCGTCGCTGCGCGACGTGATCGCGTTTCCCAAGACCGCGAGCGCCACGGACCTGATGAGCGGCTCGCCCTCGCCGGTCGGCGACGACCAGCTTCGCGAGCTCGGCGTGCTGGTCGTCAGGGCCTGACTGGGCAGGCACCGCGACGAGCCGGCGCCGCGCGCTGTGCTAGACTCCGGCCATGCCCCAGGGTCACCCCCCGGCCCACGGCGGCGCCTTGGCCGGATGAGACGGGTCGCCGTCCCCGAGCGCGGGGTCGAGACCCTGTTCGGCACCCATGACGAGAACCTGCGCTTCCTGGAGTCGAGCCTCGGGGTGCGGATCCGCAGCCAGGGTCCGGACCTCCTCGTCGAGGGATCGGGCCGCGGCGAGGAGCTGGTCGCGGAGGTCTTCGACCAGCTCGGCGCGTTGATGAAGGACGGCTACGCGGTGAGCGCCGGCGACGTCCGCCTGGCGGCCGACCTCCTCACCCAGGACGGCGGCACGCGCCTGCGCGACTACCTCATGAAGGCGGCGGTGCGAGGCGG
The DNA here is from genome assembly GCA_035691285.1 of Vicinamibacteria bacterium. GTDB lineage: Bacteria > Acidobacteriota > Vicinamibacteria > Fen-336 > Fen-336 > DATFEN01. Next base: position 11,559 of record DASSJI010000200.1, on the reverse strand, counting down.
CAAGAAGGTGGTGGTCCCGCGCAGCCTGAACCAGCGCAGCTACCTCGAGAGGATCGAGTCCCACGACATGGTGTTCGGCATCGGCCCCGCCGGCACCGGGAAGACGTACCTCGCCGTGGCCCAGGCGGTCCAGCGGCTCTTGTCGAAGCAGGTCTCGCGGATCGTGCTGGCGCGTCCCGCCGTCGAGGCCGGCGAGAAGCTGGGCTTCCTGCCGGGCGACCTCCAGGAGAAGGTGGACCCCTACCTGCGCCCCCTCTACGACGCGCTCTACGACCTGCTCGACTACGAGAAGGTGGCCCGGCTGCTGGAGCGGAACGCGATCGAGGTCGCGCCGATCGCCTTCATGCGCGGCCGCACGCTGAACGACGCGTTCGTGATCATCGACGAGGCGCAGAACACCACCACCGAGCAGATGAAGATGGTGCTCACGCGCATCGGCTTCGGCTCCAAGGTCGTGGTCAACGGCGACATCACCCAGATCGACCTTCCGCCCGGCCGCGTCTCGGGTCTGGTGGAGGCCATCGAGGTGCTCTCGAAGGTGGACGGGATCGCCTTCTGCTGGTTCGACGAGAAGGACGTCGTCCGCCACAAGATCGTGCAGTCCGTGATCCGCGCGTACGAGGCGTGGGGCCGGGAGCAGGGCGAAGCGAGGAGCCCCGTCAAGGGGCCGTCCAAGTAGGGCGGCCGCGCCGTCATGGGGGGCGGAGGGCTGTCCGTCGTGCTCCTGAACCGGCAGCGGGGGAGCCGTGTCGACGCCGCGCGCCTGCGCCGCGTGCTGGTTGGCGCCGCGCGGGCGCTCCGCGTCCGGGGCGAGCTGGCCCTCGTCCTCACGAGCGATCGCTCGATCCGTCGCTTGAACGGTCGCTATCGCGGCAAGGACGCGGCCACCGACGTGCTCGCGTTCCCGGGCGAGGGCGGGGAGCTGGGCCTGGGCGACGTGGTGATCAGCGTCGAGAGCGCCGCGCGCAACGCCCGCGGCCTCGGCCGCACGCTGCTCCAGGAGCTGGACGTCCTGGCCCTCCACGGCTTTCTCCACGCGCTCGGCCACGACCACGAGACGGACGCCGGCGCCATGGACCGTCTCGAGCGCCGCCTGCGCCGTCGCCTCGGGCTCCGCGCATGATCGGCCTGGTCCTGCTCCTGCTGTTCCTGGCGGCGGCCTCCATGGGCCTGGCCGCGGTGGAGGCGGCCTTCTATCTGCTGCGACGGCGCCGCCTCAGCCACGTGGCCATGCAGAACCCGCGGGCCGAGATGGTCAACCGCTACCTCGAGGACCCTCCGACGCTGCTGATGCCCGTGCACATCGGCACCTTCACGGCCCACGCCGGCATGACCGTCATCGTCGTCGCGCTGTTCCTCGACTGGCTCAGCCATTGGGCGATGCTCGTGTCGTTCTGCGTCATGCTCATCTACCTGCTGCTGTTCCGTCTCACGCTGCCCTACGGCCTCGTGCGCCGGAACCCGGAGCGCTCGCTCCTGGTGCTGATCCCGTTCTTCCACGTCTACGCCCAGGCCATGGCCCCGCTCGTCGCCGCGCTGCGCAAGCGCGCCGCGCCGCCGCCCGAGGAGCCCGAGGAGGCCACGGCGCCGCCGGTCCCCGAAGTGCCCATGGCGCCGGTCCACGAGCGCGACGAGGCGCGCCTCGTGGACTCCCTCGAGCGCTTCACCGAGACGCCGGTCCGCGACGTCATGACGCCGCGCCCGGACATCGTGGCGATCGCGGCCGCCGCCGGGGTCCGGGACCTGTGGCGGCTGATGCGCGAGACGAAGTACAGCCGCATCCCGGTCTACGGCGAGAACCTCGACGACATCGTGGGCGTCGTGGAGATCCGCGACCTCATCGACTACGACGGCGACCTCGAGGAGCCGCTGCGGCCGCTGGCGCGCCCCGTGTTCCTGGTGCCGGAGACCAAGAAGATCGCCGAGCTGCTGAAGGAGCTGCAAGCCCAGCGCACGACCTTCGCCGTGGTCATCGACGAGTACGGAGGCACCGCCGGGATCGCATCCGTCGAGGACATCGTCGAGGAGCTGGTGGGGGAGATCAAGGACGAGTACGACGTGGAGGCCGAGCCGATCGCCGTGGAGGGCGATGGCGCCGTGGTGGTGGCCGGCCGCGTCAACCTCGACCGCCTCGAGCAGGCCCTCGAAACCACGCTCTCGGACTCCGACGACGTCGGAACCGTGGGCGGGCTCGTCACGACGATGTTCGGCCGCATCCCGCGCGCGGGCGAGAAGGTGGAGCACCGGGGCTTCTGCGTGGAGGTCCTGGACGCGGAGCGGAAGCGCGTCAACCGCGTGCGCTTCCGGCGTGTGCCGCCTCCGCCGGCCGCGGAGGCATGAGCTTCCGCGCGGGCTTCGTCGCCGTCGTGGGCCGGCCCAACGTGGGCAAGTCCACGCTCGTGAACCGGCTGGTCGGCCAGAAGGTCTCGATCGTCTCGGACAAGCCCCAGACGACCCGCAACCGCATCCTGGCGGTCGTCAACCGGCCCTTCGGCCAGCTCCTGCTGTTCGACACGCCGGGCATCCACAAGCCGCTCCACCGGATGAACGAGCGCATGGTCGACGCGGCGCTGAGAAGCCTGGATCGCGTGGACGCGGCCCTGTGGCTCGTGGACGTCGCGGAGGGCTATGGCCCCGGCGACCGCTACGTCAGCGAGGTGCTGGAGAAGGCCGGCAAGCCCGTGGTGCTGGGCATCAACAAGATCGACGCGGTGCCCAAGCCCCGCATCCTGCCGGTCATCGAGAACTACAGGGGCCTGCTCGACTTCGCCGAGATCGTCCCGCTCTCGGCCCTCAGCGGGGACAACGTCGAGCTCCTCGCGGAGCGGCTCGTCGCGCTGCTTCCCGCAGGCGAGGCGCTCTACCCCGAGGACGTCCTGAGCGACCAGCCCGAGCGCTTCTTCGTCGCCGAGATGATCCGGGAGAAGGTGGTGCGCTTCACCCGCGACGAGCTTCCCTACACCTCGGGCGTCGTGATCGACTCCTTCGCCGAGGGCGAGCCGGTGGTCCGCATCGAGGCCACGATCCTGGTCGAGCGCGACGGCCACAAGGGCATCCTGATCGGGAAGCGGGGCGAGATGCTGAAACGGATCGGAACCGCCGCCCGCCACGACATCGAGGCCTTCCTCGGGACGAAGGTGTTCCTGGGCCTGTTCGTCAAGGTGCGGGCCGGCTGGCGCGAGGACGCCCGGGTGCTCGACCAGATGGGCCTCGGCCGGACGCGCGAATAGGGCCGCGCCCGGCTTCAGGACGTCGCCGGGGAGCGGCGCCGCAGGCGCCTGAGGGCGGCCTCGGCCTCGCGTCGGACGCCGCCGCTCGGGTCGTGGGCGAGGCCCTCCAGGGCCGGCACGGCGATCGCGGGGTCCGCATCGATCCGTGCGAGGGCGCGGGCGGCGGCGATGCGCACCCCGGCGCGCGCATCGGCGAGCGCCGCGGCGAGCTGCCCTGCGGCGGGGCGTGCCGCGGAGCCGATCCGCCCGAGGGCGCGGGCCGACAGGCGGCGCACGTCGGCATCCTCGTCGCCGAGGGCTGCGGCGAGGGCCGGGACGGCGGCATGCGCTTCGGGGCCGATGCCGCCGAGTGCGTCGGCCACGCGCCAGCGCACCGTCCGGTCCTCGCACAGCGCGATGAGCGCCGGCGCCGCCGGGGCGGCGTCCGGGCCAATCTGTCCGAGCGCCCAGATCGCCTCTTGTCGGACTGCGGGCCGCGGGTCCTCGAGAGCCGCGAGCAGCGCAGGTACGGCGCCGCGCGCTTCGGGGCCGAACCGGCCGGCGACGCGGGCGGCCTCCTCGCGGCCGGGCGCGGCGGGAGCCTCGAGGATGCGGACGACCGCGCCCAGCACGTCGGCCGGGGAAGGACGGATCGTGAACAAGGCCTCCTGCGCACGAAGCCGCACGTCGGCATCGCGATCGTCGAGCGCCTGCGCCAGGGCCGGCGCGGCGTCCACCGCCGCCGCGCCGATCCCTCCGAGGGCCCGGGCCGCGGCGGCCCGGAACTGCGGCGCCGGGTCCGCGAGCATGCCGACGAGAGCGGGCACGGCCGGGGCACCGGCGCCGTCGCGACGCGCGAGGTCGTGGGCGGCCCGTAGCCTCGCGTGCGCGTCGCGGCTCGAGAGCTGCCGGGCCAGCTCGACGGTCGTGCGCGCGGCCGCGTCGCCCGATTCGCCGGCATCGGCGTGGGCGACAATCCCGGACGCGAAGACGTTGGCCGCGATCAGCTCCGCGCCCGCAGGGCTCGGGTGGTCCTCGTCGACGAACGCGCTCGGGCCGGCTCGACGGAAGGCGGAGAGGAGGTCGAGGAACGGGATCGCCTCGCGCGCGCAGAAGGCGGCGAGAACGCCCTGCGGCCGGGGCGGAGGAGCGTCCGGCGCGAGCTGGAAGCGGAAGGGCAGCACGATGACGGCCAGGGTCGCGCCGTCCGCGTGCGCATCGCCCTTGAGGCCGCGGATCTCGGCGAAGAGGCGCTCGTAGCCGTCGCGGACGCGCGGCGTCTCGCCGGCCAGGAACATCTCCTGCACGCCGCGGATGTGCCGGGCTTCGGGGTCCACGGCCCGCCGGACGAGCGCCGAGCGGGCGAAGAGCCAGGACACGAGGCGCGGCGGCCGCTCCAGGTTGTTCTGCAGGTCCGGGACGTCGTTGAGGCAGATGGCGAGCAGGACCTGGTCGGGATGGTACTTGCGGCAGATGCGCCCGTACGCGATCCGCTGCTGCCGCGCCGACCAGCCGGGCAGCGCGACGTTGAAGACCTCGAACGTCCAGCTCCGCTCGTCGAGGAGGACCTGGAGCCGCTGCGGCCAGGCCTGCTCGGGCCGCAGGTGCTGCCCGTAGGTTGTGCTGTCGCCGAGGCAGAAGACGCGCCGCACGCCGGCCGGCTTCCCCTCGGCATGAGGACGGTCGCGGAGCCCGTCCAGGTTGCTCTCGTCCTGGCCCGGGATGCCGCCCGCGATCGTGTAGAACTCGCCGCCCCAGTCCTCCCAGTTCGCGACGCCCCGCAGACGATGCTCCTCGTCCGGCGGCGTCTCGAGGGCGCGGCAGATCCCCTCGGCCGTGGCGAGGAAGAAGAGCGTGCTTCCCGCGCTCAGCAGCAGGTTCTGGACGAGAGCCCGCGCGCGCGACCTCACATCGGGTGCGACTCCGGGCTAGTTCCCGAGGGCGAACACCACCTTGCCCACGACCGAGAGCCCGCCGATGTCGCTCTCGCCGTAAACCTCCGACACGCCGCCGACGCCCAGCGAGTCGGGCACGGTCGTCCACATCGCCTCGGCGGCGACGCGCAGCGAGCCGCGACCGAACTCGAGGCCTCCGAGCACGTGGGCCGAGAACTTCGTGTCGCTGGCGGACTCGGTCACGCCGCCGACCGTGCTCTCCTCGCGATACGACGTGAAGCCGACGCCGCCGCCTGCGTAGGGCCGGAGCGAGCCCCCGCCGAAGCGCCAGCCGACCGTCGCGTGGACCGGAACGAGGCGCAGCGAGAGCGGATGGCCCAGGCGGAAGACCTCGCCGCCTCCGGACGAGACGAACACCCGCTCGCCGTCCTTGCTGAAGTAGCGCGCGAAAGCGCCGACGTAGAGGTGGTCCCCGAGGCCGAAGCGGGCGCCCCCGCCCAGGGTCAGCCCGCCGGAGGAGCCGTCGAACACGGCCTTGGCCGAGTCGCTGGCGGACGTGAGGTCCTGATAGCCGACGGCGGCGTCGATGGCGAAGCGCGAGTCGTCGGCGACCGCAACGCGCGGGAGGGCGAGGGCCGCCAGGGCCAGGACGGCGCGCCGGGCGCTCACTGGTTGAGCCCCAGGCCCTTGAGGGCCTGCTCGGGCCGGATCAAGCCGTGGCCGTAGTCGTCGTCGCGTCCTGCCGTGCCCAGGTCCTCGGCTGTCTGCTCGATCGCCGCGCGCACGGCGGCGGGGTTCGTGATGCCCTGGGTCACGAGCAGGGCCGCGAGGGCCGCGACGTGGGGCGTCGCCTGGCTCGTGCCCTCGAAGTACCAGAAGGCGAAGTCGTCGAAGATGCCGATGTCCGCCAGGCCGGGATCGAAGGTCTGCTGCAGCACCCCGTCGACGTCCCCGTCTCCGTTGTCGTCGCGGTCGAGGTTGCCCCCCGGCGCCATCACGTCCAGCTCGGCCCCGAAGTTGGAATACGGCGCCCGCTGCTTCCGCGCGTCCAGGGCGCCCACCGCCATGACGCTCGGGAACGCGGCGGGATAGTCGATGCGCCGCTCGCCGTCGTTTCCCGCCGCGGCCACGACCACGACGCCCGCCGCCTCGGCCCGGTCGAGGGCCCGACGCAGGGTCTCGCTCGCCGAGGGGCCGCCGAGGCTCAGGTTGATCACCTTCACGGGCCGCCCGCCGTTCTGCGTGAAGTTGATCGCGTAGTCGACGCCGTCGGCGACGTCGGCGAACGAGCCGAAGCCCTCCTCGTCCAGCACCTTGACCGGCATCAGCGCGCAGTCGAAGGCGAGACCGGTGACGCCCACGCCGTTGTCGGTGGCCTCGCCGATGGTCGAGGCGACGTGGGTGCCGTGGGCGTCGTCGTCGTTCGCGTGGGTGTCGCCGTTGACGAAGTCGAAGCCCTGCAGGAACGAGCGATTGCCCCAGTCGGGCGCGCGGCGGAACGGCCCGAAGTCCTCGTAGGCGATCCCGGTGTCGATGACGGCCACGGCGACGTCGGCGCGGCCGCGCTGGATGTCCCACGTCCGCTCGGCGCCGACCTGCCGCATGTGCCACTGGAACTCGAAGAAGCGGTCGTTCGGCCGCAGGGCCTTTCGCACGACGCCGTTCGGCTCCGCGTACTCGACCTCGCGCAGGCTGCGGAAGTGCGACAGGGCCGAGTCCACCGTGACGTCCGGAGCGAGGTCCACGACGTAGTGGCCGCCGTACGGGCTCCGCCGCGCGCGCAGGCCACCGGCCTCGCTGATCGCGCGCTCGGTCACGCCCTGGCTCGTGGCCGTCTGGAACTTGACGATCGCCTGCCCCGGCCAGTACGCCGGCATCGGCCTCCGGTCGCGGGTTGCCGTGCGGAACACCGAGGAGGCCCGCACGGAGACCACGGTCGGGAGGATCCATGCCGCGACGGCCAGGAGGAGCAGCAGTCGCTTCATGGGCGAGAGTCTATGGGCCCGCGCGTCGCGGCGTCAACGGATCGCGGAGCAGCATGTAGAAGAGGGCGGAGCCGAGCAGGCCCGCAAGCAGGAGCGTCCCTCCGAGAAGGGGCCGCGGGTCGGGCAGCGCGCCCTCGGACGCGGCCGCGAACGGCACGGCCGTGAAGGTGATGGTGTTGAGCGTGGCGTGGGCGACGATGGCGGGCGCGAGGACGCCCGTGCGCAGCCGGATGGCGGCGAGACCGAGGCCGACAGCGACCGCGAACGGCACGCGGTAGAGCGACAGGCTCCCGCCGGCCGAGTCGAGATGGATCACGCCGAAGAGGAGCGACGAGAGGACCGCGGCTGCCGGAGCGCCGAGCCGGACGAGGGCCGGAAGCACGGCGCCGCGGAACAGCACCTCCTCGCACGCCGCCGGCGCGATCGCGATCGCGACGACCGAAACGAGGGCGTCCAGGGGTCCGGTCGGGCGCAGCAGGTCGTGGAGGCGGCGAAAGGCCTCGAGGTAGCCCGGCGGCGGCTTCCAGACGGCGTACTGGAGCTCGAACAGTCCCAGGCTCAGCGCCCAGAGGGTGGCGCCGAGGGCCATGGACACGAGGAAGACGCGGGAGGTGATCGGTCGCAGGCCGACGCCGTCGCGCAGGCTGACGCCGAAGACGAGGAAGGCCGCGAGCGCTGGCAGGACCAGCAGCAGCTCCGAGACCACGAGCATCGCGCGGAGCCCGAGGCGAGCGGCGACCAGCCCCCCGAGCACCATGAGGATCCACCCGGTCAAGACGAGGACTGGCGCGAGGGGGGCGGGAAGCGCCGTTCGCGTCCTGGAGCTCACGGGGCTGGCATTATAGGCGGCGCGTCGCATAAGCTAACCTCTTTGCGGTCATGCCGATTCAGGCGCCGGGCGGCGCGGAGGCACAGGAGGCGGCGCGGCGGCTCGGGGCCGCCGAGCGCGTTTTCGTCCTGACGGGCGCCGGCGTGTCTGCGGAGAGCGGCGTGCCCACGTTCCGAGGGCCTGAGGGGCTGTGGCGGCAGCGGCGGCCCGAGGAGCTGGCCACGCCCGAGGCCTTCGCTCGCGACCCCGTCCTCGTCTGGGAGTGGTATGCCTGGCGGCGGGGAGTGATCGCGCCGCTCCGGCCGAACGCCGCTCACGACGCGATCGCGCAGCTCGAGGCGCGACGGCCGGGCTTCCTGCTCGCGACGCAGAACGTGGACGGCCTGCACGCCACGGCCGGAAGCCGCCGGCTCGTCGAGCTTCACGGCAGCCTGTGGCGTGTCCGTTGCACGGCATGCGGCCTCGAGGCCGAGGACCGCCGGGTGCCGCTGCCCGAGCTGCCGCCGCGCTGCGCCTGCGGAGGGGTCCAGCGGCCGGCCGTGGTCTGGTTCGGCGAGACGCTTCCGGAGGACGCGCTCAGGGCCGCCTTCGACGCCGGGGAGACGGCGGACGTCGTGCTGGTCGTCGGCACCTCGTCGGTCGTCTACCCGGCCGCGGCAATCGCGCCTTCGGCCCGCGCCCGGGGCGCCTTCGTGATAGAGGTGAACCCCGATGAGACGCCCCTGACACCCCTGGCGCACGCGTCGTTCCGCGGCGCGGCGGCCTCGGTCGTCCCGGCGCTCGTGGGTGCGGCGTGAGCCGGCTGGTCTACTTCGACTGCGCCTCCGGGGCGTCGGGGGACATGATCCTCGGCGCCCTCGTCGACATGGGCCTGCCCCTCGACGCGCTGCGGGCGGAGCTGGCCAGGCTGGGCGCCCTGGGCTTTCGCTTGGACTCGCGGCGGGTGCACCGGGCCGGGCTGCACGCCACGAAGGTGGACGTCGTGGTCGAGCACCCGCGCGGCCACCAGCATCGGCGACTGAGCGACATCCAGGCGCTCCTGGCGGGCTCCACCCTCGCAGACGACGTCAAGGAGCGCGCCTCGTCGCTCTTCCGGCGCCTGGCCGAGGCCGAGGCCGCCGTCCACGGCACGGGCCCCGAAGAGGTGCACTTCCACGAGGTCGGCGCCGTCGACTCGATCGTCGACGTCGTCGGGGCCGTGGTCGGGCTCGCCTGGCTCAAGGCCGACCGCTTCGTGGCCTCGCCGCTCAACGTCGGGTCGGGCACGGTCACGATGTCCCATGGCACGTTCCCGGTGCCGCCGCCCGCGACCGCGCGCCTCGTGAAGGGCGCGCCCGTGTACGGGGCCGGGGAGGGCGAGCTGCTCACGCCGACCGGAGCGCTGCTCGTCACCGGCTACGCGACCTCGTACGGGCCGCTGCCGCTCCTGAGGCTGGACCACGTCGGCCACGGAGCGGGCTCGCGCGAGACCGGCGACCGGCCGAACGTCATGCGGCTCCTGGTCGGCGAACAGGGCGAGGAGGGCTCGGACCGCGTGCTCGTGCTCGAGGCCGAGATCGACGACATGTCGCCGCAGCTCTTCGGCCCGCTGCTCGACCGGCTCATCGAGAGAGGGGCTCTCGATGCCTACCTGACCCCGGTACACATGAAGAAGGGCCGCCCGGGCGTCCTGATGACGGCCCTCCTTCCGCACTCGCGCCGCGAGGCCGTCGAGGAGCTGCTCTTCGCCGAGACGACGACGCTCGGCGTGAGGCGCCAGGAGTGGGAGCGCACGGTCCTGGAGCGCGAGGTGGTCCAGGTGGAGACCGCCTACGGCCCGATCGGCGTGAAGTTGGGCCGCCGCGGGGGTCGGGTCGTGAGCGCGCAGCCCGAGTTCGAGGATTGCGCGCGGGCCGCGGAGGTCCACGGGGTTCCGGTGAAGGAGGCCTGGGCCGCGGCCGTCGCCGCCTTCCGCTCGCGCCGCTGAGGAGACGCTTGCGCTACTTCCTGACGACGCCGATCTACTACGTCAACGACGTGCCCCACGTGGGCCACGCCTACACGACCATCGCCGCGGACGCGCTCACGCGGGCGCGACGCCTCCAGGGGCACGACGTCTTCTTCCTGACCGGCACCGACGAGCACGGCCAGAACATCGAGCGCATCGCGCGGGAGAAGGGCATCTCGGAGCAGGAGCACTGCGACCGCATCGCGGCGGTGTTCCAGGCCCTCTGGGAGCGACTGGACATCCGCTACGACCGCTTCATCCGCACCACCGAGGAGGTGCACCGGCGCGGCGTGCTCCGGCTCTGGTCGCAGCTCGCGAAGGCGAGGACGCCCGACGGGCGGGACGCCGTCTACCGGGGGCGCTACGCCGGCTGGTACTGCCCGCGCTGTGAAGGCTTCAAGGACGAGGACGAGCTCGTCCAGCCCGACAACTTCTGCCCCGACCACGAGCGGCCGTGCGAATGGACCGAGGAGGAGAACTTCTTCTTCCGCCTGTCGGCCTACGAGGGCTGGCTGCGCGACCAGATCCAGTCGGGTCACCTGCGCATCGATCCGGCGGTGCGGCGCAACGAGTGCCTGTCGGTGATCGAACAGGGGCTCAAGGACTTCAGCGTCAGCCGGGCGCGCGTGCGGTGGGGCATCCCGGTGCCCGAGCAGCCCGACCACGTGCTCTACGTCTGGGTAGACGCGCTGTCGAACTACATCACCGCCCTCGGCTTCGGAGACGACGACCCGCGCTTCGCCCGCTACTGGCAGGGCGGGGGGGGCGAGCGCCTGCACCTGATCGGCAAGGACATCATCCGCTTCCACTGCCTCTACTGGCCGGCGATCCTCCACGCCGCCGGCGTGCTGCCGCCGAACCGCGAGTTCGTGCAGGGCCACATCACGAAGAACGGCCGGAGGCTCAGCAAGACCACCGGCAACGTGATCGATCCCCAGGCGCTGCTCGACCAGTACGGATCCGATGCCGTGCGCTACTTCCTGCTGCGCGAGGGCGTCTACGGCCAGGACTGGGACTTCACCGACGAGGCGTTCCTCACGCGCTTCAACGCCGACCTCGCGAACGACCTCGGCAACCTGGTCTCGCGCGCCCTCACCATGGTCGAGAAGTACTGCGGCGGCAAGGTGCCGCAGGGCGCTCCGGCCCCGAGGCAGCGCACCCAGTCGGCGTCGATCCTGGCGCGCTACGAGAAGCTGGATTTCAGCGGCGCGCTGACCGAGGCCATGGCGCGCGTGGGAGCGGCGAACCAGTCGATCGTCAGCTTCGCGCCCTGGGCCGTGGCGAAGGAGCCCGGCCGAAAGGCCGAGCTGGAGACCTTCCTCTACGACCTGCTCGAGGAAGTGCGGCTCGTCGCCGTGCTCGTGTCGCCGGTGATGCCGCGGGCCGCCGCCCGCGTGCTCGCCATGCTCGGCCTCGAGGCCACGAGCCTCGGGCCCGGAGACCTCGAGTGGGGAAGGCTCGAGGCCGGCCGTCCCATCGGCCGGATCGAACCGCTCTTCCCGCGCCTGGAGAAGAAGAAGGAGACCATCGTGTCCGAATCGCCCACACCGCCCGCGGCCGCTCCCGCACCGAGCGACAAGATCGACATCGCCGACTTCGCCAAAGTGGAGCTGCGCGTGGCCCAGATCAAGGAGGCGGAGAGGATCCCCGGCTC
>DASSJI010000199.1:0-21203 GCA_035691285.1 Vicinamibacteria bacterium | reverse complement strand
CCTCTACCGCACGCGCATCGACCCCCCGACCGGCATGCTGTCGGGCGTGCTCCTGGGCAAGGTCAAGGGCGGCATCGAGCAGGGCGTCGCCATGAACCTCAAGAACGCCAAGGGCAAGGTCGAGGCGAAGTGACGGCTAGCGCCGGCGCTTCTTGACGGCGAAGTAGCCCTTCCGGACCCGCACCTCGAGGTCCTTGCGGTCGAGCCTCACCTCGATCTTGCGGAACAGGCCGTCGGGAGGCTTCTTGGGGGAGTACGCCAGGAGGTAGTGGCGGTGCAGCTCGGCCGAGATCGCAGCGAAGACGCGGATCAGCTCGCCCACCTTGTCCGGAAAGAAGTACTGGCCGCCGGTCTCCTCGGCGATCTTCTTGAGGAACCCTCGCGGCGCCCCGCCGCCTCCGGGGCCGCCGCGGATCCCGACCCCGTAGATGGTGGCCTCGACGGCGCGCGCGTAGTCGACGACCTCGCTTTCGGTGATCGAGCTGGTCGTGTCCTCGCCGTCCGAGAAGACGACGAGGGCCTTGCGGCCGGGCCGGTCCTTGATGCGCTCCAGTGAGTAGCGGATCGCGTCGTAGAGGCTGGTGCCGCCCCAGGCCTGCAGCCCCGCGATGAACTGGTCCAGGCGGTCGATGTCGCCGGTGAACTCAGCGCTGCCCTTGACGCTCTCGTTGAACTGGATGACCAGCGCCTCGTCCACCTCCTCGAGCTTGCCCACGAAGCTCGAGGCCGCCTCCCTCAGGAAGCCCATGTTCTGGGCCATGCTGCCCGAAGCGTCGAGGACGAGGCCGACCGAGAGCGGGATCTTCTCCTCGCCGCCCTGCGCCTCGCGGAAGATCGTCACGTCCTGCGGCACGCCGTCCTCGAAGATGTGGATGTCCTTCGGGCCGAGGCCCGAGGCGAAGCGGCCGGCCTTGTCGTGGATCACCGCCGTGATCGACACGACGTCCACCTCCACCTCGATGACGACGGGAGGCCGCGTGGTCGGGGGCGCCTGGGCGGAGGCCTGGAGCGCGAGGGCGGCCAGGGCGGCCGCAAGGGCCTGCGGAGCGCGAGGGCTCACGCGCGGGCGGGAGCCGGACGCCGGACGAGGCGCCTCGCGAGGAAGTAGGTCGCGAGGGCCAGGAGCAGGACGACGGCGATGGGCACGAGCACGGCCAGCAGGAACATCACCACGGCCAGCAGGTCCTCGATGAGGCTGATGACGGGGTTCGCGAGGCCCGCCGTGAGCGTCGACGAGACGGCGCGCAGCGTGGACTTCGCCGCGTGCGGCACGAGCGAGGCGGGGGCCCCCACCGCGACGCCCAGCACCACCGCCGTCAGCGGATCCGCGAAGCGGCCGATCACCGAGGCGGCGAGGAGCGCGCCGGCCGCCGGCCGGAGCACGGTCGACAGCGCGTCGAGGGCGTGGTCGAGGGCCGGGATCTTGTCGGCGGCGATCTCGAGGACCGTGGCGAGGCCGAAGAGCACCAGGGCCTTGTCCGTCGAGAGGAACGCGAAGGAATCGCCGAGCCGCAGGAGGCCCGCCCGGGAGAGTCCGCCGGCCAGGAGCAGCGGCAGCCAGGCCCGCACCCCGGCGCAGGCCGCGAGGGCGATCGCCAGGCCGATGGAGGGCAGGAGCTCGACGAGGGCCGCCTGGTCCATGTCTCCGAGATTACTCCATTCCCATCTCGATGCGGAACGTCTCGACGTTCTTCATCTTCTTCTTGGGGAAGCCGGAGAACTCCATGCGGCCGCGGTCCTGGTGCACGCGCACGAAGTTCGCGGTGTCCGGCTCGAGGGCGGCGGTGATCTGGGCGGCGACCACGTCGCGCCAAGCCGGAGCCTCCTTGGTGGCGTCGTTGGCCTGATAGGCCACGCGCACGAGCCGCTCGCCCGCCCGCTCCACGGGCGCGTCCAGCTTCAGCGAGATGCGTCCGGGCCGGGCCTCGGGGGCGTGGGCCGTGACACCCTCGGGGGCCTCGATGGAGATCCCCGCGTCGAAGCTGAAGGCGTTGACCAGGGCTCCCGGGATGTCGGGATCGGTCTGGGCGTCGACGTACGTCGCCAGCGGCTCCTCGTCAACGCTGACCTGGAGCCGGAGCGTGGGATCGGCGGCAGCCTCCCTGGCGGTCCAGGCCTGCCAGAAGCTCGCCCCCGTCACGATGACGACCAGGCGCATCGGGGTCGGCGTCGGCGCCGGCGTCGGCAGCGCCGTGGGCGCGTTCACGACCTCCTCGCTGCCGTCGTCCTTCACGATCTTGTGGACCTTGGCCTTCGGTATCGTGACGCGCCCGTAGGCGGTCTGGACGCGGTACTGGTTGCCGGCCTTGGAGACGGTCTTGCCCGTGATGCGGTCGCCGTCCGTGAGGTGGTAGACATCCGCCGCGGCGGGCAGCGCCAGCAGCGCGACGATGAGCCCGAGGCGGCGCATCACGTCACTTGCCGAACAGCTTCTTGAGGAAGCCGGAACCCGGCTTCTCCTCTTCGGCCGGCAGCCCCGGGGCGACTTGGAGGATCGCGGCCCGGGCCTCCTCGTGCTCGGGCCTGAGCTCGAGAACGCGCTCGTACGCGTGGAACGCCCGGGTCCTGAGGCCGCTGCTCCTGTAGATCCCCGCCAGCAGGAAGTGCGCGTCGACGTTGCCGGCGTCGTCCTTGACCACGGTCTGGAGCTGCTCCTCGGCGCGCTTCACCCACTTCGGGTTCTTCAGGTAGTTCCGCGCCAGCAGCACGCGGCCCTTCTGCAGCAGCTTGCCCCTGAGGCTCGTCAGCGCGGGCTCGAGGAGCTGGATCGAGTCCCAGTACTTCTCCTGGGCGTAGAGCTTGTCCGCGCGACGGAGCGCCTCCTCGGCGGCCTTCGCCTCGAATTCCGGATCGCGCGTGCCCTCGGCGTCGGCGGGCGCCGCGGCCGCGGTTGGCACCTTGGGCAGGCGCGCGACGAGGTCGCTCTCGTAGGCGGCGCGTCGGTTCCGGTCGCGGAGCACCTCGTAGGCCTCGCCGAGGCGGATGAAGATCGCCTCGATCTTGTCGCGGAGGTCCGCCAGGGCCGGGTCGTGGTGGGTGTCGGGGTGGAAGCGCCGCGCGAGCTTGAAGTACGCCTCCTTGACCTGCGCCTCGCCGGACGCGCGGGGGATGCCCAGGATCTCGAAATGGTTCTTCGCGCGCAGGTCTTCGAAGGACTCCAGGACCTCCTTGCGCCGCGCCTCCTGCTCGGGGCTGAGGCCGGAGGACGCCTGGGGTGGCGGCGCGGCTGGAGCTGGCGCGGACGCCGTGGGCAGCGGAGGAGCCGCCGGCGGCGGAGCGGGAGGGGCAGCCGTCTCGGGCGCGGGCGCCGCGCTGGGCGCCGGCTCCGGCGGCGGAGCCGGCCGCGGGACGGCTCGCGGCTCCGGCTTTGCCGTCTTGGGAGGCAGCGGCAGGTACTCCACGATGCCCGTGCAGAGCAGCCCGAACAGGCCCTTCATGGTGTCTTCCGCCACCATGGGGATCACCTGGACGACCTCCCGGCAGCTCAGCGTGCCGTCGATGCGCGAGAGGATGTAGGCGTCGGCCGGAGAGAGCGTGACCTTCTGGAAGCGGAGCAACGGATCGCTCGACAGGCCCAGCACGCGATCGATGTCGCCCATCGCGTAACGGATCACGTCCGGATCCTCGATCCGCCGCACCGCTTCGAGGATCACCTCGCCGGTGGACAGCTTCAAGGCGAAGCCCGGCTCCAGGCCCGCCTCCTCCTTCTCCTCGAACTCGTACTCTCCCTCGGTCCACGTCATGACCCGGAGCAGGATCTCGCGCACGTGGAGCGCCAGCGCGTCGTCCAGCTTGTCGGCGTTCAGCACGCCGAGCTCGAGCAAGACCGCGCCGAGCCGCTTCTTGTCGCGGAGGACGAAGCCCGCGGCCCGCCTCAGGTCGGCCTCGGTCAAGAGCCCCTGGCGCACGAGCGTCTCCCCGAGGCGCTCCTCGCGGACGTTGGTGTCGGCGTGCACGAGGTTGCCCTTCGCGAAATAGACGCTCCGTCGCTCCTCGGCCCGGTTGAAATGGAGGAAGCCCGTCCTGCGCCCCACATAGAGGTCGCGCAGGACCGTGGGCAAGATCCCCTGCTCGACGGAGCCCTTCATGCGCTGTCCCTGGAGGGGGCAGTATATAACGCCCCCGTCGTTGACCCGGTCGCGACCGCCCCCTACAATCGCCCCGCATCTTCAATGGACGCGAGCGAGAGGCGGCGCCACCAGCGCCTTCGGATCGACGGCCGGATGGTCGGCCGGGCGACGCTGCTGGCCGATTTCCGGATCGTCGCGCTCTCCGAGGCCGGCGCCTCGCTCGAGATGGAGGTGCCGATGGCGATGGGCTCGCTGTGCGACCTCACGCTGCAGTTGCCCCACTCGGCCGTCGACCTGCGCGGCCGCGTCGTTCACCTCGAGGCGAAGAACCCCGACGACCAGCCGCCGTGGCTCGTGGGCGTCGACTTCGAGAGCATCGACGAGATGGACCAGGCGCTCCTGCAGTCGTTCCTCGAGCGCGAGCGGCGGAGGGCGCTGTGAACGGAGAGCTCGCCCGCGGCCAGGCCCGCGCCCAGGTTCCCGTCCGCTTCCTCGACCTGTCCCTGGGCGGAGCGCTGCTGGTGATGCCGGCGGCGCTCGAGAAGGGCGGCATCTACGACTTCGCCCTCGACCTCGAAGGCGACCGCATCTGGGTGCAGGCCGAGGTCCGCCACGTCCACCCGGCCGACCGCGGCGCCGGCTACCACGTGGGCGTGCAGTTCGTCGGCATCGACCCTCAGGACGAGAAGCTGCTCCGCGAATACGTCGAGGGCCACGCTCGCTGACGCACGGGCTTGAGCGCGGTTCGCGCGGGGTGCTAGTCTGGCTTGCAGCCTGTGCAGTCACGCTTCGCTACGACCAACTGGACGATGGTCCTTGCCGCGCGCGACGCGCCGTCCATCGAGTCGCGCCAGGCGCTGGAAGCCCTGTGCCGCATCTACTGGTATCCCATCTACGCTCTGGTGCGGCGGCAAGGTCATGATGCCGAGGACGCGCGCGACCTGACCCAGGCCTACTTCGCCGAGCTTCTGGAGAAGGGATATCTCGACGACTACGATCCGGAGCGAGGGCGCTTCCGCGCCTTCCTGATCGCGTCGGTGCGCCACTTCCTGTCGAAGCAACGCGAGAAGGCGCAGGCGTGGAAGCGTGGCGGGCGTGCGGACCTGATCTCGATCGATGCCCAGGATGTCGAAGCCCGATACCGCGACGAACCGGTCGACCGGCTGACGCCGGAGGAGATCTTCGAGCGGCGCTGGGCGCTCACCGTCCTCGAGCGGGCGCTCGCCCGGTTGCGACGCGAACAAGAGGATGCGGAGCGGGGGAGGGAGTTCGCGCGGCTGGAAGGGTTCCTGACGGGCGGACAGGCGGCCCCGCCCTACCACGAGGTGGCGCAGCAGCTCGGGACCACCGAGGGGGCGGTCAAGACCTCGGTCCATCGCTTGCGTCAACGCTTCGGCCAGGTGTTGCGGGCCGAGATCGCAGAGACGGTCTCGGGCCCGGAAGACGTGGACGACGAGGTGAGGCACCTGCTCGGAGTCGTAGCGCCCTGGGGCCGGCCGCCCGTGTGACTTCCCCCATCCGTTCGGTCACCTGAACAAGGAGGTGACCCCCTGGATGAAGTGAAGCGGTGTCCCGACTGCAGGAGCGAGCTGGTCTCGGAGCGCGGTATTGCGGGGCTCTGCCCGCAGTGTCTCTTGAGCCTGGCGCTGCGAGACTCCCCGGCGCCCGGCAGCGCCGACAGCGAGGCAGCGACCGTCGACCGGCCCGCGCCGGGACGCATCCTGGGCGAGCGCTACCAGATCCGCGAGGTGCTGGGCCGCGGCGGGATGGGCGAGGTGTTCCGCGCCTTCGACCTGAAGCTGCGCGTGGAGGTCGCCCTGAAGGCCGTGCGTGTCGAACGGGTCGCGAGCGACCGGGCCCGCGAGATGCTCCGCAGCGAGGTGCGCGCCGCGCGCGAGGTCGTCTCTCCCAACGTCTGCCGCATCTTCGACCTCGTGGTGGAGGACGGCCAGGAGCTGGTGTCGATGGAGTACGTCGACGGCGTCACCCTTGCCGACTGGTTGAAGGACAAGGGGCCCCTCGAGCTCGGCGAAGCGCGGGAGATCGCGTCCCAGTTCCTCGCCGGCCTACAGGCGATCCACCTCGCCGGCCTGGTGCACCGCGACTTCAAGCCGGAGAACGTGATGGTCACCCGTGCGGGGCGGGTGGTGGTGATGGACTTCGGCCTGGCGAAGCTGTCCACCGAAGGGGGAACCGGGTCGATCTCGGGCACACCAGGCTACATGGCTCCGGAGCAGGCGCGCGGCGACAGCGTGGACGCGCGGACGGACGTGTTCGCGGCGGGGGTGGTGCTGGCGGAGATGCTGGCGGTGGGAGGCGCCAGGAGCTTCGAGGCTCGCCAGACGCTGTGGGCCGCGGTGCGCGAGGCTCCGCCGCGCGTGCCCGACGGACCGTGGGCGCCGGTGCTCCGACAAGCCCTCGCCGCGAACGCTCAGGACCGTCCCGGCTCCGCCCACGCCCTCGCCCGAGCGCTCGAGGAGGTCACCCTTCGTCTCCCCGGCTTCGAGCAGAGGCGACCCTACCCTGGGCTGGCGTCGTTCACCGAGGAGGACGCGGAGTACTTCTTCGGCCGCGAAGTCGAGGTCGAGGCCGTCTGGAAGAAGCTCAGACGGCCGCGCCTGCTCGCCCTCGTCGGGCCGTCCGGGGCGGGCAAGAGCTCGTTCCTGAGGGCGGGGCTGCTTCCCACTTTGCCCGGCACCTGGAAGGCGGTGATCACGACCCCAGGCGGCCGCCCCTTCCAGTCGCTCGCCCGCGCCCTCGCTCCCGTCTTCGCTGGAGATGCGCAGGCCACCGATGCTCTCTTGCGCTTCGAGGAGCCGGACACCGCGGTCTCGCTTCTGCGCCGCTTCCGGCAGCGCAATGAGCACGCGCTGCTGATCGTCGACCAGTTCGAGGAGCTGTTCACGCTGAATGGCGCCGAGGTGCAGGAAGCCTTCGCGAAGCTCCTGGGACGGCTGGTCCTCGAGGCCGACCTCCACGTGGTCCTTTCGCTGCGGGACGACTTTCTCCTCCGCTGCCACGCCTACGATTCGCTAGCGCCGGCCTTCGCGGATCTCACGCCCCTGGGCACGCTCACCGAGAGTGCGCTGCGCCGGGCGCTCGTTCAGCCGGCCCTGGCATGCGGCTACCGCTTCGAGGACGAGTCCCTCGTCGAGGAGATGGTGGCCGAGCTGGGCCGCGAGCGGGGAGCGCTGCCGCTTCTCGCCTTCGCGGCCTCGAGCCTCTGGGAGAGGCGTGACCGGGAGCGCGGCCTCCTCACCCGCGAGGCATACCAGGAGATCGGGGGCGTGGCCGGGGCGCTCGCCCAGCACGCCGAGGCGGCGCTCGAGCGGACAGGGACGGAGCGCATCCCGGTCGTTCGAGAGCTGTTCCGCAACCTGGTCACGTCCGAAGGCACGCGGGCCGTGCGGGAGCGTGGCGAGCTGCTCTCGGTCTTTCGGAAGGAAGGCGATCCAGAGGCGGGCGCAGAAGCGGAACAGGTCCTGAATTCGCTCGTGGACGCCCGGTTGCTGACGGCCTACCATCGCGCCGGCGACGGGGACGAGAGCCATCAGCAGGTCGAGATCATCCACGAGTCCCTGCTCCGCAACTGGCCGCGGCTCGTGCGGTGGCAGACCCAGGACGCCGATGGCGCGCAGCTCCGGGACCAGCTCCGCCAGGCGGCGCAGCTCTGGCACGACCGCGGCCAGCCGGAGGACCTGCTCTGGTCCGGCCAGGCCTATTTGGACTTCTCCCTATGGCGGGAACGCTACCCAGGCTCGCTTTCCACCACCGAGGACGCCTTCGCGCGGGCCATGCTGGCGAACGCAACGCGCCGGAGGCGCCGGCGCCGAGCCGCGGCGGCCGCCCTGTTGGCCGCTGCGGCCTCGGTGGCGATCGTCACGTCAGTGCTGTGGCAGAGAGCCGATGCATCACGCAGGAAGGCCGAGGCTGAGACACTGCGGGCGGAGGCTGGCAAACTCCTGGTGCTCGGGGAGCGGGAGATCGAGCGGGATCCGACCGCGGCGCTCGCTTACGCCCTGAAGGGCCTGGAGCTGGCCGACACGGAAGTCGGGCGGCTGCTCGCGCTGCGCGTGCTGCAGAGCGCCCCGACGGCGCGCATCGCGCCCGTTGCGCCGGGCGTCGCCCTCCGGAACGACTTCAGTCCCAACGGCGAGTGGATCGCGCTGGGCGGCTTCACGAGGGTCGAGCTGCTGCACAAGGACGGTGGCCCATCGCGGCTGCTGGGCGAGTACCCCTCGAAGGGCCAGGTCAGCGCGATGGTCGGGTTCGGCCCGAACAGCGATGTCCTCCTGGCCAGCTACATGGGCGACGTGCGCCTCTGGTCGGTGCCCGACGGACGTGAGCTGCGTCGGGCTCAGATCGAGGGCCCGCCGGGGGATTGGACGACGAAGGGGGACTTCTTCACGGAATCGAAGGTGGGAACACGGACCGTGATCCGCAGGTGGTCTTTCGGCAACGGGGAGCCGCAGGAGATCGGGTCGATGGAGGGCTTGCCGCAGCAGCCCGATCATGCCTACGCCGGGGGGTGGCTGGCCTACGGGCAAGATCGAAAGGTCTACTTGAGATCCGTCGGCCAGCGGCTCTCGCAGCCCAGGCTTCTGGCCGAGCATGCGGCTCCGGTCACGGGCCTGGGCGTGAGCCGGGACGGGAAGCATGTCGCTGCCGCCTCAGGGATCGCGGGCGAGGTGCGCGTTTGGCCGACTTCACCCGGAGGGTCGCGGCCAGAGCGCGTGCTGCACGCGCCCGGGACCCTTTGGTCGTACTTCGATCCCAGCGGTCGTCGGATCGCAGCCGTCGGAATCGTCGAGGGGCGTCCGACGATAAGCCTGTTCGACCTCGAGGCTCCTGGAACCGAGCCCCCCGTGTTCAGGAGGGCCGACGTCGACTTCGTCAACGAGGTCTCGTTCGATCCATCCGGGCAGTGGCTGGTCACGTCTCATTTCAAAGACGCGGCGCTCTGGTGGATTGGCCAGGAATGGCCGAGCGTTCTGAGCCTGCCGCACGACGATGGGCGTGTCGGCAGCCTGGCCTTCACGCCGGACGGCCGCTGGCTGCTCGGCGTCCCCTCGAGCTCGAGCAGCGGCGTTCTCGCCTGGCCCCTGACCACCCGCGACGAGCCCCGCCGGCTGCTCGGCGAAGGGTATTACTGGTCCGCCATCGCGGTCGATCCGTCGGGTCAGAGAGCCGCGGTCGGCCTCGACCGCGGGCGCCTCTCCCTCGTTCGCCTGGATGGCGGGCCGCCGCGGCCGCTTCGAGGGTTCTCGGAGCGGGCGACGATCGGAGCGGTTGCGTTCGGAGACGGCGGCCGGCTCCTGGCCGCGGCACTCCGCAACAGCCCTCGCGACGAGAAGGTGGTGCGCGTCTTCGATCTGGATTCGGGCACGGTCCGGAGCTTCGGTCCTCTGCCCGGAGCCGGCGACGGCCGCGCGGGCCATACGCTCGGTCTCGAGTTCCTCGACGCGGATCGTCTTCTCGCCTCGGTTTCCGGCACCGGCCTCGTATCGGTGGATCTCCGCAGCGGCGAGAGCCAGGTCCTCGCGGCCCAGCCGGACGGACCCTTCAGGCTGAGCCAGGACCGACGTCTCGGACTGGGGCTGCACGACGTCTGGAACGCGGACCGCCCCGCATCGCTCGTCCGGTTCTCCCTCGACGGCACTGCATCCTTGTCGCTGGGCTCCTATGGAAAGCCGACCCAGCTCGCCGTCGCGCTCGACCCCTCGGGAAGGCTCGTCGCCGCGGGCGACACCGACGGCACGGTCCGCATCGGTTCGGTCGAAGGCGGCGAGCCCCATGTGCTCATGGGGCATCGGAGCGGCGTCGTCGCGATGGCGTTCTCGCCCGACGGCCGCTGGCTGGCATCGACGGCGAACGACAGGACGGTCCGAATCTGGGCCGTGCCCGACGTCACCAAGCCTCCGCCGCACAGGCGGCCGTATGACGAGCTGCTCGCCGCCCTGGGCACCCATACCAACGTGCGAGCCATCGCCGACCCCGCCTCGCCGACGGGCTACAAGCTGGAGGTCGGCCCCTTTCCCGGCTGGGCCAGGCCTCCCGAGTGGTAGTCTGGCCACCGCGATCCGACACCTTGGCCGACCGATCCGTCACCCTATGGACTCCGGCTATCAGGCCCCGCGCACGATCCGGCTGGGGGTCAAGCTCGGCTTCTGACGGCCGGCCCTGCTTCTACTTGCGCTTCGGCGGGAGCGACTTCACCTCGAGGGGCGAGAACGCGTGGACGAGCGGGATGTCGCGCATCGTCACGACGCCCGGCCGCGCCGCCAGCAGCTTCGGGATCGCGTTCACCGCGATCGCGGCCGTGGCCATGTCGCCGGCGATGCCGCCGGCGATGGTCATCTCGATGGGCGGGACGCCGTCGATGAGCACGTGATCGCGCGGCTGCTCGGCGCCCACGTACATCTGCAGGTCGAGGCTGACGAGGAGCTCGTCCTTGCGGAAGCCGCGGGCCGACTGCTTGATGCCGGCGGCGTTGCCCGCGGGCACGCGGAGGTACTCGGTGTCGAGGTCGCGGGGCGCGATGGCGGGCTCGAGGGTCTCGTCCACGCGATCGAGCTTCCAGCCCAGGCCGGCGGCGATCATGTGGACGGACTCCGGCAGTCCCACGTGGCGGACGCTGCCCTCGGTGATGGCGCGCCGGAACTGCGCCACGTTCAGTCCCGCGCCCACCTTGCGCTGCAGGGGCAGGCGCCTCGTGGCCGCGTCCACGACCCGCGTCACCGCCACGCGGTTCACCCGGGCGCAGGGCGCCGTGAGGAAGAGGGCCAGGGCGTCCATCGCGTAGCCGGGGTTCACGCCGGTCCCGAGCACCGAGACCTTCTTCCGCCGCGCCAGGGCGTCGAGCTCGCGGAAGGAGCCCGCCCGCGCCGGAGCCGGGAAGCTGAGCTCCTCGCAGGTCGATACGACGTGGAGGCCCTTCTTCAGCAGGGCTGCGAGCTGCGGCTTGACGTCCCGCAGCGCCGAGCCCGTGGACAGCACGGCCACGTCCGCCTTGGCCTTCCGGAGGGCCTTCTTCAAGTCGCCGAACACCTTGAGGCGGAGCTTCTTCGACAGCCCGAGGATCGTGCCCAGGTCCTTCCCGGCCTTGTCGGGAGAGACGTCAACGGCGCCGACGACCTTGAGGCCGGGTGTGTCGAGAGCGAGCCGGACGATGCTCTGGCCGATGGGCCCGAGCCCGACGTGGAGGGTCCGGATCTCCCGGCTCAGCGCTCCACCTCGATCCTGCCCACCTCTTCCTCGGGCTCGGCCGCCATGATCACCGTCGAGGCGACCGGGAGGAGGGTCGTGTAGTTCTTGCCGGAGGCTTCGAGGAGCACCTCGTAGTAGCCCTCGTCGGACACGCGCACCAGGCGGCCCTTCGCCATCTTGGCGCCCAACGTGCTCGCCAGGATCTCGCTGTAGATGCGGATGGGCGCTTCGCGTTCAATCATCGGACACCCCCCGTGGCGGCGCCGGGCGTGGGCTTCCTGGCCCGAAAAGCGGCACATACTAGCACAGCGCGGAGGGGCCGCAACCGGCGGTGGCGCTGTGCCGCCCGGGGTTGGCCGGGCTGTATAATCCACCCTCCGCAAGCCATGTCTGGGATTGATCCAGCCTTTCTCAAGAGTTCCGACCTCTTCGAGTCCCAGCCCGACGAGGTGCTGAAGGCGATCCTGGGCCAGGGCCGGCTCGACTTCTTCGGCTCGGGCGCGCTCGTGTTCCGGCAGGGGGACCAGGGGGACCGGCTCTACATCGTGAAGAGCGGTGCCCTGGAGGTGCTCGCCGCGCAGGCGGACGGGGCCGATCCGGTGCCGGTGGCCTACCTGGGGGCCGGCGAGGTGCTGGGCGAGCTGGCGCTCCTGACGGGCTCGCCGCGCTCGGCGACCGTCCGCTGCCCCGAGAAGGCCGAGGTCTTCGTCCTCGAGAAGGCGGTGTTCCTCGACCTCATGGTGACGCTGCCCGCCTTCGCCCGCGGGCTCTGCCTGGTCCTCGCGAGGCGCCTGGAGGCCACGACCCTCAAGGTCCCGCGGGCGAGCCCGAAGCAGCTCCAGGGCAACCTCAAGTTCTTCGACCTCGCCACCGTGATCCAGACGTTGATCGGCTCGCACCAGACGGGGTCCCTCGTCATCACCCAGGACGGCAAGACGCGGCTCGCCGACATCTTCTTCTTCAAGGGCCACATCTCGCGGGCGAAGTTCCGGCAGCTCACCGGCGACGACGCGGTGTTCCAGCTCTTCCAGGCGCCCCTCGAAGGCGAGTTCTCCTTCACCGGCAAGAACGTGACCGAGGAGGAGGTCCAGACCGAGGTGACGATGCCGGGGATCTCCCTGCTCATGGAGTCGGTGCGCCTCCAGGACGAGCTGCCGCTGCTCCAGGCCCGGATCCCCGACGCGAACAAGGTCTGGAAGCAGAAGGCGCCGCAGCTCCAGTGGGAGGATCCGGACACCCTCGAGCTCGCCGTCGCCGTCTGGGCGCGCCTGAAGAAGGGCGCCTCGATGACCGACCTGCAGCGCGACGTGCCGCGCTGCTCCTACCACATCTACAGGACGGTGCTCGGCATGGTGGACGCCGGGCTCGTCGAGTAGCTACACCCTCGACGCCTCGCGGATCTTCTGCTCGATGGCCCGCCCGTCTTTTTGCGCCTCGGAGATCTCGTTGGCGAGGCGGCGCATCTTCTGGCGCTTGGCGAGGAAGAAGTAGTTGGCCAGCTCCAGCACCACGCCGCACGCAGCCGCCACGCCGACCGCCTCCAGGAACACGTCGCGCCCGAGCAGCCGGTTCTCGAAGCCCACCTGCCACAGCAGGTAGGCGACCCCGAGACCGATGCCGTTGGCGCCGATGCCGAAGCTGGCCCGCGCCGCGTACATCTCCGCCTCCAGGCGCTCGATCACCTGGCGGTTGTGCTGGAGCGATTCGCGGAGGGGAGCGACGTCCGCCATGACCAGGCGCAGCACGTCGCCGCGGACCACCTTGTGCTTGGTCCCGCAGGCCCCGCACTTGATGTGATCGCCGTGGGCGTAGGTCGAGGGGACGGCGATCTCGGTGCGACAGTTGACGCAGCGCGCCTGCTGGCTGCTCGTCTCCACCGGAGCCCCCGTTCCAGGAGAGGATAGCAGAACGCCGCCTGGGTTATAAAGAAGCGTGCGCAGCGCCTCGTCCAGCGACGTGATCGTGATCGGCGCCGGCGTCGTGGGGCTCTCGACGGCCAGGGCCCTCGCAGGCCGCGGCGCGCGGGTGCTCATCGTCGAGCGCCGGCGCGTCGGCGCCGAGGCGTCCTCGGCCGCGGCGGGCATGCTGTCGCCCCAGGCCGAGTCCGAATCGGACTCGCCCCTCTTGGAGCTCGGGCTCAAGGCTCGCAGCCACATCGAGGCCCTGGTGCCGGTCCTCGAGGGCGAGACCGGGATGGCTCTGGACTACTCGAGCCGCGGCCTCATCGAGGTCGCCTTCAGCGAGGAGCAGGCGGGCGAGCTGCAGACCCGTCTGGCCTGGCAGCGCGCCCGAGGCCTGGTCGTCGAGCCGCTGTCGGCCGACGACCTGCGCCAGGCCGAGCCCAACCTCGCTCCGTCCGCCCGCTTCGGCCTGTTGGTTCCGGGAGACCACCGCATCGACAACGTCCGCCTGACGCGGGCGCTCGCGGCCTCGGCCGTGGCCCGGGGCGCCGCGCTCCTGTCGGGTCGGCCGGTGCTGTCGCTGCTGGCCGAGAGCGGCCGCGTGCAGGGCGTGCGCGCCGGCCACGAGATCCACCGGGCCCCGGTCGTGGTGAACGCCGCCGGAGCCTGGGCGGGCCTCCTGGGAGGCGATCCCGCGCCGCCGCCCGTGGAGCCCATCCGGGGCCAGATCGTGGCCTTCGACGTCGCGCCGCCCGCGCTGCGCCACGTCGTCGTCTCGCCGCGCGGCTACCTCGTCCCGCGCGGCGACGGCCGCATCCTGGCCGGCAGCACGTCGGAGCGCGCCGGCTTCGACAAGAGCGTCACCGCCGCCGGGCTGCGCGGCATCCTGGACGCCGCGATCGAGATGACGCCGTTCGTGGCCGACGTGCCCGTGGCCGACACCTGGGCGGGCCTGCGGCCCGGGACTCCCGACGGCCTCCCGATCCTCGGACCCGGCGCGCTGCCGGGCCTCGTCCACGCCGCGGGCCTCTTCCGCAACGGCATACTTCTGGGGCCGCTGGTCGGGGAGATCGCGGCCGACCTCGCCACGGGCCGCGCGCCGGGCGTGGACACGACACCGTTCTCGCCCGCCCGCTTCGGCGCGGCCGCCGGCGCCTAGCCGCCGGCCGGTCAGGACTGCGGCTTCGCGGGGGGCGGGGCCTCGCCGCAGTCGCAGCCCTTGTCGAAGATCACCCGCCAGCGGCCGTCCTGCTCGCGCCGCCAGATCGAGGTGAACGTGCCGACGCGGGCGCCGGTCGGGTCGAACACCGGCCCCGAGCTCAGCCCCAGGGCGCCCGAGTCCAGGACCTCGACCGTGTCGGGAGCCCACGAGAACGGCGCCTGCGGGTCTTCGTAGAAGCGCTTCCACGCCTGGGCGACGGCGCCCTTGCCGCGCTGGACGGTCCGCCCGAAGAAGAGCGTGTCGTCGGCGAGGAACGACGTGAACGCCGCGTGATCGCGGTCGGCCATGGTCTTGGCGAAGGCGATCTCGGTCTGACGGACCTGCTCCTTGAGCTCGGCGTTGCTCTCCGCGAAGACGACGGGAGCGAGCGCGAGCAGCGCGGCGACTGGCCACTTCATCGGCTTGAACCTCCTGGTCCCGCTCGATGCTCTCACAGACTGGCGCCGTGGCTCACGCCCGCCCGATCCACCTCACGATCTCGGGGAAGGTCGGGCGCTTCCCGTACATCAGGATGCCGACGCGGTAGATCCGGGCCGCGGCCCAGTTGAGGAGCGCCACGGTGGCGGCGGTGAGCGCGATGGAGAGCAACACCTGCCAGGAGGGCGGCGTCAGGGTCGTCACGCGCAGGAACATCAGGAGCGGCGTCCAGAAAGGCACGAAGGAGCAGAACACCGAGAGCCCGCTGTCGGGGCTCGACAGCACCATCGGGAACAGCATCACGCCGAACACGAGCGGCATCATGACCGGGAACACGAGGCTCTGGGCCTCCTGCTGCGAGTTCACCGCGGCGCCGACGGCCGCGTACATGGCGCCGTAGAGGAAGTAACCGAGAAGGAAGAACACCACGAAGAGGACCAGCACCAGGGGCTGGATCTCGGGCAGCTTCAAGCCGCCCAGGATCGCGACCGCGCCGCCGTAGAGTGAGAGGGCGAGCATGAAGGCCGTCCACACCAGGAACTGCGTCAGGCCGGCGGCGCCGATGCCCAGCAGCTTCCCGGCGAAGAGCTCGGTGGGGCTCACCGACGAAACGACGACCTCCACCACGCGGTTCGCCTTCTCTTCGATCACGCCGTTCATGAGCGCGGCGCCCCACATCGCCACGGTCGTGTAGAGGGTCATGAGCAGGATCATGGACAGGAAGAACGAACCGCCCCGGTCCTCGCGCTCCCCCGTGGCGGACAGGCGGACCGTCTTGAGGTCGAGGCGCCGCATCACGTCCCGGGCGCGCTCGTCGCCGATGCCCGCGCCACGGAGGCGGACGCCGATCAGGGCGTCCTCGACGGCACGGTCCATCAGGCCGAGGTCCATCACGTTGCTCACGTTCTTGCCGTGGTACTCGGCCACCGAGCGCTCGAGGGCGTCCCTGGGCAGGAACAGGTATCCGTCCAGGCTGCCGTCGAGGACCTGGGCCTTGAGGCGCTCCCTCACGGCGTTCGCGTCGCCGTCGGCCGTCGCGTGCACGTCGAAACGTCGCCGTCCTTCCTCGGTGCTCGACCGGAGGGCGTCCTCGATCGTCTCCTTGAGCGCGCCCGATTCGTCGAGCACCGCCACGCGCAGCGGCTTGCCGCGCTGCTTGGCCATCAGCACGCTGGGCAGGATCATGAGGCCCGCCATCAGGGCGGGGCCCACGAGCGTGCCGATCAGGAACGCCTTGGAGCGGATGCGCTCCAGGTACTCGCGGCGGACGATCGGCAACACCCTCATGCCGCCGCCTCGCCGTGACCCTTCACCTGCTCGACGAAGATGTCGTGGAGGCTGGGCTCGACGATCTCGAAGCGGCTGACGCGCAGGCGCTCCGCCGCCGCCTGCAGGATGGCCTGGGGGTCGCCGCCCTCGCCCACGCGGATCTCCACGTAGCGGCCGAAGTCGGAGACCGCCGCCACGTCGGGAAGGGACGCAAGGAACGCCCCGTCGCCTTCGTACGCGAGGACCACGGTGTTCCGCCCGTAGCGCCGCTTCACCTCGGCCACCGGGCCGTCGAGCAGCTTCTCGCCGCGGCTCACGAGCGCGATCGCGTCGCAGAGCCGCTCGACGGTCTCCATCTGGTGGCTGGACAGCACCAGGGTCTTGCCTCGGCGCCGGAGCTCGAGCAGCACGTCGCGCATCAGGCTGGCGGCGACGGGGTCGAGGCCGGCCATCGGCTCGTCGAGGATCAGCAGCTCGGGGTCGTGGAGCACGCTGGCGATGAACTGGGCTTTCTGCTGCATGCCCTTGGACAGCTCGTTCAGCTTGCGGCTGCGCCATTTGCCGTCGAGCTCGAGGCGGTCGAGCCAGACCGGCAGCCGCGAGCGAGCCACCGAGCGGGCCGTGCCCTTGGCCTCGGCGAAGAACAGGAGCTGCTCCTCGAGGCCCATGCGGGGGTACAGGCCGCGCTCCTCGGGCATGTAACCGACACGGTCGAGAAGCGCGCGGGAGGCGCGCCCCCCGAACAGCTCGACCGTGCCGGCATCGGGAGCGAACACGTCCATCACCATCCGGAGCGTGGTGGTCTTGCCGGCGCCGTTGGGCCCGAGGAGGCCGAACACGCTGCCGCGCCCCACTTCCAGGCTGAGGTCGATCACGGCCTTGTGCCCCGCGAAGGCCTTGGAGACTCCCTGGAGTCGTATGGCGGGGGCGTCCACCGCCGAACTATACGGCAGACGGAGCAGGTCCCCGGCGGTGTATGATTCTCGGAAGCGCATCGGCTCGCCGAAATTGATGAGCGACCAGGGCCCCGCCGCACCCCGACCGTACCGGGTCAGCCTCCAGGCCAAGATCCTGCTCGTGGTGTTGCTCTGCACGGGCATTCCCGTGCTGCTCATGGGCGGCTACATGCTGCAGCTCAACGAGCGCATCCTGGGCGACAAGGTGCGCGAGAGCCTCACGAACGCCCTGTTCCGGAAGGCGTCGGATCTCCAGGGCTGGTTCGAGGAGCGCCGCGCCGAGACCCAGAGCTGGACCACCTCCTACGTGGTCTACGAGGGCGTCGAGAACGCCGCTCGGGGCCAGGGGCCCGAGCGAAGCCGGGCCGTCCGGGAGCTCTCGGACTACCTCGAGTCGGTGCTGGGGCACCATCGCGTGTACGAGTCCCTCTTCTTCGTGGACCGTTCCGGCCAGGTGCTGGCCGGCACGCGCGACGAGCGCCTCGAGGAGTGGGCCACGGCCGAGGTGGCGAGGGAGAGCCCCGAGCCGGCGGCAGGCGTGCTGAGCCCGATCTATCGCTCCGAGTGGCTCGGCCGGGCGACGATGCTCGTCCTGCAGCCCATTCGCGGGCGCGTCAACCGCACCGTGGTGGGCTACCTGGTCGGGCGCCTCGACCTGCGCGAGATGGAGTCCTACCTCGGCACGCCGGTGGACGCCGAGACGGCCTTCCTGGGGCTCGACCTGAAGAGCGCCGAGGCCCTCGAGTCCGGTCTGGACGACTCGACCGAGCTGACCCCCGACTTCTGGCTCCTCAACCCCGGCGGCGGCATCGTCGCGGAGCGCGGCAAGGTGGCGACCCTGCCGGGCGAGCGGCGCTTCCCGGGCCTCCTGCCCAACGGCACCGAGACCGTGGCGCCGGTGCGCGAGGTCGACATGCCCGGCCACGGCCGCACGGTGTACGCCGTGCGGCTGCTCGACGGCCACCTCCAGGGCTTCCTGGCGGCGACCCTGCCCGAAGCCACCGCGTACCGCTCGCTGAGCGAGTCCCGGGGCCGGCTGCTGCGCTGGGGCGTGCCCGTGCTGCTGGCGATCCTCCTGCTGACGGTGCTGGCGGCGCGGCGCGCGCTGCGGCCGATCCACCTGCTCGTCGACGGCGCCCGCCGGGTCAGCCTGGGCGAGGACGTGTACCTGCCCGTCAGCGGCAACGACGAGATCGCCGGCCTCACGATCGCCTTCAACGAGATGGTGGCGAAGGTGCGCGAGGGCCGGCAGCGCCTGGAGGAGGCCCGCGACCAGCTCGCGCGCACGAACGAGGGCTTGCGCGCGGCCAACCGCACCCTCGAGACGCTGGCCATCACCGACGGCCTCACCGGCCTCTACAACCACCGGCACTTCCAGGACACGATCGAGAAGGAGATCCGCCGTTGCGAGCGCGAGGCGCGCGGCCTGAGCCTGCTGCTCATCGACATCGACCACTTCAAGCAGTACAACGACCGCTTCGGTCACACCGAAGGCGACGCGGCGCTCCGCCGCGTGGCGGGCCAGATCATGAAGACGGTGCGCGCCACCGACCTCGCCTTCCGCTACGGCGGCGAGGAGATGGCCGTGCTCTTGCCCTCGTGCGGCAAGGAGCAGGCCGTCGACGTCGCCGAGAAGATCCGGGTGGCCGTCTCGACCTCGTCCGGCCGGACGGGCCGCTTCGGCGCGAAGAACACCGTTTCGGTCGGCGTCGCCACCTTCCCCGAGGACGGCCGCGTGGCGCGGGCGCTCGTGGACACCGCCGACGCCGCGCTCTACGAGGCGAAGCGTACGGGGCGCGACCGCGTGGTCCAGGCGGGTCCGCCGGCCGGCCCGGTGCCGGCCGTGGAGCCGCGGAGCGAGACGGTCGGCTAGAGGCCTACTCGACGAGGGCGCGCGCGATCCAGCCGGTCGCGTCGCCGACCTGCACCTGCAGCCAGTCGCCGCGCTGGCGCGTGGCCTCGAGGAGCGTGCCCTTCTTGATGCGCTGGACGACGGCGCCGCTGCGCGAGGGCTCGGTGCGCAGGTTGGCGAACTCGGCTGTGACCGTGTACTGCCTCTTCGGAGCGGGTCGGTCGCCGCCGTCCTCCGACGCCGTGGCGGAGAAGCTGCGCCGCGTGTCCTTGAGCAGCTCCTGGACCTTCAGGGCCATGAACACCGCTGCCCCGTGGTTGTTCGCCTCGACCATGGCCTCGGCCCGGTCCAGCAGCTCCTCGCAGCGCAGCAGGCTCGGGGTGCGGCCGCGCTGCTGGAGCGCGCGCCGGAACAGGACCCGGGTCTCGGCGATCACGGACGTCGCGTCCGCCTTCGTCTCGAGGCCCTGGAGCTTGGCCTTGGTGCGGATCACCTCGGTCTCGGTGAGGTCCAAGTCGCGCGTCAGCACCGCCACCCGCTCCTCGAGCCGCCGATAGTCCTCCTCGGCCCGCTTGAGGCGGTCCTGCAGCTGCTCCGCCTCGGCCGCTCCCTTCTCGGCGGCGGGCAGGCGCTCCGCCTGGGCCTCGACCGTCGTCAGGCGCAGCGCGCAGTCGGCCTCGTACGCGGCCAGCTCGCTCAGGCAGGCGGCCTTGTCGGCCTGCTCCGGCTGCGCCGCGGCGCTCTCCGCCGCCTTCAGGTGGCCTTCCGCGAGGGCCAGGTCCTCGGGAGCCTTCCGGGCGGCGCCAGCCTCGCGGGCCTTCTGCACGGCCGTCCGGGCCGGCTGCAGATCGACCTTGGACTGGGGAGCCGAGGCGCAGGCGAGGATGGCCAGCGCCCCGAGGGCCACGGCCGTGCGGCGGAACACGCGCCAGTCTATCATCCGGGAGTGACGATCGTCTCCGTGGCCGGTGCGTGCAGCCGCTCCGGGAAGACGGCCCTCGCCGCCACCCTGCTCCGGGCCCTGCCCGCCGGAAAGGCGGCCGCCGTGAAGTTCACGACCACGGAGGACGTGTTCGAGCGCTGCCCTCGTGGCACGCCGTGCGTGGTGTGCGACATCGACGTGCCGTACCGCCTGATCGAGTCGCCGGACGTGCTGCGCCAGCCGGGCACCGACACCGATCGGCTGGCCGAGGCCGGGGCCGCCCGCGTGATCTGGGCGATCGCGAAGCGGAAGGCCGCGGCCCAGGCATGGCGCGCGGTCGAGGAGCGGCTCGGGCCGGCGCCCCTCGTCGTGATGGAGGGCTCGAGCGTGGTCGAGCTCGCGCGCCCGGCGACCCTCTTCTTCGTCGTGCATCCCTTCCTGTCCACGGAGCGCTGGAAGCCGCAGTCCGGTCCGCTGCTCCGGCAGGCCGACATCGCGGTGGTCAACCTTGCGGCCAGCGAGCTGCGTCGGCCCGCGGCCGCGGTCCTCGAGGCGGCGCGCCGGATGCGGGGAAGGGACGACCTCCTGGTGGCCGACGTCACGAAGCCGCTGCGCGAGTGGGCCCCGGACGTCGCGGCCCGCCTCGCGGCCTGACGCCCCGCGCCTTACTCGATGAAGATCTCGCTCGCCCACAGCCCTGACAGCGACGACGCGTTCATGTTCTACGGCCTGGCCTCCGGCCACGTCCGTGCCGACGGTTTCGAGGTCGAGCACACGCTCACGGACATCGAGACCTTGAACCGGCGGGCCATGGAGGGCCGCCACGAGATCACGGCGATCTCCTTCCATGCGTACCCATACGTGTCCGAGCGGTACGCCCTCATGCCCTGTGGAGGGAGCATCGGAGACGGCTATGGCCCCCTGCTCGTGGCGCGCGAGCCGCTCGCCCCTTCCGACGTCGCCGGGCGCGAAGTTGCGGTCCCGGGCACCCTGACGACGGCCTTCCTCGCCTTGCGGCTGTTCGCGCCCTCGGTGCGCACGCGGGTCTTGCCCTTCGACCGCATCCTCGACGAGGTCCGGGACGGACGGGCCGACGTCGGACTCGTGATCCACGAGGGCCAGCTCACGTACGGAGGCGAGGGCCTGAACCGTGTCCTGGACCTGGGCGCGTGGTGGAAGGAGGAAACCGGCCTGCCGCTGCCCCTCGGAGGGAATGCCGTGCGCCGGGACCTGGGCGCGGACGTCATGGCCCGGCTCACTCGCCTCGTCCGCGAGACGGTGCGCTACTCCCTGGCCCACCGCGCCGAGGCCCTTCGCTACGCGATGGGCTTCGCCCGCGGCATGCGGCCGGACGTCGCCGACCGTTTCGTCGGCATGTGGGTCAACGA
>DASSJI010000198.1:0-31925 GCA_035691285.1 Vicinamibacteria bacterium | reverse complement strand
CGTCCATCGCGAGCGGGACGGCGCCCTCGGCCACCAGTGTCACGGGAGCCGGCCTGAGCTTCACGGAGATCGGCCCTGCCGGCGGGCTCCTCTATTCCGGCGGGGCCGGGGTGCGCCGCATCCAGGCCTTCCGCGCCCTCGCCAGCGCGGGGGCCACGACCGGTGCGATCGCGATCGCCCTGGA
Source organism: Vicinamibacteria bacterium (assembly GCA_035691285.1). Taxonomy (GTDB): domain Bacteria; phylum Acidobacteriota; class Vicinamibacteria; order Fen-336; family Fen-336; genus DATFEN01. Next base: position 31,741 of record DASSJI010000198.1, on the reverse strand, counting down.
CGGCACGTCGACCGGCATGGACGCCGTGCTTCTGGAGTTCAGCGGCATGGACACCTCGGGAACGAACGGCTCCGGGGCGATCGTGCAGAGCGCGACCAACCAGGGGAACAGCACGTCGCTCGCGGTGTCGCTGGCCGCGTTCGGGAGCGCCTTTAACCGGCCCGTTGCGTTCTTCAGCCACCGCGTGGCCGAGGCCACGACGGAGGAGCCCGGCTATACCGAGCTGGACGACGCGAGCCACGGCAGCCCTTCCGCGGGGACGCAGTGTGAGTGGCATGCCAGCGCGGCCGAGACCACGCCCTCGACCTCGTGGCCCACCTCGGCCGACGCCGGCGGCTTCGCTCTCGAGGTCAAGGCACAGCCATGATCGGACACCCTCGCGGCCGCCGGACGTCCGTCCTGGCGGGCGCGGGGGAACAGAAAGAACGCCGAGAAATACATCCCCCCTCGGCGGTGTTGCTGGGTGGCAAGGCGCGCCGCGAAGCGTGCTGGCAGCTCAGGTCGGGTGTCGGATGCAGACGCTCCGGGCTGCTCGTCGCAGCCGGCGGCTTTCCGGCTTAGGCCGCCTGGCGTCGCCTGGCGACGCGCGGCGAGCCCGGCGCCGCTTCGTGTCGCGGGCGCGGTAGACCGCGCCCATGCCCCCCGCGCCCAGCCAGGAGACCTCCTCGTGGGGCCCACGCGCGTCCCGGCTGCCAGCATGACGGCGCGCCTCAGCGGAGAAACTCGCTGGGATCATAGGGCCGCAGCCGACAGCGGACGGCTCGACTTGCTCAAAACCGCATGGAAGCTGTATAAAGTCTATATGAAGACGCTAACCATCACGGACGCCAAGAAGAACCTGGGGCGCTGGCTCGCCGCGGCCGCCCGAGGGGAGGACGTTGGCATCGTCGCGGGGGCACACATCATCGCCCTTCGCAAGGTGGAGGTCGAATCCACCGACTACGCCCAGCGTGAGTACGGTGTCAGCGGGGATCAGGTGACCGCTCTCGACAAGGCGACCGACCGACACTACCGGCAGCTCAAGCGGACGGGGAAGCTGGCCACGGTGTCCGCGGCGCAACTCCGGAAGCTGCTTGAGTAAGCCGCTCTCCATTGCTCCGGATGTTCTCCGGCGACTGAAGGGGCTGCCGAAAGACGACAAGGTCGAGTGCCTGACGGCACTGTGCGAGCTGCCCGAGATCTTCGGCCGTCCACACGTTCACGGCGGCCTTGCGATCCGCAAGCTGGGCGGTCACCTCTTCGAATGTCGCGGCAGTCTCGCGCTGCGCTTCATCTTCCAAGACCGCCCCGCCGACCTGTTCGTCTCCTTCCTCGGGGACCATGACGAGGTCAAGGCGCTCCTGCGGAGCGGGCGGTATCGCTGAGTCGGGCTGCCCTGCCTGCCCGCCGATGCTGCTCGGCGCGGCGCCGAGCCGGCACACGCGAGCCGAGCACGGCCTCGGCAACGAGGTGCCCCAGGTTCGCCGAGTTCGGGACCACCTCGCAGTGGGCTGACGCCCGCGGCGCTATGAGGCGAGGTCTCGGTGTCGAGCTGCGCGTCGAGTGCGACCTTTAGGACCGCCCGGGCCATGCCGAAGTGCTCATGGTCATTTCCTCTCGCAGCCCCGAGATGGGCGCTCTGGTTGGAGGCATGGACGGGCTTCCGCCCGCGGGAAGGAGGAAGGCTGCTGCCCTCAACATCTCCCTCGACCGTGTCGGTAGGCGACAAGGCGTGTCGCGAAGCGTCCTCGGAACTCTGGTCGCGCTGGCGCACGCAAACGCCCCCTCGTGCCGGGCGCTGAGAGGATCTGGCGGCCTTAGGGCGGATGGCGACCTGGTCGTGGACGACGTGGCGGCGCGGGACGGGCTCAAGCACCTGTTCGCGGAGCCATTCGGCCCAGAGCCCACAGGTCAGGAAGGCTCGGGGCTCGGAGCACCCGTTCCACAGCGGGGCGCAGCGGGCCGTGGGCTTCGGCAAAGCGCCCCTCGTACACGCGCAGGAACTCCTCGAGGTGCTGCTCGACCAGCCGGAGGAGCGGGGGACTCCCGGGCCCGTCGCGGCCGGTAGACCCGCGCAGATCTCCACTCGATACGGAGACCGGTCTCGGGGCTGAGGATGACCTGGTCCGAGACGATCAGGTGGCCGGGGGGCGGCGTGCGCCAGCGCGCGCCCTGGGTGCGCGTGGTCGCGGCGGAGGTCGGGACGGGAAACACCCGTGTATGGTAGACAATACGCCCGCCTTCTTTAGGTCCGGAGTCCGCACAAGGTTACGTGGCCGTCACATGGTTGCCTTGCCCCGCCCCTAGTCTCCCGGCGAGGGAGGTTGAATGATCCACTGGTTCCTGGCGCTCCTCACCGGACACGTTGCCGTTGCCGTGATCGCCGCGTTGATCATCGGCCGCTTCTTCGCCATCTCGGAAATCGACGAAGAGGCCGCCACGGATCCTCAGTCGTCGGCCGCCTAGGCCTAGCCTAGCTGTCGAGGCGCCGGAGCAACCCGAGCAGGAAGCCCTTCTCCGGGTCGGGGACGAGACCGCCCATCAGCCACAGCCAGACGAAGGAGCCGTAGAACAGCGCCATCCCGACGAGGACGGCCTGGCGCGCGCGGGAGGGGCGGAGCGGCTCGGGCAGGAGCGTGGTGTTGACCCGGAGCACGTGCAGCGGCGCCAGGGTCATCACGAACCCGGCGACGTTGGCGGCGAGCTGCAGCAGCACGATCGGCTGCGTGAGGCCCAGGGCGAAGATGCCCCAGGCGACGAGGCAGGCGAGCACCGAGAAGTAGACCGCCCGCACGTCGCCGCCGCGCCACGCCCGCAGCCGGGAGCTGGCGCTCCACAGGATGTCCGTGAGGGAGCGCACCGTGGCCTCCAGGATGTCGAGCTGGGCCTTGAACAGGATCCAGACGCTGATGAGGGCCAGCAGCAGCGGCAGAGTCGGCCCGCCGCGCTCGGCGAGGGCGCGCGCCAGCTCCGACGCGATCGCGAGCCCGCGCACCTCCGTCCCTACGGGGATCGCCGTCGTGTAGAGGATGGCGGGCAGGGCCATTCCGAGCAGCGCGCCCGGGAAGAAGATGCCCCATTGGTCGGCGCGTACGATCCGCCACCAGCCGCGCCAGCGTGCGAGGGACGCTGCGTCGGGCTCGAACACGCTGCCGGTGTGGGCGAGGTTCACCCGCTTTCCGGAAACCAGGGTCGGGATGTAGCCCACGACCTGGCCCATGCCGTAGCCCTTGTCCCGCGACCAGTTCGAGAGGGTGATGTTCGTGACGCCACCGCAGCCCGAGTACGCGGCGAAGGCCCCGATGAGGAACCAATCGGCGCCTTCGGGGAGGAACCGGAACGCTCCCGCGTCCGAATCGAACGCGAAGAATCCGGCCGCCGCCGCCAGCCATCGCTCCGGGGGCGCAAAGCGGAGGCAGAGGGCCGTGAGCGCCAACAGGATCCCGGTGACGAGCGCCCAATTCAGCACCTCGAGGGTGCGCTCGATCCTGCGGCCGCCGAGGACCAGGATCAGCACGCACAGCAGGTAGGCGCCGACGCCGACGAGGTGGAGCGCGCCCGAGTCCGCGGACGTCGCTGGGCGCCCGGCCGCCAGGAAGAAGATCGCGCCGGCCGAGGCGCCCGCCCACCCGGGCCATCCGTTCTGCAGGAAGTAGAGCCCCGCGTAGGCCCAGGCCCAGAAGCGGGCGCCGGGCCGGGTGCGCATGAAGCCGGTGAAGGCCGGCTCGCCGGTGTAGAGCGTGTAGCGAACGACCTCCGTGTTGAAGACGGCCTGGAAGGTCACGGCCAATGCCGTCACCCAGAGCAGCGAGAGACCGTACTTCACGAAGGCCGCGGGTCCGACGAGCCACTCGCCGCTCCCGATCGTGGCGCCCAGGACGATGGCGCCGGGGCCGACTACGGAGAGCAGCCGCAGCCCCCGCGTGTCCGGCGGCGCGGGCAGCTCCGCGCGGCCCCAGGGCTCGAGGCCGCTCCGGGCCTCGCGCGGCATCTCCGTCAGGTCGCGTGGCATCGGGAGATTGTGCGCCGCCCCATGGCAGAATGCGCGGGCCATGGCGAAGGCTGCTCTTAGACTCCTGGCGTCCGTCCTGCTCGGGACCCCGGCGTCCTCCGCGACGCCCGCGCCGGCGAGCGTGCGCGTCTACGTCGGCACGTACACCTCGGGCGAGAGCCGAGGGATCTACCGGCTGCGGCTGGACCTCGCGACGGGAACGCTGACACCCGAGGGCGAGCCGGCGCCGGCGGTCGACCCGTCCTTCCTCGCGCTGAGCGCCGACGGCACGCGCCTCTACGCGGTGAACGAGACCGGCCAGTCACGGGACGACGCCCCCGGCGCGGTCAGCGCGTTCGCGGTGGACGCGGCGACCGGCGCCCTCACGCTCCTGAACAAGGTCTCGTCCGGCGGCGCGGCGCCGTGCCACCTGTCGCTCGATCGCGAGGGCCGTCACGTGCTGGTCGCGAACTACTGGGGCGGCAGCGTGGCCGTCTTCGCCCTGGAGAGCGACGGCCGGCTCGGACGGCAGACGGCGTTCGTCCAGCACGAGGGCGAGAACCCGACGCCGCGCGATCCCGGACCGCACGCGCACGCGATTCACGTCGATCCGGCCGGCCGACACTCGCTCGTCACCGACCTGGGCCTCGACACGCTGTTCGTCTATGGGTTCGATCCGGGGCGCGGCGCGCTCGCCCCCGAGCCCGCACCGGTCGCGCTCGGGCCGGGCGCGGGCCCCCGACATCTGGCGTTCCACCCCGACGGGCGCTTCGTCTACGTCATCAACGAGCTGAGCTCGACGATCACCGCGTTCGCTTACGCAGCCGGCGCCGCGCGTGAGCTGCAGACCGTCTCCACCCTGCCCGCCGGCTTCGGCGGAAAGAACAGCACTGCGGAGGTGGCGGTCTCGCCCGACGGCCGATTCCTCTACGGCTCCAACCGCGGCCACGACAGCCTCGCGATCTTCGCCATCGATGCCGCCAGCGGGAAGCTGACGCCGGTCGGGCATCAACCAACGCGCGGCCGGCACCCGCGCCACTTCGCGCTCGACCCGACGGGGGCGTACCTCATCGCAGCCAACCGGGATTCGGACAACCTGGCGGTGTTCCGCGTCGATCGCAGAACCGGCCGCCTCGAGCCTGTCGGCGAGCCGCTGCGCCTGCCGCGGCCGGTCTGCGTGCGGGTGCGCCTCGTCGGGGACTGAAGCGCCGTCAGGGGTTGAGCCGCGTCTCGACGGCGCGACGCCCGTCGGTCGAGCGCTGGAACTGGCCGGGCCACTGCTGGCGGATCGCGTCGAGCTTCGCCACTGCGTTCGCGTCCGCGGGGCCTCCGACAGCGACGTAGAGGAAGGCCTGGCGGAACGCAGGCAGGCGCGTGGAGCCGCCCGGATTACGGGAGCCCATGGCCGCGATCACCTCGGCGATGGCCACGTCGCGGCGCGTGCCGCTGAAGTTGACGCCCGTCTGCGGCGCCTGGGCCGGCGAGGTCGACGAGAGGCCCGTCGGGTTGCGCACCAGGAAGAACGGCGGCACCTCGTCGGGCCGCCGCAGGCCCATGAGGTACTGGTCGAGAGGAGAGTAGCGCAGGCCCGAGCCGACGGTGCGGAACGTGCCGCCCCCGTCGCTGATGTCGTTCCCCTCGTCGTGGGAGCCGTCCGTGTCCACGAAGAAGCTCCAATGGGAACCCTGCCGGCCGAGCAGCTCGTCGCTCGTCCGCTCGCCGTCGCGGAAGCGGGCGCGCGCCAGCCAGCGGTGGCCCACCTCGTGCGCGAGGATTCCCAGGGTCGTGTCCTCGCCGTTCACCCGCTGCGCGGGATCCGCCGAGTACTTCGTGTGGACGTCCATGTGCACCATGCTCTCGAGACGGCCCTGGCTGCCGAAGGCCCCCGAGAGGTCCTCGACGGCGTTGCCCGTTCCCGTGTCGCTGTTCTTGATGTTGATCTCGTAGGCGAAGGTCCGCGGCCCGACCAGGCTCTGGCTGGTGAAGACCACGAGCTGCTGGTAGTCGTCGCCGTGGGTCGCGTAGAAGCGCCGCGCCACCGCGACGAGGTCCAGCTCGTTCTGGTTGCGGAAGCCCTCGGCCATGGCGCCGCCGCTCACTGCGCCCACGGCGTTCGACGCGTCGATGGGCGTGAAGCCGCCCTGGTAGTGCCCCGGCGCGATGCCGGCCACGCCGTCGATGCCTGACCCGAGCTCGCCGTACGAGAACTGCACGCGTCCGTCGCGGAAGAGCGTCACCTGGAACGTGTTCTGGTCCGTCTTGCCCCACTGCGGGACGTTCGTCCACGTGACTCGGAAGGCGTCGCCCTCGGTGTGGGTCGTCACCGTGCCGCCGGCGCTCGGGTCGACGTCCGCCAGGAGCGGCGCGACTCGCGGCGGGCCGGAGAGCATGCGGCCGAGATTCCGGTCGGTCGAGGCGCTCTCGCCCGCTCCGAAGGTCAGGTTGCCGTCGGAGTTGACGAAGGCGCTGGTCCAGGTCCGGCCGTAGAACGGGAAGGGGAAGGGGAGCGCGATGGCCACGTGCGCGTCGTCGCCGAGCGCCAGGGTGGCGGTGGCGCCGGGCGTCACGGGCCGCGTCACGCTGTTCGCCGTGTAGGTGGAGCCCGAGCGGCGGAACTCGATCCCCGTGTTCGCGAGGTCGACCGGGTTGCGGAAGGCCGCCAGGTCTCCCCGGTCCTCGAGCACCGCGATGTTGCCCACGTCGGCGTCGGCCGCCGCCGAAGCAGCCCTCACGCCCCGGCGCTCGCGCTCCTCCAGGTGTCGGGCGATGGCGTCGCGCCCGCCCTCGGGCGTCGTGCCGCACCACGGGTGCCCGCCGGCAGCGAAGGCCGGGAGGGGGATCAGAAGGAGCAGGATGCCAAGCCGGCCCATGCGGCGGCGAACCTCCAGAGGGCCAGTGTAACATCGGGCCTCGATGCGTCTTGCTTCGGCTGCGGTTCTGCTGGCCGCGTTGCCGGCCGCCGCTCCCCTCGACCACCCCCACCGCCCGCGCTTCCACTTCACGCCCGAGCGGAACTTCATGAACGACCCCAACGGGCTCGTCTACTTCGAGGGCGAGTACCACCTCTTCTACCAGCACAACCCGTTCGGCGACACCTGGGGACACATGAGCTGGGGCCACGCCGTGAGCACGGACCTCGTGCGCTGGACGCACCTCCCCGTGGCGCTCCGCGAGGAGGACGGGATCATGGTCTTCTCCGGGAGCGCGGTCGTCGATCGGCGCAACACGAGCGGCCTCTGCGGTGCTCCGGGCCGCGCCTGCCTCGTGGCGATCTACACCGGCCACCGCGAGGGCCGCCAGACCCAGAACCTCGCCGCGAGCCTCGATCGCGGGCGCACCTGGACGAAGTACGCCGGCAACCCGGTGCTCGACATCGGGTCCAAGGACTTCCGCGACCCGCGCGTCTTCTGGCACGAGCCGGCGCGCCGCTGGATCATGGCTGTGTCCCTGGCCGAGGAGCGGAAGATCCGCTTCTACGCGTCGGACGACCTCAAGCGCTGGACCCATCTCAGCGACTTCGGGCCGGAGGGCTACACGAAGGGCCAGTGGGAGTGCCCCGACCTCTTCGAGCTGCCCGTCGAAGGCGATCCGTCCCGCACGCGCTGGGTGCTGGACGTGGACGTCAACCCCGGCGCGCCTCTGGGCGGCTCGGCCGACCAGTACTTCGTCGGGACGTTTGACGGGACCACGTTCCGGAACGACAACCCGAAGGACCTGGTCCTGTGGGCCGACCACGGCAAGGACTTCTACGCGACGCTCTCTTGGTCCGACCTGCCCGCCTCCGACCCGCGCCGCATCTGGATCGGATGGATGAGCAACTGGCAGTACGCGAACCAGGACCCGACCTCGCCCTGGCGCGGGATGCTCACGGTGCCTCGCGCCCTGCGCCTGCGGTCGCTGCCCGAGGGGCTGCGGCTGGTGCAGGAGCCGGTGGAAGAGCTGCGCTCGCTGCGCAGGGGAAGCTACTCGGTTCCCGCGGTACGGATTGCCGGCCTGGTTCCCCTCGAGCTCGCGGGCGACGCCCTGGAGATCCGGGCCGAGTTCGCGCCGGCGGCGGCCACGGCATTCGGGCTGACGGTTCGAAAGGGCCGCGACGAGGGCACGCGCATCGGCTACGACGTGCGCGCGGGAGAGGTGTTCGTGGATCGGGGTCGCTCGGGCAACGTCGCCTTCCACCCCGACTTCTCCGGACGCCACGCGGCTCCCCTCGCGCTCGAGGGCGGCCGCGTTCGCCTGCACGTGCTGGTCGACCGCTCCTCCGTCGAGGTCTTCGCGGGCGGCGGGCAGGCGGTCATCACGGATCGCATCTACCCGTCGCCGGCGAGCCGGAGCGTCGAGCTGTGGGCCGAAGGCGGGGCGGCCTCGCTCGCCTCCTTCGAGGCCTGGCCGCTCGAATGACGGGGCCGTGGCGCTGACGCCGGCGGTGGAGACGATCGGCGTCCTCGCGGGCCTCGGCTACGTCGTCCTCGCGATCCGCGAGAGCGCCTGGTGCTGGCCTTCGGGCATCGTCAGCGCCATGGCCTACGTCGTCGTGTTCCAGAGCGCGCGGCTGCCGGGGCAGGCGGCGCTGCAGGCGATCCTCGCGGCCGTCTGCGTCTACGGCTGGTGGAGCTGGCGCCGCGGCCCAGGCACCGAGAGGCTGGTCGTGAGGCGGGGACGGCCCGTCGTCCTCGCCGCGGTGGCCGCCCTGACCGCCGCCGCCGCCGTGGCCCTCGGCCTCCTGCTCCAGCGCTCGACGGAGTCGGTGCTTCCGTTCTGGGACGCCGGGATCCTCGCGGCCAGCCTGGCGGCCCAGTGCATGGCCGCTCGAAAGTGGATCGAGAACTGGCTCGTCTGGATCGCCGTCAACGTGGTCTCGATCTGGCTCTACCTGTCCCAGGGTCTCCTGCAGACGACGGGTCTCTACATCGTGTACCTGGTGATGGCGTTCGTCGGCCATCGGGCCTGGAGGCGTTCCCTCGCCCGACACGCCTCGCCTTGACGCCGGCCCGTGTGGTCCTGATCGGGCCCGAGTCCACCGGCAAGACGTGGCTCGCGGCGAGGCTCGCGGCCCATTACGGCGTGCCGTGGGCCCCCGAGCATGCGCGTGAGTACGTGGAGCGCCATCGGAAGGCTGTGGCCTACGCCGACGTCGAACCGATCGCTCTCGGCCAGATGGCAGGCGAAGACGCGGCGATCGCCAGGGCGACGTCGGCCGGGTCGGCCCTCCTCGTCCTCGACACCGACCTCGTCAGCACGATGGTCTACAGCCGTCACTACTACGGCGATTGCCCCGCCTGGATCGAGGCGGAGGCTGCGCGTCGGATCGCCCAGCTCTACCTCCTGCACGACGTCGACGTCGGCTGGATGCCGGACGGGCTCCAGCGCGCGGAGCCGGAGCGACGGGTCGAGCTCCTCGAGCTGTTCCGGCGCACGCTCTCGGCCCTCGCGGCGCGCGTCGCGTACATCTCGGGGCCCTGGGACGAGCGCCGTCGCCGGGCCATCGCTGCCGTGGACGCGTCGATTCGGGCACCGCTCCGGTAAGATCGGCCTCCCGAGGTCCCCATGAGAACACCCGTCCTGTGGATGGTCGTCCTCCTGCTGTCGGCGCCGGCCGCGGCCCAGCGCCAGCCGGTGCTGAAGCAGGTGCAGGTCCCGCACTCGTACTACTGGCGCGAGATGTACGTGCCCCAGGTGTCGAGCGGCCCCACGTCGGTCGCGTGGTCGCCGGACGGGCGCGAGCTCGTGTACTCGATGCAAGGCGCGCTGTGGCGGCAGGCCGTCGGCACGACCCGCGCACGCCAGCTCACGAACACCCCGGGCTACGACCATCAGCCCGACTGGTCGCCGGACGGCCGCTTCGTCGCGTATGCGTCCTACCGCGACGATGCGATCGAGCTGCGCATGCTCGAGGCGGCGACGGGGCGCACCTGGGCTCTCACGGAGAACCGTGCCGTCAACCTGGAGCCGCGCTTCTCGCCCGACGGGCGGCGCCTGGCCTTCGTCTCGACGGCGTTCGAGGGACGCTGGCACGTCAACGTCATGGCGCTGGACGAAGGTCGCCCCGGGGCGATCGCGCGCATCACCGAGGACAAGGACAGCGGCCTGCCTCGCTACTACTACAGCAAGTGGGACCACTACCTCTCGCCGGCGTGGTCGCCCGACGGAAGCGAGCTGCTCGTCGTCTCCAACCGCGGCCGCATCTACGGCACGGGCGGCTTCTGGCGGATGAAGGCCGAGCCGGGCGCTGCGATGCGCGAGCTGCGCTACGAGGAGACGACCTGGAAGGCGCGGCCCGACTGGGCGCGGGACGGCCGGCGCGTGGTCTATGCGTCGTACGCGGGCAGCCAGTGGCATCAGCTCTGGCTGATGACGGCCGAGGGCGGCGACCCGTTCCAGCTCACCTACGGCGGGTTCGACGCGACCGCCCCGCGCTGGTCCCCGGACGCAAGGCGCATCGCGTTCGTCAGCAACGAGGACGGCAACACGGCGCTGCGCGTGATCGAGGTGCCCGGCGGCAGGGTCACGAACGTCGAGGCGCGGGAGCGCGAGCACCTGGGGCCGGTCGCGAAGCTGGAGATCGTGATCCGGGCCCAGGGTTCGAGCGAGCCACTCCCTGCTCGGGTCTCGGTGATGGGCGAGGACGGCCGCTACCACGCGCCCGACGCGGCCTGGCGCCATGCCGACGACGGCTTCGACCGCCGCGAGCGCAAGCTCGAGTACGGCTACTACCACTGGTCGCCGGACAAGGCCGCGCTGACCGTGCCCGCGGGCAGGACGACGATCGAGGTGCACCGGGGCCTGGAGTGGAGGCCGTTCCGCGCGGTTCTCGACCTCGCTGCGGGCGAGAGCCGGCGCGTGGACGTCGCTCTCGAGCGGCCCGACGACCTCCAGGCGAAGGGGTGGTGGAGCGGCGACGTCCACGTCCACATGAACTACGCGGGCACCTACCGGAACATGCCCGAGCGATTGCGGGCCCAGATGCACGCCGAGGACGTGCACGTCGTCGAGAGCCTGATCGTCAACAAGGAGCAGCGCATCCCCGACATCGCCTACTTCGACCGGGGCCGCGTCGATCCGGCCTCGGATGCGCGCGCCCTGATCGTCCACGGGGAGGAGTACCACACGAGCTTCTGGGGCCACACGGCGCTCCTCGGCCTGCTCGACCACTTCGTGATGCCGAACTACGCGGGATACGTGAACACCGGGGCCGCGAGCCTCTACCCCCACAACGTCGTGATCTCCGACGAGGCGCGTTCCCAGGGGGCGCTGGTCGGCTACGTGCACCTCTACGACACGCCCCCGGACCCCAAGGCGCCGGGCCGGCTGAGCCACGAGTTCCCCGTCGACGTGGCGCTCGGGAAGGTGGATTATTTCGAGGCCGTGGGCTTCGACGAGAGCCACCTCACCACGCAGTCGGTCTGGTACCGCCTGCTCAACCTCGGCTTCCGAGTTCCGGCCGCAGGAGGCACGGATGCCATGGCCAACTACGCCTCGCTCCACGGACCGGTCGGCCTGTGTCGAACGTATGCAAGGTCCGGCACCCTTGACCATGGGAAGTGGCTGGCGGCGCTGAAGGCGGGCCGCACGATCGCGACCAACGGACCGCTGCTCGAGCTGACGCTCGGCGGCAGGGAGATCGGCGACGAGATTACCCTCGCGAAGCCGGGCACGCTCGAAGCGAAGGTGCGCATGCGCTCGATAGTGCCGGTGGACCACGTGCAGCTCGTCGGCAACGGCGAGGTCGTGGCCGAGGTGCCCGCGTCAGCGGATCGGACGTCGGCCGAGGCGACCTTGAAGGTGGCCGTGAGGAAGAGCGGCTGGTACGTCCTCCGGGCCTTCACCGAGCAGGGGCGCCACCCGGTCCTGGACTTCCACGTGAGCGGCACCACGAGCTCGATCTACGTGACCGTGGGGGGTGCCCTGCCGCGCTCGAAGGCGGACGCCGAGTACTTCCTGGCCTGGATCGACAAGATGGAGGCGGCCTCCAAGGAGCACCCCGACTACAACTCGCCGGCCGAGCGCGACGCGATCCTCCGCTCGCTGGACGAGGCGCGGGCGGAGTTTCGCAGACGGCAATAGGCCCGAGTCCGATCCGCCGGACCGCTAGGCCGGGATCACCTCGAGGCGCGCCCCGGCCACCGATCGGACTGGAATCCTGCGGTCGAACGTGGCGAGTCGGCCGCCACGATACGTCGCGAGGCCGAGGAGGTACACGTCCGTGACCTGCGCGTGCCTGAAGGCGGCCGGTTCCGGAAACAGGCGCCGATCGCGCAGGGATACCTCGTCAGCCCAGAAGACGTGCTGGCCGCTGGCGCAGAACGCGGCGAGACGCCGGCGGACGGAGGACGCCGTCTCCTGGACGCCGGAGTAGGCTGCGTTCGAGAGGATGCGCACGAGGCCGTTCTCGGTGAGGGGGCACGTCGCCCAGCCGTCCGCGCGGTTCCTCGCCAGCCACTCGTGCGCGGCCTCGTGATGCACGTGGTCGGGATCGAACAGCGCCACGAGCGCGTTCACGTCGAGCAGCGCCGCGCCTTCAGGCTTCGTCACGCAAGCGATTGACGAGTTCCAGGGTGGGCTTGGGGCTGCCGCGGGGCCGGCGAGGCATCAGCGGCACGCCGTTGCGCACGGCGGGCGCACGCCGTGGCTCGAGCGCCTTGCGGGCCAGGCCGGAAAGCACCTGACCGGCAGTGGTGCCTCTGTTGGCGGCAATCTCCTTGGCGGCGAGCAGCACGTCCTCGTCGATGTCGAGGGTCGTCCTCACGGGGTGATGCTGTCGCATCACACATCTGATGTCAACGCCTTTGACAGGCCCGCCCCACCGAACTACGCTCTGCGCTACTTGCGGCCCACCGAGATCACCCTGAGCCTGGCGCCGGCAGGGCGTTTCGACGTCATCGACGTCACGCGCTGCGCGCCCCCGGAATGGGGCGACCTGCTCGTCCGCCACCGACGGGCGCTCTACGCCTCCCTCCACACGACGGCGGGCTATCTCGATCGACGGCTGGCCGCGCGGCTGCTCCACCACCGGGACCGCATGACCCACTTCCTGCGCGCCTTCGGTCTCGTCTTCCCGGCAGGCGCCGCCTATCGTCACGACCAGATGCACCTGCGCCAGGAGCTGTCGGAGGCGCAGCGCCGGGTCGAGCCCAGGAACGGAGACTCGCACCTCGCGTTCATGGGCTCCGGGATGCGGAACCTGGTCACGTACCACAACGAGTCGGGCGCGCCGGTGTACTTCATCGACCTCGACGGCGTGGAGCGCGTGCGCCAGACCCGCCTCGTGGCCTACGACCAGGAGGAGCGCGTGGCCCGCGCGCAGCTCGCAGTGCCGGTGTCGCGGCACCCGATCGACTCCGTGAACCTGGCGGATCCGCGCCTCGGCCTGATCGAGCGGATCGACGAGCTGCTGCGGCAGGCCGGCGTCGAGAAGGGACGGGTCGAGATCGCGCTCGCCCACGGAGAGCTCAGCGCGGGGATCACCGTGAACGAGTACGAGACCCTGCTGATGCGTCACGACCTGGCCGAGGTGCTCCGGAACCCTCTCCGCTTCGCGAAGCTCAAGGGCCGCCACATCCTCGACGACCCCCTGGCGGTGCCCGGAAAGAGCATCGACTACGCGAAGTACGACATGGTGCACCTCCTCAATTCGTTGATGGAGGCGTTCCGGGTAGACGAGTCCGCGGTGGAGAGGCTCGTCGCCAAGGTCATGGCGGTGCCGGCCCGGCGCTTCCTGCGCTCGCGGCGCGTCAGCTTCCTGGCTTCGGACGACGACGGCGCCGGACGCGCCCGTCTGGTGCGCGGCCGGTACCAGAGCCCGATCCTGGTGCAATGGCAGCCGGCTCCGGGCCGGTCCCGTCGCATCGACGTGTCTCTCTACCGGATCGGCTGAGCGCCGCGGCGCAGATCCCGCACCATGGAGACGATGGGCGTTCCCCTCCTGTCGCTGCTCGCGCTCGGCGTGCCCCTCGCCCTGTGGTCGGCCGACCCCGACCCCGCCCAGCGCGTGCGAGGGCGCCTCGCGGGCTTCCGCGGAGTGATGGGCGTCGCGGCGAAGGACCTGCGCACGGGCGAGGAGATCCTGGTCGACGCGGACCGGCGCTTCCCGACCGCGAGCGTGATCAAGGTCGCCGTGATGCTCGAGGTGTTCCACCGGATCGCCGAAGGCACGCTGCGCGCGGACCAGGAAGTCGCGCTTCCCGAGGCCGCGAAGGTGGGCGGGTCCGGCGTGCTGGTGCGGCTTCACGCCGGCCTTCGACCCACGGTCATGGATCTCGTCGACTTGATGATCACCGTCAGCGACAACACCGCGACGAACCTGCTCGTGGAGCTGCTGGGCACGGCGGGCATCGACGCCCGGCTCGCCGCGTACGGCTTGAAGGAAACCCTGCTCTTCCGCCCCACGTTCCGCGACGGGCGCCCCGACGTCCGGCCGGACCTCGAGAAGGAGTTCGGCCTGGGCATGTCCACGCCGCGCGAGATGGCCCGGCTCCTGGAGCGGATCGCGCGCGGCGAGGCCGTGAGCCCCGCTGCGTCCGCCGAGATGGTCAGGATCCTCGGCGCACAGCTCTACGGCGACATGATCCCGCGGGGCCTCCCTGCTGGAGTCTCGGTGGCACACAAGACGGGGATGGACGAAGAGAAGGTCGCGGGCCCCGGCGGCCGTCTGCGCCACATCCGGGCCGACGTCGGCATCGTCGAGGGCCCGCAGGGCCGCTTCGTGCTCGCGATCTTCGCGCGGCAGGTGGAGGACACGGGCTGGAGCGTCGACAACGAGGCGCTCGTGACGGGCGGCGAGATCGCGCGGATCGTCTACGACCGCTTCAGCCGCTGATCGAGAGCTCCATCAGGTCGTCCCCTCCCCGGAACCCGTGGCGCGCGTAGAGCGTCCTGCTCTCCGGCGTCGGCCAGAGGATGACCGAATCGACGCGCTCCGCGCGGCACCACGCGAGCGCGGCCTCGAGGAGCCCGCTGCCCGTGCCGCCGCGGAACGGCGCACGGACGTAGAGGTTCGTGACGTAGCCGTGGCTCTCCGCCTCGCCCACGGGGTTGGGGATCTTCGGAAGCCGAAGAAGCCAGACGCAGCCGACGATGTCGGCACCCGCGCACGCGACCCAGCACTGCCAGTGGGCGCCGCTGCCGCCCAGCGCCCCGGCCATCCACGCGGAGCACCGCGTGACGAACGCTTCCCGCGGCTCGATGGGCGGCGCGATCCCGGCGCGGAACTCGTGACGCAGCTCCGCGAGGGCGCGGGCGTCCGATGCCGTGGCGCGCCGGATCGTCCGATCCTCCCGGCTCACAGGCTCGGCCACCAGCGCCGCACGCGCCGGCAGTAGGCGGCGTACTCCTCGCCGAAGGTTTCCAGGAGCGTCGGCTCCTCGTACGCCACGACGAAGAGGTGCGTGACGACGAGGAACAGGGCCGCGTAGCCGAGCAGGGCGGCCGAGGCGTACACGAGGGCTGCGCCGGCCAGGGCGAGCGCGGCGCCGAGGTACATCGGGTTCCTCACGAAGCGATACGGCCCGCGCACGACCAGGCGGCGCGGCGGGTCGAACGGAGCGGGTGTTCCGCGGCCGATGAGCGCGAAGGCGAGGATGCACCAGAGCGCGAGACAGGCACCGACGAGGACCAGCGCCAGGCCTGCGAGCTGCGGCGCGCCCAACGGCGCCGGCCGAGCGACTCCATACGCGGCGAGCAAGCGCGCCGGCAGGAACACCAGCGCGAAGCCGATGAAGAGGCTGGCGTACGTCAGCGCGCGGATCAGGACGAACACGCCGCCTCTCCCAGCACGCGCTTCGCCTTCTGGAGCGCCCTCTTCAGACCGGGGTCGAGGTCGAGGTCGGCGAGCTCGTCCCACGTGAACCACCGGACCGCGTGGCTCTCGTCGGCCTTGAGCTGCGCCGCGGCGCCGTCGGGTGCCGTGACCAGGTAGCGGAGGTCGAGGTGCTCGTGCGCGGGTTCGTCGCCCCGGGCGGGGATCGCATGGATGTCGACGTCGAGCGGCCGGGGAGCTTCTTCGAGGAGGGCGAGGCCCTCGATGCCCGTCTCCTCGCGCGCCTCCCGCAGCGCCACGGCCTCGCCGAGCGCTTCACCGGGGTCCGCGTGGCCGCCTGGCTGCAGCCATCGCGAGAGCTTGCGGTGATGGAGCAGCAGGACGCGGTCCCCCTGGGCCGACACGACGATCGCGCTTCCCGTCAGGTGGCCTTCGGGGATGCGGCGGTCGAGCGGATCCTCGTGAGCCTCGATGAAGCGGAGGATGCGGCCGAGGTGCTCGGCTTCGCGAGCGTCGGCGGGAACATGGCGCAACAGGCCGGGCGCGAGGGCTCGAGCGCGGCGGGCTCCGCCGCTGAACGCCGCCGCGGCGGCCACGGCCCAGCACACGCCGGCCACTCCGAAGAGGGAGCCGATCCCGAAGACCGGCGCCAGCCCGCTGGCGAGCGCACCGCCCACGACTGCGGCGATCGCGTTCACGCCGTAGAAGAGGGCCGCCGACCGGCCATGGCCGAAGACCTGGACGGCGGCCGGGAAGGCGACGCCTGCCGGGACGGCCACCGAGGCCGCCAGTGCGAGCGCGCTGGCCAGCAGGCCGGCTGTCTCGAGCTGACCCGCTGCCGAGCGAGCCATCGACCACAGCGGAGGATGGAGAGCGGCGGCGACCGCTGCCAGCGCTGCGGCCAGCGCCAGGCGACGACGCGGCGTGCCGCGTCGTCCGAACAGCAGGGCCGCGGCTCCCGCGGCCGCCAGCATGCCGCCGATCGCGGCGGCCGCGGCGAGCGGGGGAGAGCCGAGCAGGAACTGGGCCCTGGACAGCAGCGCGGACTCGGCGAGGAGGAACGCGGCGCCGAGGAGAACGGCCGTGAGCCAGCCCGCGTTCGAGAGCTGCCGGGCTCCGGACGCGCGGTCGCGGAGGTGGAGCAGGAGGAGGAGCGCCGCCGCGCCCCCGCCGGCCAGCAGGTGAACGAGCGGCCGTGCCGGATGGACGTCGTAGAAGAAGGGGCGCTCGTCGGTCGCGGCCTCGGCCAGGCCCGCCAGCGGCCGCTCGATCGCGCGGGCCTCAACCGCGGCCTCGCGCAGGGCCTCGCGCGTCGCGGCCGCGAGCGGCTCGCGTCCGATCAGCACGAGCCAGGCGAAAGGGTTCGGGCCGGCCTCGGCCAGCGTGAACACCGCGCTTCGCGCGTCCGCGTCGGCCGTGGCGAGCCCGCGGCGCGCGAACGCCGCCTGGGCCGTCGCCACCGTCTTCTCGGCGACGGGCTCGGTGTTCTGGACGATGGCGAGCACGCCGCCCGGCGCGAGCCGCTCGAGGTAGGCATCCACCGCCTCTGCAGTGAACACCCAGCTCTGGAAGCCGGTGTTGCCGCGGTCGACGGCCGGCTCGGTCTGCATGAGGGAGAGACTGATCAGGTTCCAGGCGCCCCGCGCTCCGCGGACGAAGCGGCGCGCCTCGGCCACGTGGACCGCGACCTCCGGCCGATCGAAAACGCGCCCTGCGTAGTCGCCCTGGGCCCGGGTCATGCGCACCATGGCCGCGTTGACCTCGACGGCGTCGACGCGGGACGCGCCCGCCTGGAGCGCCAGGGCGACGTCGAAGCCGCCGCCGGCCCCGAGGACGAGCACCCGTTCCGGCTGGAGGGCCCGGAAGGCCAGGCCCTTGAGACGACTCAGCTCGAGCAGGTCCGGTTCGGCGAACGCGCCGGCGCGGCCGTCCCAGCGCGCGATCCGAGCGGTGTACATGCGGTCGGTGAACAGGTAGCGGACCCACGGCTCGTCGGTGGCGACGAGGTCGGTGCGCGCGAGGCCGTCCCAGGCTGTTTCGACGACGCGGCCGCCGCGATCCCTGGTCTGGAGGACGAGGTGGGTCGTGAAGCCGAACGTCGCGAAGGGGTCCACCGCGAAGGGACCGGAGGCAGCGTTCAGGGCCAGGGCAAGCAGCGGCGACAGACCCGCCGCCCGAGAGATCCTCGCGGGCGCGAACAAGACCAGCGCCGCGCCGCCAGCCACGAGCGCCACGAGCGCCAGGTCGACGTCGCCGAGCTCTCGCAAGAGAGGCGCCGCCGCGAGGGCTCCGAGCGCTCCGCCCAGGACGTCAGCGGCGTAGGTCAGCCGCGCCCGGTCGAGGCGGGCGTAGACCGTTCCGGCGAGCGCCCCGGCGCCGATGAAGGGGAGGATGAACAAGCCCGACGGGAAGCCGAAGGGCGTCCTCGCACAGGCGGCGAGCGCCAGCAGGCCGCCGACGCAGAAGAGGAGGGCAC
This sequence comes from Vicinamibacteria bacterium, assembly GCA_035691285.1. Classification (GTDB taxonomy): domain Bacteria; phylum Acidobacteriota; class Vicinamibacteria; order Fen-336; family Fen-336; genus DATFEN01. The sequence goes on along the minus strand of DASSJI010000198.1, from coordinate 13,543 downwards.
CGGCTTCTGCGAGCCGAGGGTGAGTCGAGCGCGCCGCCAGCGCCGCGCCGAGCCCAAGCCCGGCCACGCAGCCCGCCACGACGAGGTACGTGACGCTGGCGTACAGGAGCACCGAGGCCAGGCGGACCAGCGCCAGCTCGAACAGCAGCGCGGCGCCGGAAACCAGGAGAAGCGCCGCGCGTCCCACGGCCCTCGATTCTACGCGTCCGCTCGCCGCGCTTGCAGGCCGTTCGCGCCGGTCCTAGACTGCGCGAGCAACCGTGGGCTCCACCCCGACGGCACCTCCCGAGGGCGGCGTCTTCCACGGCGTCAGCTTCGACCCCAAGGAACGCACCAGCCGGGTCTTCGGGCGGGACGACCTGGACCGCGAGCTGAAGGACCCGAACGTCTTCTCGTGGATCGACATCCAGGCGCCGGACATCAGCGTGATGAACGCGGTCCTGAAGCGCCTCGAGATCGACCTCGTGCTCGTGAGCCACTTCGATGCGCCCGAGGTGCTGCCCCGCATCGTGGAGCGGCCCGACTGCCTGGCCTTCTACCTCTACGAGATCGAGGAGCCGGACAAGCACCTCGACACGTCCCAGGGCCTCAGCGAGATCGAGTTCCATCGGATGATCCTGGTGCTGGGCGCCGACTACGTCATCACGTACCACCGTCGCACGCTGGCCGCGGTCCAGGACGTGAAGGCGACGTGCTCCGAGAGCTTTCGGCTCGCGGGCAGGACGCCCGGGTTCATCGCGTTCCTGTTCCTGCAGCGCTGCCTCTACGACTACGCCCACCTGAGCCTTGCGAACGACAACTACCTGGACGTGCTCGAGAGCCGGGTCGTCCCAGGCGGGCACGACGGGCTCGCCGACGCGATCTCGACGGCGAGCCGGAACATCCTCACCCTGAAGAAGCTGGCCGCGAGCTTGCACATCGTGCTGATGCTGCTCGCCACGAAGCGGAGCCCGTTCATCAGCAACGAGGCGCGGGCCTCCTTCAACGAGATGCTGCAGAACGCCCACTCCGTCCGAGCCTCGATCGACTCGTCCCGGGACCTCCTCGACGGCATCCTGGCCACCGTCCAGGCGGCGGCCGCCAACCGCACCAGCGAGATCGCCCGCGTGCTCACCGTGATGTCCGGCGTGCTGCTGCCCCTGACGCTGATCACGGGCATCTACGGGATGAACTTCGAGCATATGCCCGAGCTGAGGTGGGGCGCCGGCTACTTTGGCGTCCTGACCTTCATGGCCCTCATGGCGCTCACCCTGCTCCTGGTGTTCTGGAAGCTCGGCTGGGTGGGGAGCGGCCGTTCGCGCCGCTAGACCGATGGAGCTGTTCCGGATCAACGAGGCCCTCCGGCTCCGGCTCGAGCTGATCCGGGGCACGGCGTGATGGAGCCCACCCGGCGCCCACGGGTCAAGGTCTGCTGCATCCAGGACGAGGCCGAAGCCTGGACCGCGATCCGGCTCGGGGCTTCGGCCCTGGGCCTGGTCTCCGCGATGCCCAGCGGCCCCGGGGTGATCCCCGAGGACGCCATCGCGCGCATCGCGGCCCGGGTGCCGCCCGGAGTTGCGACGTTCCTGCTCACGAGCCTTCAGGACGCCGGCGCCATCGCGGACCAGCAGCGGCGCCTGCGCACGACGGCGGTCCAGATCGTGGACCGCCTCGGCCGCGGCAGCTACGCGGAGCTGCGCGAAGCCCTCCCCGGCGTCGGTCTGGTGCAGGTCGTCCACGTGACCGGGCCGGAGTCGGTGGAGGAGGCGATCGCGGTGGCTCCGCACGTCGACGCGCTGCTGCTCGATTCGGGCAACCCGGCGCTGGCCGTCAAGGAGCTGGGCGGGACCGGCCGCCGGCACGACTGGTCCTTGAGCCGGCGAATCCGGGAGTCCGCGCCCGTGCCCGTCTATCTGGCCGGCGGGTTGAGGCCGGAGAACGTGTCCGAGGCCATCGAGGCCGTCGGACCCTTCGCCTTGGACATCTGCACCGGCGTGCGGACCGGCGGCCGGCTCGACGCCGCCAAGCTCGAGCGGTTCATGGCCGCCGCCCAAGCCTAGGACGTTGATGGCAGCCTCGGTTCGCGCCCTAACGGCGCGCGCTCGTCTTCGCCGAGCTGAGGGCCGGGGAGCCGTCTACCTCGCCGCCGAGGCGGAACATGTCGTTGAAGAGATAGCGCCCGTCCATCGGCAGCATCATGATCTGCATCTTGTCCGAGAGCTTCTCGGCAACGATCTTCTGGATCAGCAGCGGATTGTCCTTGAGGACCGCCGCCTCCAGGCGCATGCGCTCTGCGTCCGCTCCGGCCTTGACGCGGATCCGGTTGGCTTCGGCCTCCGCCAGGATCCGGCTCTTCTCGGCCTCCGCCTCGGCTTCGAGCCGTCGCTGCTGGACCTGCTTCTCCTTCAGGGGCAGCGTGTGCTGCATCGCGTCGGCCTCGGCCTTGGCCTGGACCACGAGCACCTGCGCGCGCGCCTCGGCGGCCTTCACCTCGCGGGCCTTCGCCGCTTCGGCCTCGAGCTCCGCCTGCCGGACCTGCTTCTGCTTGATCTGCAGCTCGAAGTCGAGCCGCTCGTTCTCCTGCTCCTTGAGAAGGAGCGCCTCGAGGCCCTTGGCGTACTCCGGGGGCAGCGTGACGTCACGGAGCAGCACCTCGCTCACCAGGATCCCTCTCGCTTCGAGGGCCGGCTTCAGCACAGCCTCCGCGCGGTCGCGCACCTCCTCGCGTCGCGCCGCGAACACCTCGCGGACCAGGAACTGGGGAAGCACCTGGCGGAAGGCGGTTGTGGCGATCGGCGCGACGAGCTCGCTCTCGATCGCCTCCGGCAGGTTGGCGTGGACCGACTCGAGCCGGGCCACGTCGAGGCGGTAGCGGACGGTGATCGCCAGTCCGACCCGCAGCCCTTCCCGCGACTGGGCCGTGAGCGGGTCGGTCGCCCGCTTCGAATCGGCCGTGGACAGGACACGCTCCCGGAGGTCGTAGAGGACGACACGCTCCACGAGCGGCATCACGAGATGGACCCCGGGGCGAAGGACGCCGGGGCGCGTGCCGCGCAGGTCGTTCACGCGGATGCCCGCATGGCCTGGCGGCACCAGGACGATCGCACCGCCGAGAGCCAGGGAGCCGGCGGCGCCCAGGCCGAGGACAGTCACCGGGCGGCGTGGCGACGCGGGGAGACCCGCCTCGGGGGAGCGGCGGGCGAGACGCAGCGCGTGAAGAAGGACGCGGCCCAAGGCGGCGAGCGCGAGGACGCCGCCCAAGCCGAACAGCGCGAGCTTGACTCCGAGCATGTCGACCTCCTGACGGAACGGGGTCTAGCACGTCTCGGGCCATGGCTCGGCAGGCGGCAAACGCACGAATCAGCCGCTGGGCGCGTGTGCAGGGGGCCACGGGCCGTGTCGCCTCCCACGCGCGGCGCCCGGGGACGAAGTGATCGCCGGCAGTCGGCTCAGGCTTCTGCGGCTTCGATCGCGACCGGCGGAACGGCGGCCAATGCCCCCTTCCGGTCGACCCGGAAGCGCTCGGCGCTCTTGGGCAGGAGCTGGACGTCCTTGGCGATGCCCAGGGCCATGAGCGCACGGATCACCAGCCAGTTCGCGTCGAACTCCCACCACTCCCAGCCGTGGCGCGCCGAGCGCTGGAAGGCGTGGTGGTTGTTGTGCCAGCCCTCTCCCCAGGCGACGAGCCCGACCCACCACAGGTTCGTCGAGCCCTCGGGGGTGTCGTAGGTGCGGTAGCCCCAGGTGTGCGTCGCGGAGTTGACGAACCAGGTCGCGTGGAGCGTGACGACCATGCGGAGGAAGACGCCCCAGGAGACGAGCGCCCAGCCGCCCCAGGCGTAGAGCGCCAGCCCGACGATGATGTTCGGGAAGACGTGGAGCCGGTTCAGGACCCGATGGACGGGGTCGGCGACCAGCTCGGGCGCGTACTTCCGCTCGATCTCGCGCCGCCCCATGTCCAGTCGGCAGATGATCCAGCCGAAGTGGCTCCACAGGAACCCGTCCTTGGGCGTGTGGAGGTCGCGTCCCGGCCGATCCGAGAAGAGGTGATGCGCACGGTGCATCGCGACCCAGGTGATGGCGCCGCCTTCCGACGCCAGCATCCCGAAGATCGTCCCCAGGTATTCGAGCGGCCGCGGCACCTTGTAGCCGCGGTGCGTGAGCAGGCGGTGGTAGGTCACACCGATCCCGAGCGACCCGGCGACCCAGTTCCCGACGAGCACGAGCGCGACGCCCGTCCAGGAGAAGTTCCAGAACGCCGTCACCGCGAGGGCGTGGACCCCCGCGAAATAGACGACGTTCACCCAGTCGAACCGCTTGCCGTTCCAGGTCATGGGCGCAGGCTACCAGAGCCCGCGCGGCCGGAACGTCAGACTTTTGTAATAGCTACGGCGACTTAGGCCCGAACGAGGGCAGGGCTGCTGAAGGCCTTGGCCACCACCCAGACGAAGGCGCCGAGCACGATCAGCGGGAGGAGGGGCAGGAGGACGAACGCCAGCATCACCGCGAGCAGGCCCAGAAGCAGTCCGCCGGCCGAGAAGAGCACCTTGAAGATGCCCCCGATCAGCCCGAAGACGACGTGGAACACCGCCCCGAGGAGCTTGAAGGGCAGGAGGATCAGGCTGAACGCCAGCTTCAGGAGCAGGAGCGGCAGGAGCAAGAGCCCGAAGCCCATCAGGGCCAGGACGACGAGCGCCTCGATCATCGCAGAACCTCTCTATCAAGCACTTACGCGCGAGCCCCCGCCCGGGTTCCGGCGAGTTCGTGAGAGAATCCCGGGTTTCGGAGGAGGTCAGCGGTTGCCGCAGTTCATCTTCACCATGAAGGACCTGAGGAAGGTCACGCCCCAGGGGAAGGAGATCCTCAAGGGCATCTGGCTTTCGTTCTACGGCGACGCCAAGATCGGCGTGCTGGGCGCGAACGGCGCGGGCAAGAGCACGCTGCTCCGGATCATGGCGGGTCTGGACAAGGACTTCGCCGGCGAGGCCTTTCCGGCCGAGGGCACGCGGATCGGCCATCTGCCCCAGGAGCCCCAGCTCGATCCGAAGAAGAGCGTCCTCGAGCACGTCGAGGAGGCGGTCGCCGACAAGCGCCGGATCCTGAAGCGCTACGAGGAGATCTCGGCGAACTACTCCGACGAGAGCGCCGACGAGTTCGCCCGCCTCCAGGACCAGATCGACGCGGGGAACCTCTGGGAGCTGGACCGTCATGTCGAGATCGCGATGGACGCGCTGCGCCTGCCGCCGGGCGACGCCGACGTCACGAGGCTCTCCGGGGGAGAGCGCCGCCGCGTCGCGCTGTGCCGCCTGCTCCTGCAGCCCTCCGACATGCTCCTCCTCGACGAGCCCACGAACCACCTCGACGCCGAGTCGGTGGCCTGGCTCGAGCGCTTCCTGCAGGAGTACAAGGGCTGCGTCGTGGCCGTGACCCACGACCGCTACTTCCTCGACAACGTGGCCGACTGGATCCTGGAGCTGGACCGCGGCGCGGGCGTGCCGTGGCAGGGCAACTACTCCTCCTGGCTCGACCAGAAGAGGACCCGCCTGGCCCAGGAGGAGAAGGAGGAGAGCGCCCGCCAGCGGACGCTCCAGCGCGAGCTGGAGTGGGTGCGGATGGCCCCCCGCGCCCGCCAGGCCAAGGGCAAGGCGCGCCTCAACCACTACGAGGAGCTGCTGGCCCAGGAGCAGGCCGCCGAGAGGCGCGAGGACAAGCGCGAGATCTTCATCCCCCCCGGGCCGCGCCTGGGCGACGTCGTGATCGAGGCGAGGAAGCTCTCCAAGGGGTTCGGCGACAACCTGCTGATGGACGGCGTGAACTTCATCCTGCCCCGCGGCGGGATCGTCGGCGTGATCGGACCGAACGGCGCGGGCAAGACGACGCTGTTCCGTATGATCCTCGGCCAGGAGAAGCCCGACGCGGGCGAGCTCCAGATCGGCGACACGGTGGTGCTCTCGTACGTGGACCAGAGCCGCGACGGCCTCGTCGGCGAGCGCAGCGTGTGGGAGGAGATCTCCGACGGCGGCAGGGATCTCGTGATGGTGGGCAAGCGAGAGATGAACTCCCGCGCCTACGCGGCGGGCTTCGGCTTCCGGGGCCCCGACCAGCAGAAGAAGGTCAAGGATCTCTCGGGCGGCGAGCGCAACCGCCTGCATCTCGCGACGCTCCTGAAGAGCGGCGGCAACCTGCTGCTCCTCGACGAGCCCACGAACGACCTGGACGTGGACACGCTGCGGGCCCTCGAGGAGGCGCTCCTAAGCTTCGCCGGCTGTGCCGTCGTGATCAGCCACGACCGCTGGTTCCTCGATCGAATCGCGACGCACATGCTGGCCTTCGAGGGCGACAGCCAGGTCGTCTGGTTCGAGGGCAACTACCAGGACTACGAGGCCGACCGCAAGCGGCGCCTGGGCGCGGAAGCCGACCAGCCGCACCGGATCAAGTACAGGAAGCTGACGCACTAGGAGGGGGACCACGATGCGCAGAAGGGCAACGTTGCCGATCGCCGCCTTCGGGCTGCTCGCGGCGACCGCCCGGGCCGAGGCGCCGCAGCCCTCGACGTTCTCGATCGTCGCCGCAGACCCCGAGGCAGGAGAGCTGGGCGTTGCGGTGGCCAGCCGCTTCTTCTCCGTGGGCAGCGTCGTGCCCTGGGCGCATGCCGGCGTCGGCGCCGCCGCGACGCAGGCCTCGGCGAACACGAGCTGGGGCGCGCGCGGGCTGGAGCTCCTGGCTCGCGGCGTGAGCCCGGGCGAGGCCGTGACCATCCTGACGCGCGGAGACGAGGGCCGCGACCGGCGGCAGTTCGGGCTCGTGGCCGCCGACGGAGCGTCGGCGACCTTCACCGGCCCCGGCTGCACGGCCTGGGCGGGCGGGCGCAGCGGGCCGGGCTATGCGGTCCAAGGCAACATCCTGGCGGGCGAAGCCGTGGTGACGGCGATGGAGAAGGGCTTTCTCGAGACACGCGGCCAGCCGCTCGCCCAGAGGCTCTTCGCGGCCCTCGAGGCCGGCGACGCCAGGGGCGGCGACAGCCGCGGCCGGCAGTCGGCTTCGCTCCTCGTGGTCCGGGAGAAGGGCGGCTTCAACGGCTTCGGCGACCGTGCGATCGACGTGCGCGTCGACGACCATCCCGACCCGATCCGGGAGCTGGGCCGCCTGGCCCGCATGGGCCTCGTCAACGACCGCTGGAACCAGGGCTGGACGGCCTACCGGCAGAAGCGGCACGCCGACGCGCTCCGCTTCCAGCGCGAGACCGCGCGCCTGGCCGAGGGCGTGCCGGAGATGCTCCCCGAGGTGCTCTACGACTACGCGGTGATCCTGGCCGCGAACGGCGAAACCCCCGCCGCGCGCGCGGCGCTCGACCGCGCGCTGGCCTTGAATCCGAAGCTCAAGGCCCAGGCCGACGCCGACGCCGACCTCGAGCCGTTGCGGAGCGCCGACCGCAGATAGAGGGGGGCGCTATTTCTCGACGTAGTCCTTCAGCCAGTGGACGTCGATCTCGGCGGCCTTCCTCTTGCCCTTCTGGTCGACGAGGAACTTGCCCCGCTCGTTGTTGGTCGCCGCGCCCTTCTTGGGCATCTTGTCCGAGTGGCAGTACGTGCAATTCGTTGCCGGGAAGCCGGCCTCCTTGGCCTTCTTCTGCATGTCCATCGTGGCGGACGCGATCCCGGCTCCAGCGAGCCATGCCCCGAGGACCAGCAGTACCTGCGTCCCTCTCCTGCTCATGCGGTCTCCCCCTTCTGGCTCGCCCGAGCCGAGCTGACTGGCGCATTTGAGGTGCAACGCACGTGCCGACAGCCTTGCGCGCGGCGCGCGGCAATTGCTGCGGCAGAGGCGCTCCGGCGGGCCTCAGCGTCGCAAGCCCTGCGCCGCCGGGCCCTCGTTGCGCGGCTCCTCTCGGCCTGGTCTAACCTGCTAGCATCCGACCCTGCCTGGAGGCGTGATGAGGAGAGCCTGGCTTCGCGTTGGCGTGACGCTGCTGCTTTCGGGCGTGCCGGCGGCGGCGGCCGAGTACGACGTGCTGATACGGGGCGGCGAGGTCTACGACGGCTCGGGCGGACCGCCGCGACGGGCGGACCTGGCCATCCGCGGCGACCGCATCGCGGCGATCGGGACGCTTCCGAAGGCGGAGGCGAAGCTGGTGGTGGACGCGACCGGGCTCGCGGTCGCGCCCGGCTTCGTCAACATGCTGTCGTGGGCGACCGACTCTCTGATCGCCGACGGCCGCGGCATGAGCGACCTGAAGCAGGGCGTGACGACCGAGATCTTCGGCGAGGGCTGGTCCATGGGCCCCTGGAACGACGAGATGAAGCGCCTCGCCAGGGAGAACCAGGGCGACGTCCAGTACGAGATCGCGTGGACGACGCTCCGCGAATACCTGGAGTTCCTCGAGCGGAAAGGCGTGTCGCTCAACGTCGCCTCCTTCGTGGGCGCGGCCACCGTCCGCCAGCACGTCCTCGGCGAGAAGGACGTGAAGCCCACGGCCGAGCAGCTCGAGGCCATGAGGCGGCTCGTCCGCCAGGAGATGGAGGCCGGGGCCCTCGGGATCGGTTCCTCCCTCATCTACGCCCCGGGCATCTACGCCACGACCGAGGAGCTGATCGAGCTGTGCAAGGCCGCGGCTCCGTACGGGGGCAAATACATCTCCCACGTGAGGAACGAAGGCGACGGGATCTTCGAAGCCGTCGACGAATTGATCCGCATCGCCCGCGAAGCCAACCTGCCCGCGGAGATCTATCACCTGAAGCTGGCGGGGCAGGCCAACTGGGCGAAGCTGCCGGAGCTCGTGGCACGGGTGGAGAAGGCGCGTCGTGAAGGGCTGAAGATCACGGCGGACATGTACACGTACACCGCCGGCGCCACCGGCTTCGACGCCTGCCTGCTGCGCTGGGCCCTCGACGGGGGCTGGGATGCGCTGTGGAAGCGACTGGAGGACCCCGAGGCCCGCGCCCGCATCCTCGAAGGAATGCGCAGGCCCGACCCCCGCTGGCAGAACCTTTGCCTCGACTCCGGCTCGCCCGACCGCGTCCTGCTCGTGGAGTTCAAGACCGAGGCGCTGAAACCCCTCACCGGGAAGACGCTCGCCGAGGTCGCGGCGCTGCGGGGCAAGGACGCCGAGGAGACGATCCTCGAGCTGATGTACGAGGACCGGACGCGCATCGGCGTGGTCTTCTTCTTGATGTCCGAGGACAACGTCCGCGAACAGGTCCAGCTCCCGTGGGTGTCCTTCGGTTCCGACGCCGGGGCGCTCGCGCCCGAAGGCGTGTTCCTCAAGTCCTCGACGCACCCGCGCGCCTACGGGAACTTCGCCCGGCTGCTCGGGAGGTACGTGCGGGAGGAGAAGCGGCTCTCGCTGGCCGAGGCGATCCGGAAGCTCACGAGCCTCCCGGCCTCGAACCTGGGGTTCGAGGGCCGGGGAACGCTTCGGACCGGGGCGTTCGCCGACGTCGTCGTGTTCGATCCCGCGACCGTCTCCGACCACGCGACGTTCGAAGCCCCGCACCGCTACGCGACCGGCGTCCGTCACGTGTTCGTGAACGGCGTCGGCGCGCTCCGGGACGGCGAGCACACCGGCGCCCTGCCGGGGCGCGCGCTCAAGGGGCCCGGGGCCAGGCGCTAGTGCGCCTGGTCGTCACCGGGGCGAGCGGCTTCGTGGGGCGCCACGTCGTCGAGACGGCCGCCAGCCAGGGCGTCGACGTCGTCGGGATCGTGCGCTCCGAGAAAGGCGTCGAGCGCGTGGCCGTGGCCGGCGGCCGGCCGGCGCGGATCGCGGGCTTCGAGGACCCGGCCTTCGCCGCGGCGTTCACGGGAGCCGACGCCGTCGTCCACCTGGCGCAGATCGGCGCCGAGCGCTCCGGCGTCACGTACACCGACACGAACGTCGTCGGCACGCGGCGTGTGATCGCGGCCGCCTACCGGGCGCGCATCCGACGGGTCGTCCATTTCAGCGGCCTGGGCGTGGCCCGTTACGGACAGGCTCCGCGCTGCACGAACCCGTACTTCCTCTCCAAGCTGCTCGCCGAGGCGGCGCTCTTCGAGTCGGGGCTGGACGTCGCCGTGTTCCGGCCCTCGTACATCGTCGGCCCGGGCGACAGCTTCGTCCCGGGCGTCGTGCGCGACATGGCCCGGGGCGAGGTGGAGGTGGTCGGCGACGGGAGTGCCCGCTCCCAGCCGGTCTCGGTCCGCGACGCAGCCGCGTGCGTCCTGGCCGCGGCGGGCGGGGCGAGGGTGCAGCACCGCGTCTTCGACCTGGTGGGCCCCGAGCCCGTCTCGCTGCGCGTGCTGGTCGAACGCACCGGGCGCATCGCCCGAGAGCAGGGCAAGGCGGGCGCGTTCGGGCTGCGGGAAGTGCCCGTGGCCGACGCCGACCGGCTGGCTCGCACCGGCGGCTATCGGGGCATGCTCCCGGACGAGCTCGACTGCCTCTTGTGCGACGAGGTTTCGGATCACGGGCCTCTCGAGGCGCTCCTCGGGCGCCGCCTCACGCCCCTCGACGACGCCCTGGCCTTCGCCGTGGGATGCGCTTGAACGGATGCCGAGTGGCCCCTTCCGCGACCTCGAGCGACAGCTCACGGCGGCGGTGCTGGCCGCCACGATCGCCACGGTCCTGCTCGCTGCGCGGAACGGCCTCGCGCCGACCCAGCGCCCCCTGACCTTCGGCCTCGCGTTCTGGGGCGCGTTCTCGGCGACCTACGCGGCCCTGGCGCTCGCCGCCTTCGGCCTCGCCGCCTTCGTCGGCATCCTGGCGCGCACGTCGCGCCTTCGCCGCGGCCTGCCCGCGCTGGTCGCGATGGCGTTCCTGGCGGGCGCGCTGCCCGTGAACGGCCGGGCCCTGCGGGCGCTCCTCGCCCTCGACGGACCGGAGCGCTTCCGTTGGCTCCCGCCGGCGGCCCTCGCGCTCGCGGCACTGGGGCTCGTCGCGACCGCGCTCGACCGGCGCCGCTTGCAGCGTCGTTTCGCCGTGGCGGCGGCTATCGCCGCGGCCGTGGCGTTCTGGCCGCCGGCAGCGCCGGCGACGGCCGCCCCGGCGCGAACGGCGCGCGTGGCCGCCGGTGGCCAACGGCTCCTGCTCATCGGCCTCGACGGAGGCGACTGGCGCCACATGGAGCCGCTGATGTCCCGGGGCGAGCTTCCGAACCTGCAGGCCTTGCGGGCGCGGGGCGCCCACGGCCCGTTGCGGACGTTCCGCCCCACGCTCTCGCCGGCCGTATGGACCTCGATCGCCACGGGCAGACGGCCGTCCGACCACGGCGTCGCGGACTTCCTGTGGCGGCACCTGCGCGGCGTGGGCCAGCCCTACCCGGACCTCAAGCCGATCCGGCACGTCGGGTTCCCGTGGCTCGAGGCGGGCCTCGAGGCGAGCGGCGGGATCGCGACCTCGCCGGTCAGCAGCGTGGTGAGGCGCGTGCCTGCATTCTGGAACATCGCCGCGGCCCGAGGGTCCTCGGTGGACGTGCTGAACTTCTGGGCCACCTGGCCGGCGGAGGCTGTGCCCGGGCACGTGGTCAGCGAGCGGGCGTACCACGCCCTGGTCGGAGCCCGCGAGCGCGAGGACGGCCTGGTCTTTCCGCCGGCGCTCGAGCCGGAGCTGCGCGCGCTCGCCATGCGGCCGGAGGAGGTTTCGCTCGCCGACGCGCAGCGGTACATGGACGTGACGGCCGAGGAGTGGTCGCGGCGGCGGATCCGGATCTCGGTGGACACCGGGGCGCTGCGCGAGGAGCTTCCCTACTTCCATTCGCTCTACGAGACGACCCGGCGCGCCGCGCTGTTCCTGATGGCCGCCGGGAAGCGCGAGGAGGGCCGGGCGCCGGACCAGCTCGTGCTCTTCCGCCTCGTCGACATGGTCTGCCACGCGTCCCTCGCGCACTCGGAGCTGGCGCGTCCGGGCGCCGCCGGCGCCATGGCACGCGCCGTCACCGAAGCCTACCGGGCCATGGATCGCGCCGTCGGCGACCTGGCTGACGCGTTCGGAGAGGGCAACGTGATCGTCATCTCCGACCATGGCTTCGACGTCGAGAGCCGGGGCGGCGGGCTCGTCGCACACCACAACCGCGCCCCGGACGGGATCTTCCTCGCCGCCGGGTCGGCCTTTCGGCCCGGAAGGGTGGATGGCCTCACGGTCTTCGACGTGCTGCCGCTGCTCCTGTACCTGAAAGGCTGGCCGATCGCAGACGACTTCGCCGGTAGAGTTCCGCTCGCGGCGCTGCGCCCGGAGGTCGTCGAAGCTTCGCCGCCGACGCGGATCGCTTCCTACGGCACCCGCGAGGCGCCGTCCCTCGAAGCCCGCTCGAGCCACGGGGTGGACGAGGAGATGACCGAGCGCTTGAGGGCGCTGGGCTACGTCCAGTAGGGCCTAGACGGGCCGGGCCTCGCGGGCCACGAGCGCCGCGAAGCGCCGGCGCAGCTCGGCGGTGACGTGCCCGGGCCGGCCCGCGCCGACCTCGCGCGCATCGATCGCCACGACGGGCAGGATGCCCCGCGACGCGCTCGTGATGAACGCCTCGGAGGCGCGAGCGATCGCGTCCCGCGTCACGGCCCGCGCCTCGACGGGGAGGAGCCCTTGGGCGACCTCGAGCACCAGGGAGCGCGTCACGCCGGCCAGCGCCCGCTTCCCTTCGGTGCGGACCACGCCGTCGACCACGGCGAAGAAGTTGCTCGACAGGCCTTCGAGGATCGCGCCATCGTCCGCGACCAGCAGGCCTTCGTGAGCGTCGGGCGGCAATCGGCCCAGCGCGGCGGAGGCGGTCGCGATGAAGCGCGTGTCCTTGGCGTGGGGATTGTGGCGGCGCACGTCGAGCGTCGCGCAGCGCACGCCCTGCTCGTAGAGGCGGTCGGGCAGCGCCTCGAACGGCTCGACCGTGACGTACAGGTCGGGAGCCGCCCAGGTGAGGCGCAAGCGCGACTCGGAGAAGGCGGTCGAGGTGAGGCACTCGCCCAGCGCCGCTCGTGTCTCCCCTTCCGACAGGCCCGACTCGCGACCGAGAAGCGCGGCGGTCTCGTTCAGACGAGCGACGTGCTGCGACAGACGCACGACACCGCGGCCGCCATGGGTGCGCAGCGTCGTGTAGGCGCCTTCGGGCAGGCCCAGAGAGGCCTCCAGGAGGCTGGCTTCCTGCGAGAGGCGTTCCACCCGACCCGATCGGACGCGGAAGGTCACGGCGTGAGCGCTCACAACCGTATTCTATTCAGTTATATGCAGAGAATCACGCAAATCAGTTGACGAGGGAGCGCTCAAGTTCATACCCTTAGTCGTGGAGGACCTCTGAACGTGAGCAAGATCATCGGAATCGACCTGGGAACAACGAACTCCGTGGTAGCTGTCATGGAGGGCGACACCCCCTCCGTCATCGCGAACCCGGAAGGGTCTCGAACGACGCCGTCCGTCGTGGCCTTCACGAAATCGGGCGAGCGGCTCGTCGGCCAGGTCGCGAAGCGGCAGGCCGTCACGAACCCCGAGAACACCGTGTACTCGATCAAGCGCTTCATGGGGCGCCGCTACTCGGAGGTGAGCGAGGAGCAGAAGATGGTGCCCTTCAAGGTCGTCGAGGCCGGAAACGGCGACGCCCGGGTCGAG
>DASSJI010000197.1:0-6740 GCA_035691285.1 Vicinamibacteria bacterium | reverse complement strand
GAATACTCCATCTCGGCGCGGAAGAAGGCCTCGGCGTCCACGTTGCGGAGCCACGCCGCGGTGAACGCCAGGTTCAGGGCCACGAGGGCGGCGAGGGGCATCCACGGGCGCGCCGCGTCCGGCGCCGAGAACGTCGCCTCGGGCTCGAAGTAGAGCCCGAGGAGCGTCGCCAGGAAGCCGCGGCGCTCGCGCGTCGCGGCCTCACTCATAGCGCAGCGCCTCGATGGGGTCGAGGCGCGAGGCCTTCAATGCGGGCCACAGCCCGAACACGAGGCCGACTCCCACCGCGGTGGAGAAGCCGATGACCACCCAGAGCGGCTGCAGCACCGCCGGGAAGGGCGAGAAGGCGTCCACCACCCAGGCGATCCCGCCGCCCGCCACGATGCCGAGCACGCCGCCCACGCCGGTCAGGGTCATGGCCTCGGTCAGGAACTGCCAGCGGATGTCGCGCCGCCGCGCCCCGAGCGCCTTGCGCACGCCGATCTCGCGGGTGCGCTCGGTGACCGTCACGAGCATGATGTTCATGACGCCGACCCCGCCCACCACCAGGCCGATCGACGAGATCGCGATCATCACCATGTATATCCCGCCGGTGATCTGCCGGTACAGGTTGGTGAGGGTGTCCTGGGTGAAGACGCCGAAGTCGTCCTTCTGCCAGAAGCGCAGCTTGCGCTCGCGGCGCAGGATCTCCCGCACCTGCTCGAGGGCCGTCTCGATGTGGGCGGGGCTCAGGGGCTTCACGTCGGCCACCACGAAGTTGAAGCGGTCGTCCCGGCGCTGGACGGAGCCCAGGGGCACCGCGATGAAATTGTCGCGGTTCATCCAGAGGAACTTGCCCTTCTTCTCCATGACGCCGATCACGCGGAAGCGGCGGCCGTCGATCTGGATCTCCTTGTCGAGGGGATCGATGTACGGGAACAGGGTGTCGGCGATGTCGGCCCCGAGCACCGCGACGCGGGCGCCGCGGCTCACGTCCACCTCGGACAGGAAGCGGCCCTTGTCCATGTAGATGTCGTGGACGGGGGCGTAGTTCGCGCTGGTGCCGAAGATCTGGCCGTCACGCACGGCCTCGTTGCCGTACTTGATCGTGTTGCCGAACAGCGGCTCGATGGGCGAGATCGCCGAGCAGGCCGAGCAGCGCTCCTGCACCGACTTCACCTCGCGCGCGGAGATGCCCTTGCGCTTGCGGCGCTCCTCGGCGCTCAGGTTCTCGCCCGGGTAGGCGGGGCGCACGAACACGACCGAGGAGCCGAGCCCCTCGATCTGCCTGGCCATCGACGCGTTGAGGCCGGCCACCACCGAGCTCATCCCGATGACCGTCATGATCCCCATCACGACGCCCAGGATCGTGAGGCCGGCCCGCAGCTTGTAGGCCCTGATGGCCAGGAGTCCCATGCGCACGGCCTCGCGGACCATCAAGAGCGCGGGGAAGCGTTTCGTTCGGCTCATTCCTGGCGCAGGGCGGCGACGGGATCGAGGGCGGCGGCGCGGCTCGCCGGGTAGAGCCCCGCCACCAGGCCGACGGCGCTCGAGGCGATCACGGCCAGGAGCACCGCCCACAGGTGCACGGGCGCCACGAAGTCCGCCGACATGATGTTCCCCAGCACCGCGCCCAGCCCCTTGGCGAAGGCCGCGGCGCCGAGGATGCCCAGGGCGCCGCCGAAGAGCGACAGGATCACGGACTCCACCACGAACTGGCGCAGGATGTCGCGGCGCCGCGCGCCCAGCGCCTTGCGCACGCCGATCTCCGCGGTGCGCTCGGTGACCGAGACCAGCATGATGTTCATCACCACGACGCCCCCCACGATCAGGCTGATGGCGGTCACGAGGAGGGTCGCCGCGTAGATGCCCTTGGTGGCGGACTTCCAGAACTCGAGCACGCTCTCGCCGGTCTCCAGGCTGAAGTCGTCGGCAGCGGCGTACTCCAGGTGGCGTCTCACCCGCATCACCACCCGAGCCTGGTCCTGGGCCTCCTCGAACACGTCCATGGAGCGGGCCTCGGCCTGGATCACGACCGAGCGCCGCGTGCCGTAGCACTTCCGGTAGAGCGTGATGGGCATCCAGACGAAGTTGTCCTGGCTCTCGCCGAACACGCTGCCCTTGCGCTCGGCGACGCCCACCACCCGGTACTCGCGGCCGTCGACGCTGACGGCGCGGCCCAGGGGCTCCATGCTGCCGAAGAAGGCGTCCATCAGGTCGGCGCCGATCACCACGACGTTCCGAGCGTTCTCCACGTCGTCGGCGATCAGGTGCCGCCCCGCGATCAGCTCGCGGATCGAGCCGATGCGGCTGTAGTTCTCGGTGATGCCCATCACCCGCACGTCGCGCTGGGTGGTGCGCCCGTACTTGACGTCGCGGCTCGTGGCCACCATGGCGCCCACCTCGCTGCACAGCGTGCAGCCGCGCCGCACCGCCTCGACGTCGGCCATGCCGATGTCCTTGCGCTTCTGCATCTCCACCCACTGGGTGGCGCTCGTCACGATGTCCGGGAACTTCTGGACGGTGAAGCTCTTGCTGCCCAGCTCGAGCACGCGCTCCGCCACGTAGCGGTCGAGGCCCGAGATGATCGCGACGACGGCGATCACCGAGCTGACGCCGATCAGGATCCCGAGGACGGTGAGGAACGAGCGCAGCTTGTTGGCGCGCAGGGACGCGACGGCGATGCGGATCGCTTCAGCGAACGGCATGGGCCGTCAACCCGCCGCGACGCCGGCACGGAAGCCACAGAGGACACAGGGAGGGCCCGGAGAGGTCACAGAGGAAGCTGGGAATGACTGAATCCTTGTCTCTGTGTTCTCTCCGATCAACTCTGTGCTCTCTGTGGTTGTCCTGGCCGTGGTTGCGGTCGCCTCACTTCCGCTCGTCGCTCTCGATCTGCCCGTCGCGGATGTGGATGATGCGGTGGGCGTGATCCGCGACGTCCCGCTCGTGGGTGACCAGGATGATGGTGTTCCCGCCGCGGTGGAGCTTCTGGAACAGGCCCATGATCTCGTTGCCCGTCGCGGAGTCGAGGTTGCCCGTGGGCTCGTCGGCCAGCAGGATCGAGGGGCCCATGACCAGGGCGCGGGCGATCGCCACGCGCTGACGCTGGCCGCCCGAGAGCTCGTTGGGCCGGTGCGTCATGCGGGGGGCGAGGTCGACTTTCTCGAGGGCCTGGCGCGCCCGGGACGCCCGCTCTTCCCGCGTGATGCCGGCGTAGACGAGGGGCAGCTCGACGTTCTGGAGCGCGGTGGCCCGCGGCAGCAGGTTGAAGGTCTGGAACACGAAGCCGATCTCGCGGTTGCGGATCTCGGCCAGCTCGTCGTCGTTCATCGCCGAGACCTCGCGGCCGCGGAGCACGTAGCGGCCGCGCGTGGGCGTGTCGAGGCAGCCGATCAGGTTCATCAGCGTCGACTTGCCGGAGCCCGAGGGCCCCATGATCGCGACGTACTCGCCCGCCTGGATCTCGAAGCTCACGCCGCGCAGGGCGTGGATCTCCTCGGAGCCCATGACGTAGGTCCGCCACAGCTCCTCGGCGTGGATCACGGCGCTGGGCTGGAGAACGGGGGCGGCGCTCACGAGCGCTTCTCCTTCTCGAGCTTGACCTTCGCCTTGTCCTTGAGCGTCCGTAGCGTCTTGTACGAGCCGGTCACGATCTCCTCCCCTTCCTTGAGCCCCTCGACGACCTCGAGGTCCGTGTCCCCCAGGATGCCCGTCTTCACCGTCCGGAACACGGCCTCGCCGGTCGCGACCACGAACACGCCTTCCCTCTCGGTCACGTCGCGCTTCGACGGGAGCGCGTCTCCGGAGCCCGCCTCTCCCTGCTCCTGGCCGAAGCTGGCCGGGTCCACGACCTTGCCGCTCTTGTCCACCTGGCGCACCACCACGGCCTGGATCGGCACGGCCAGGACTCCCGGCTTGCGCGCGGTGACGATGTCGGCGGTGGCGTTGAGGCCCGGGCGCAGCGTGGGCGGCGGGTCCTTCAGCGTGACGGTGACCTTGAAGTCCTTGGCCTGGTTGCCCGTGTTGGCCGACGTGGAGGCCGTCGTGCCCGTCGAGGTGGCGCTGCGCGGGATCGCGGAGGAGCCGATCTCGGTCACCTCCCCGGCGATCTCGAGGCGATCGAGGGCGTCGACGCGGACCTTGGCCTCCTGGCCGAGCGCCACGTTGCGGATGTCGGTCTCGTCGACGAGCACCTCGGCCTCCATCACCGAGAGGTCCCCGACCGTCATGATCACCGTGGGCTGGAAGCTCTGCGCCCCGATCACGACCTCGCCCTCCTCCTTCGCCAGGCTCGTGACGACGCCGTCCATGGGCGAGATCACGGCGGTCTTCTGGAGGTTGTCGGCGCTCGATTCACGGGCGGCCTCGAGCTGGGCGATGCGGCTGCGCAGCGAGTCCACGTTGGCCTTCTTCATCTCGAACTCGGCGTTGGCCTGGTCGAACTGCTGGTCCGAGACGAGCTCCTCGTCGTGCATCCGCCGGGTGCGCTCGTAGGCCAGGCGCGAGACCTCGAGGTCGGCGCGCGCCCGCTCCAGGTCCGAGCGCGCCGACTGCACCGCCGCCTGGGACTGCTTCTCGTCTGCCGCGAAGCGGGTGGAGTCGATGCGGGCCAGGAGCTGGCCCGTCCGGACCCGCTCCCCCTCCTGCACCAGCAGCCGGTCGATGCGCCCCGACACGTTCGCGGCGACGTTGACGTAGCGCTTGGGCTTGACCTCACCCGAGGCCGACACCACCGACACCAGGTCGCGGCGGCCGGCCTTGTGGACCTGCACCGCGACCTTGCTCCGGGCGTCGCGGGCGACGCTCACGCCCACCACCGCCCCCAGCGCCACCACCGCCAGGGCGCCCGCGAGGATCTTCTTGCTCCGGGATGTCATCGGGCTCGCCAGCCTCCGGGGGTCTTCGCGACGCGTCCGAGTCCCAATCCGGGATGGACGACCACGCCGGTCGCAAAGTTCACCTCATGTTAGAATGCCCCTCCTTTCCGGTCCAACGAAGGTGCCCTGTCGATGAGCGCCCCCAAGGTCCTCGTCGCCGACGACAGCCCGCTCGTCCTGCGCATGATCGAGAAGATGTTGCAGGGGGCCGGCTTCGGCGTCGTCACCGCCAAGGACGGGCTGGAGGCCATCGAGAAGGCCTTCGCCGAGGACCTCGCGCTCGTCATCCTCGACGTCATGATGCCGCGGATGAACGGCTACCAGGCCTGCCGGCTGCTCAAGAGCGAGCCCTCGACACGGGGCCTGCCGGTCGTCATCCTGACGAGCAAGGACCAGGCCGGGGACCGCTTCTGGGGCCTCGAGACCGGCGCCGACCACTACGTCACGAAGGACGCGGATCCCCAGGGGATCCTGGAGCTCGTGCGGAAGATCGCCGCGGCGCCGCCTCCCCAGAAGGGGCCTGCACGGCGCGACAGCATCGACATCCTGAGCCGCGTCAACGAGCTCCTGGACCGCAAGCTGTTCGAGGCAACGCTGCTCTCGGAGCTGGGCGCCGTGGCCAAGAGCTTCGTGAACTTCGACGAGACCTTCGCGTCGGTCATGAGGGTGCTGACGAAGGTGGTCGACTTCAGCGTCGGCGCCATGGCCTTCGCGGACGAGGACGAGCTGGACATGTTCCTGGCCGTCCAGCGGCCCGTGGCGCCCCTGGTGCTCGAGGAGACGAAGGCGCGCCTGCTCGAGGTCGTCTCCCGGGAGCGCGGCCCCGCTCCCTTCGGCCGCGTGCAGGCCCGGCTGTTCGCCGTCGGAAGCGCGCAGGGCGCGGAGGAGACGAGCCTCGGGGGCTTCGCCGCCTATCCGATCCGCACCAACCAGAGCCTGGCCGGAGTGCTGGCGTTCGCCGGCAAGGCCGCCGCCCGCATCGCGGGAGATTCGGAGTCCTTCCTCCAGACCGCGGCCCAGCAGGCCAAGATCGTGATGGAGAACAGCCGCCTGTTCGACAAGGTGAAGAGCCTCTCGGTCCGCGACTCCCTCACCGGCCTGTTCAACCACCGCCACACCATCGACCAGGTGGCGAGCGAGTTCGGCCGCGTGGGACGTTACGAGGGCGGCGTCAGCCTGCTGATGGTCGACATCGACCACTTGAAGCGCGTCAACGACGAGCTGGGCCACCCGGCCGGCGACCTGGTCCTGCGCGAGGTGGCGCGCCTCCTGAAGGACAGCCTGCGCGTCGTGGACTCGATCGGACGCTACGGCGGCGAGGAGTTCGCCTGCATCCTTCCCCACACGAACCACGAGGAGGCGCGGCAGACGGCCGAGCGGCTGCGCAACGCGATCGCGGAGCACCCCTTCCGCGTCGGCAACCGCGAGTTCCGGGTGACCGTCTCGGTGGGCGTGGCGACCTACCCGTCGGCCCGGGTCGACTCCGCCGGCGGCCTGATCCGCGAGGCCGACAAGGCGCTCTACCGCGCCAAGGAAGCCGGCCGCAACCGCGTGGCCTGAGGCCGAGGCTCAGCGCACCGGAGCCAGGTCCTCCGCCCGCAGCACCATGTTCAGCGGGGGATCCCACGCGATCCTGCGCGCGTGGACCACCGCCTCCGTCTGGACGACGAGCGGCAGCGCCGCGCGCAGACGTGTCGCCCGAAGCTGGGCCGTCCGGAGCAGCCTGGCGCGGTGCGTGGCGCTCGGGGCGGCCTCGGCGGACTCGATGAGCCGGTCGAGCTCCGGATCGCTGAGGCCGAGGGTGTTGAGGACGCCGAATGTGGGCCCCGGGGAGTGGAGCACGGCCCGCAGCAGGTTCGCCCGCGTCCCCGGCTTCGCTGC
>DASSJI010000196.1:0-10608 GCA_035691285.1 Vicinamibacteria bacterium | reverse complement strand
GGCCCACGCGGAGAAGAACAAGCTGTCGATCGCCCAGGTCGCGATGGCGAACGAGGCGGCGGTCTCGGGCAAGAGCGAGGCGGAGATCAACGCCTTCCTGGACAAGATCTCGGGGGCCATGGTCGCGATCGTCAAGTCGGGGCTGGCCGCGCCCCCGGCCACGCTGCCCGGGCCGATCAAGCTCAAGACCAAGGCGGGCGAAGTGTACAAGCGCGCCATGGACGACCAGTTCGAGCGCCAGAAGGGCGTTGGCGTCGTTTCGGCGTACGCCCTGGCCGGTTCGGAGGAGAACGCCCGCGGCCACCTGGTCGTCACCGCGCCGACGGGCGGATCGGCCGGCGTCATCCCGGCCCTGGTCTACGTGCTCGGCGAGGGCGGCCGCAAGCTGCCGCAGGAGAAGATCCGCGCCGGCCTCCTGGCTGGGGCGGTGATCGGGTACCTCGGCAAGCACAACGCCACGCTCGCCGGAGCCGAGGGTGGGTGCCAGGCCGAGATCGGCGTCGCCTCCGCGATGGGCGCGGCGCTCATCGCCCAGGCGCACGACTTCGACCATCAGGTCGTCGCGAACGCCGCCGAGTCGGCGCTCGAGCATCACCTGGGGATGACCTGCGATCCGGTCGCGGGCTTCGTGCAGGTGCCGTGCATCGAGAGGTGTGCCTACGGCGCGGTCAAGGCCTGGGTAGGCTTCATGATCGCCAGCAACGAGATCCCCGCCCATCGCCGCGTCGACTTCGACACCACCATGAACGCGATGGCCCTCACCGCCAAGGAAATGAACTCGAAGTACAAGGAGACGTCGGAAGGCGGCCTCGCCGTCTCGGTCACGCTCTGCTAGAACCGAGCGCGAGGCGAATTCGGGGTCGGGGCACGGACGGCCGGCGCGCGGCGCCGGCCGTCTGATCGCCACGGTCCCCTGGTGCGCCGGGGGGTGGGTGCCATGGCGTCCCCGGAATCGAGCGGCGCGGAAACCGGGCCCAAGCTGTTCCCATTCCGCCGACGGTTGGCGCAACCGTCGCTCGAGTACCGCTCCGCCATCGGGAAGTGGCTGGCGGGCGGCGAGCCGATCGAGGAGCTGACCGGACGCGAGCCCATCACTCACCCGTGGTGGAAGGTGATCTGGCTGACCGGCGTCGACTACTTCTCGACGCTGGGCTACCAGCCGGGCATTGCGTTGCTGGCGGCCGGCGCCGTGGCGCCCATCGCCACCGTGATCCTGGTCCTCGTCACGCTGCTCGGCGCGCTTCCCGTCTACGCGCAGGTGGCCGGGCGCAGCTACGCCGGACAGGGCTCGATCGCGATGCTCGAGACCCTGCTCCGGGGCTGGAAGTCCAAGCTCCTGGTGCTGGTCCTGCTCGGGTTCGCGGCGACGGACTTCGTGATCACCATGACGCTGTCGGCCGCCGACGCCGCCAAGCACGCGATCGAGAACCCCTTCCTCGGACCGGTCCTCGGCGAGCACCAGGTCCTCGTCACCCTCGCGATCCTGGCGGTGCTCGCCGCCGTCTTTCTCAAGGGCTTCCGGGAGGCGATCGGGCTGGCGAGCGCCGCGGCGCTGCCGTACCTCGCCCTGAACCTGGTGGTTCTCGGTCGGGGAGCGTGGGAGATCGTCACCCACCCCGCGCTCCTGGAGGGCTGGCGCGCGGCGCTGGCCGCCAAGGGGGACGCCTCGCTCCTCGTCGTCGGTGCGGTGCTCGTGTTCCCGAAGCTCGCGCTGGGCCTGAGCGGGTTCGAGACGGGCGTCTCGGTCATGCCGCTCATCGACGGAGGCCCCGCCGACCGGGGGCACGAGCGGCGCTCGGGCCAGGCCCCTGCGGGCCGGGTCGCGAACGCCCGCAAGCTCCTCCTCACCGCGGCCCTGATCATGAGCGTCATGCTCATCCTGTCGAGCTTCGTCACGACGCTGCTCATCGAGCCTTCCGACTACGCCGAGGGCGGCAAGGCCAGTGGCCGCGCCATCGCGTTCCTCGCCCACCGCTACCTCGGCTCCGCCTTCGGCACCCTCTACGACGTGTCGACGATCCTCATCCTCGGCCTCGCCGGCGCGTCCGCCATGGCGGGCCTGCTGCACCTGATCCCGCGCTACCTGCCGCGCTTCGGCATGGCCCCGCGCTGGGTGGCGCTCTCCCGGCCGCTGGTGCTCGTGCTGTTCGCGGTGAGCGTGGTGGTGACCTGGGTCTTCGACGCCGACGTGGAGGCGCAGAGCGGGGCCTACGCCACGGGCGTGCTGGTGCTCATCCTCTCGGCGGCCGTCGCGGCGACGCTGACGCTGTGGCGCGAGCGCCGCGTCGGGCTCGCCGCCTACACGGCGCTCGTCACCCTGGTGTTCGCCTTCACCCTGGTCGACAACTGCGTCGAGCGTCCGGACGGCCTGATCATCGGCAGCATCTTCACGTTGGCGCTGATGGTGGCCAGCGGGATGAGCCGCTCGCTCCGCTCGGTCGAGCTGCGCGTCCCCCACGGATACTTCACCGACGCCGAGAGCTGGCGCATGGGGCCCGAGCTCGTCGGCAAGAAGGTCCACCTGGTGCCCATCAGGACCTCCTCGGCGGAGGCGCGTCACGCCAAGCGCGCCGAGCTCGCCCGCCACTACTCCGTCCGGGGGCCGTTCCTGTTCCTCCACGTCAACCTGCTCGACAACCGCAGCGAGTTCTCCGCGCCGCTCGAGGTGACGCTTCGCAAGGAAGGGGACGACTACGTGGGGGAGGTCTACGGCGCCATCGCCATCGCCAACACCATCGCGTTCGTCAGCGAGGCCATCGACCCCATCTCGATCTTCATCGGGCTGACGCGGCGGGACCTGATGGCGCAGGCCGTGCGCTATCTCTTCTTCGGCGAGGGCGAGACCGGGCTCATGGTCTACACGATCCTGCTGCGCTACTGGGACTGGACGACCGAGGAGGACGTGCGGCCGCTCATCTTCCTGATGAGCGACTAGCCGGCCAGGGGATACTTGCGAGGAAGGGACGAGACATGAGCACAGGAAGCAAGCTTGACGCGGGAATCGTCGACACGACGGAGCAGCGGCGGCTGAACGAGGCCCGCGTAGCGGGCGTCCCCTGGAAGAAGTGGGGTCCCTACCTCAGCGAGCGGCAATGGGGCACGGTGCGGGAGGACTACAGCGCGGACGGCAACGCCTGGGACTACTTCTCGCACGACCAGTCCCGCTCCCGGGCGTACCGGTGGGGCGAGGACGGCCTCGCAGGCTTCTCGGACGACAAGCAGCGGCTCTGCTTCGCCATCGCACTGTGGAACGAGCGGGATCCGATCCTGAAGGAGCGGGCGTTCGGGCTCACCAACAGCCAGGGGAACCACGGGGAGGACGTGAAGGAGTACTACTTCTACCTCGACTCGACGCCGACCCACTCGTACATGAAGTACCTCTACAAGTACCCGCAGCGCGAGTTCCCGTATCGGGACCTCGTGGAGACGAACCGGCGGCGGACGCGCGCGGAGCTCGAGTACGAGCTCGTGGACACGGGGATCTTCGACGACGACGGCTACTTCGACGTCTTCGTGGAGTACGCCAAGGAGGACCCCGAGGAAATCCTGATCCGCGTCTCGGTCTTCAACCGCGGGCGGGAGGCGGGCCGGCTGCACGTGCTCCCCACGCTGTGGTTCCGGAACACCTGGTCCTGGGGAGACGCGGGCGAGAAGCCGGTCCTGCGTGCGCGAGACGGAGCGATCCTCGCGACGCATCCCGAGCTGGGGGAGTACACGCTCTCGTGCGGAGGCGCCCCCGAGCTGCTGTTCACGGAGAACGAGACGAACGTGGAGCGGCTCTGGGGTCAGCCGAACCCGACGCCGTACGTGAAGGACGCGTTCCACCGGTACGTGATCGCCGGCGAGAAGGACGCCGTGAACCCGGCGAAGACCGGGACGAAGGCCGCGGCGCGCTACGTTCTGGACGTGCCGGCGGGAGGGAGCGCGTTCGTGGAGCTTCGCCTCGGCCGCGGCGAGCACCGCGCCGAGTTCGGCGCCGCCTTCGAGGAGACGCTCCGGCAGCGGATCTTCGACGCGGACGAGTTCTACGAGAGGATCACCCCGAGCGCCCTCGGCGAGGACGAGCGGCGGGTCCACCGCCAGGCCCTCGCCGGGATGCTGTGGACGAAGCAGTACTACTACTTCGACCTCGATCGCTGGCTGAAGGAGCACCAGGCGCACCCGCTGCTCGGCGGGAGCCACCGCGGCGTGCGCAACGCCGAGTGGTTCCACATGCTGAACGGCGACGTCATCTCCATGCCCGACAAGTGGGAGTACCCGTGGTACGCGGCGTGGGACCTGGCGTTCCACACCATCGCGCTGTCGCTCGTGGACTTCGACTTCGCGAAGGAGCAGCTCCTGCTGATGCTGCGCAGTCTCTACAGCCACCCCAACGGGCAGATCCCGGCCTACGAGTGGAACTTCAGCGACGTGAACCCGCCGGTCCACGCCTGGGCGACGCTCTTCCTCTACAAGATGGAGAAGAACCTGGGCCGCGAGGACCTCAAGTTCCTCGAGCGCTCGTTCCAGGGGCTGATGCTCAACTTCAACTGGTGGGTGAACCGCAAGGATCCCCAGGGCCGCAACGTGTTCGCGGGAGGGTTCCTCGGGCTCGACAATATCGGCGTCTTCGACCGCAGCGCCCCGCTCCCCACGGGCGGGTCCCTCGAGCAGGCGGACGGCACCGCCTGGATGGCCTTCTACTGCCAGAACATGCTCGACATGGCCGTCATCCTCGCCGACCACGACCCGACCTATGAGGAAGCAGCGTTCAAGTTCCTCGAGAACTTCATCTGGATCTCGTACGCGATGGACAGGGTCGGCGACCGCCAGGACGACATGTGGGACGAGCGGGACGGTTTCTACTACGACGTTCTCCGGCTCCCGAACGGCGAGGCGCTCCGCCTCAAGGTCCGCTCGATGGTCGGGCTCCTGCCGCTGTGCGCCAGCACGGCGTTCGAGGAGGATGCGGTGGCCCGGCACCCGAGGCTCATGGAGCTGATCGCGCTGTTTCGCAAGCGCCACCCCGAGGTGCTCGCCCACGTGGCTCCGACGGTCGACGGGTTCGTCGGGTACGCCGGCCGCCGGCTGCTCTCGCCCCTCACCCGGCCCAAGCTCGAGCGCGTCCTCGGCTACCTCCTCGACGAGAACGAGTTCCTCTCCCCCTACGGCATCCGCTCCCTCTCGCGCCACCACCTCGATCATCCGCTCGTCTTCCATGCGGGCGGCCAGGACCACCGCGTGCAGTACGTGCCCGCCGAGTCCGATACGGGGATGTTCGGGGGGAACTCGAACTGGCGGGGGCCGATCTGGATGCCGGTCAACGCCTTGATCGTGCGCGGCCTCCTCAACTTCTACGGCTTCTATGGCGACGACCTCAAGGTCGAATGCCCGACCGGCTCTGGGAAGCGGATGACCCTCTTCGAGGTCGCGAAGGAGATCTCGCGGCGTCTCACGAGCATCTTCCTCCGCGACGAGAGGGGTCTTCGGCCTGTCTATGGCGGGTGCTCGAAGTTCCAGAACGACCCGCACTGGCGGGACCTGATCCTCTACTACGAGTACTTCCACGGCGACATCGGGGCCGGCATCGGGGCCAGCCACCAGACGGGCTGGACGGGCCTCGTGTCGGCCCTCCTCGACATCTTCGGACGCGTCACGGCCCAGGACGCGCTGGAGACCCCCAAGGAGAAGCTCCACGCTCGCCTCGTCCGCGAGCAGGTCGGGGGTGACAGGGGGAGGTGAGCCGTGGCCTTCCCCCGCTACCCGGCGCTCTTTCAGGTCAACACGCGTATCCGGCTCTCGGAGCTCTCGGCCCGGCTCGGGCGAGCGGCGACGCTCGACGACGTCCCCGACGCGGACCTCGATCGGCTGGCCGCGGACGGGTTCGACCTCGTCTGGCTCCTCGGCGTCTGGCAGACCGGCGAGGCGGCGCGGCGCGTCTCGCGCTCGAACGCCGAATGGCTCGCCGAGTACCGCCGCGTTCTCCCCGACTTCCGCGAGGGCGACGTGTGCGGCTCCTGCTTCGCGGTCCGAGACTACCGGGTCCACGAGGACTTCGGCGGAGACGATGCGCTCGCCCGGCTCCGCTCGCGCCTCGCCCGCCGCGGGCTGCGCCTCATCCTCGATTTCGTCCCCAACCACGTGGCCCCCGATCACCCGTGGCTCGGGGAGCACCCGGACTTCTTCGTGCCGGGGACGCAAGCGCAGCTCGCCGCGCAGCCGCAGAACTACTGCCGCGTCGGATCAGGCCCGGGCGCGCGCGTGCTGGCGTACGGGCGCGATCCCTACTTCGACGGCTGGCCGGACACGCTCCAGCTCGACTACGGCAACCCGGCCCTCCAGGAGGCCATGCTCGGCGAGCTGCGTCGCATTGCTCGCCAATGCGACGGCGTCCGCTGCGACATGGCGATGCTCGTCTTGCCGGAGGTCTTCGAGCGGACCTGGGGAATCGCCGCCCCGCCGTTCTGGCCGCGCGCCACCTCGGCCCTCCACGCCCAGGCCCCGGGCTTTCTCTTCCTCGCCGAGGTCTATTGGGACCTCGAGTGGACCCTGCAGCAGCAGGGCTTCGACTACACCTACGACAAGCGGCTCTACGATCGCCTGGAAGCGGGCCACGCCCGCCCGGTCCGCGAGCACCTCCACGCGGGCCTCGACTTCCAGGACCACCTGGTCCGCTTCCTCGAGAACCACGACGAGCCGAGGGCTGCCGCCACATTCCCGCCAGCGGCACACTGGGCCGCCGCCATTCTCACCTTCTTGACGCCCGGCCTCCGCTTCCTCCACCAGGGCCAGCGCGAGGGGAAGCGGCTGCGCGTCCCCGTCCACCTCGGTCGGGGTCCTGTCGAGCCTCTCGAACCAGGCATCGCGGCGTTCTACGACGGCCTGCTGGAATGCCTGAAGGACCCGTCCTTCCGCGACGGCGACTGGCGGCTGCTCGAATGCCGTCCCGCCTGGGACGGCAACGGGACGTGGGACTCGTTCGTGGCCTTCTCATGGACCGGCCCGGGCGAACGGCGCCGCCTCGTCTCCGTCAACTACGCCGATCATCAGAGCCAGTGCTACGTCACGATGCCGTGGCGCGACCTGGCTGGGCGGAGCTGGCGCCTCCAGGACCTCACCGGTCCCGCCGTCTACCATCGCGACGGCAGCGACCTGGCGCTCAAGGGTCTCTACCTCGACATGCCCGCGTGGGGCTACCACGCGTTCGCCGTCACGCACACGGTCGCGCCGTAGTTCAAGGAGGCCCGCCATGGCCACGCCAGCGAAGCGACTCTACCGGACCGAGCGAACCCTGACCCGCACCCTCCGGGTCGCCTACCCGTCGGGCCGCGGCCGCATGGTCCTCCGCACCGAGCAGGACTGGGACCGCGACCTCGAGCCCGTGTCGGTCAGCGAGGACGGCAACATCTCGACCTTCGCGCTCGAGGCGGACCAGCCCTTTCTGTACTTCAAGCCCTGCCTGGTCGAGGGCGGCGCCAGGCATTGGGCCGTCGGGCCCAACAAGCTCGTGATCATGACCGAGCAGGACGCGCGGGTCGTGTACCCGTACTTCTTCGGAGCCGAGGTGGGGCGGTTCTCGCCCCTCGTGGAGCTCCCGTCGCAGATCCTCGGGCGCGACCACAAGGTGCGCGGCTACCTGCCGCCCGGGTACGACGAGAACACGCTCAGCCGCTATCCCGTCGTCTTCATGCAGGACGGACAGAATCTCTTCTTCCCCGACGAGGCCTTCATGGGCCAGGACTGGCAGGTCGAGGAGACCGGCGACGTCCTGCGCGCCATGAACGCCGTCGAGGACGTGCTCATCCTGGGGCTCTACTCGGGCGACCGCATGACGGAGTACACGAAGCCGGGCTACGAGCGCTACGCCCGCTCGCTGGTCGAGGAGGTCGTGCCGGAGCTGGAGCGCCGCGGGATCCGCGCCGCGCAGCACCGCCGCTTCCGCGCGGTCTGGGGCTCCTCCCTCGGCGGCGTCGTCTCGTTCTACACGGTCTGGCAGCACCCCGAGGTCTTCGGCGTCGCCGTCTGCATGTCGAGCACCTTCTCCCATCGCGACGACCTCATCGACCGCGTGTTCGCCGAGCCGTTCCGGGACGTGGGCTTCTACCTCGACAGCGGCTGGCCGGGCGACAACTACGAGGTCACCGTCGGCATGGCGATGGCCCTCGTCTCGCGCGGCTGGGAGTACGGCCGCAACCTGTTGCACCTGTGCTTCCCCAGGGCCGGTCACAGCGAGATGGCCTGGGGGACGCGGCTGCACCTTCCTCTGCAGTTCCTGAACGGCGCCGTGGCCCGGGCCTACCGCGTCAACCGGCCGGTGCTTGGGGACCAGCCGTTCGCCGCCACGAAGGAGTGACCTGACATGTTGAGCCTGCTGTTGAACGAGATCCGCCACAACCCGCTGCTGTGGCTGCTCGTGTTCGTGCCGGCCGTCTTCGCCGGGGAGAAGCTCGCTCCGGAAGCGCACACGCTGCTCTTCGTGCTGTCGATCCTGGCGATCGTGCCCCTGGCGGCGCTGCTGAGCCATGCCACCGAGTCCGTGGCTTCCAAGACGGGCGACTCGGTCGGTGGGCTGCTGAACGCGACGCTCGGCAACCTGACCGAGCTGGTCATCGCGCTCACGGCGCTGCGCGCCGGCCAGTACATGCTGGTGAAGGCGTCCATCGGGGGCGCCATCGTCACCAACGCGCTCTTCATGCTGGGCGCGTCGTTCCTGCTCGGCGGGCTGAAGCACCACGTCCAGGAGTACAACCGCGTCAGCGCCCGTCTCCAGGCGGCGCTGCTGTTCCTCGCGACCCTCGCGCTCCTCGTCCCCACGTCCGTCGCCGAGAAGGACCGGGCGCCGGCCGCCGTGATGCAGTCGCTCAGCCTCGGGCTCGCCGTGCTGCTCATCGTCGCCTACGCCCTGGGCATGCTCTTCTCGCTCAAGACCCACCGCGCGCTCTTCGCCAGCGCCGAGCACGGCGAGGAGGGCGAAGCGCCGTGGCCGCTGGGCATGGCCCTCGCGACGCTGGCCGGGGTCACGATCCTGGTGGCGCTCGTGAGCGAGATCTTCGTCGAGTCGGTGCAGGAGGCGGCGGTCGCGTTCGGGATGACGCCCGCCTTCGTGGGGTTCATCGTCGTGGCGCTGGTGGGCGGCGCGGCCGAGATGGCCTCGGCCTTCTCCGGCGCCCGCAAGAACCGGCTCGACCTGAGCGTGGGGATCGCGCTGGGCAGCGCCTCCCAGATCGCCCTGTTCGTCGCCCCCGTGCTGGTGCTGCTGAGCTACGTGCTGGGCCCGGCGCCGATGTCCCTCGACTTCTGGCCCGGCGCCGTGTCGATGATGCTCGTCGCGACGCTGACCGCCACCCTCGTGACCAACAGCGGGCGCTCGGCGTGGTTCGTGGGGGTGCTGCTGATCATGGTGTACCTGATCTTCGCGATGACGCTCTACCTGCTGCCGCCGCAAACGCAGTGAGAGGCTGCGTCGGCGCGGACGCGCGCTGCCGATCAACGCCGCCGGCCGCCCCCGCGCGCGCCGCCGCGGAATCCGCCGCTCGAGCGGTACGAGCTGGCGCTGCTCCGGCTGCCCCCGCTCGAGCGGTACGAGCTGTAGTCGCTCGAGCGCTGGCGGCCCTCGGAGCGCGCCCACGAGTCGCGGTCGAGCTGGTTCATCGTGGTTGTGCCGGAGCGAGACGGAGCGGCCTGGGTGGCGGAGCTCCGCGCTGGCGTGCTGCCCTGCGTGCGAGCCCGGGACCCGTCGACCGAGCCCCAGTTCCCGTTGTCGTAGCGCTGCCAGCTCCCGTCCTGCCTCCGATAGACGTTGCCGTCGCGGCCCGCATAGACGTCGCCGCTGCCGGTCCGCACGACGCCCGAGTCCGCTCCCGGTCCACGACGGGTGATGGCCGCGCCGCCCCCGCTCGTTCGCGTGCCTCGGGTCGTGGTGCCGGTCGCGCGGTTGGTGTACCGCGCGGTCTGCGCCCACTGGTCGCCGCGCTGGACGGAGGTGGTGCCCCAGCTTCCGTACACGTTCGACCCTTGGCGCGTCTGGCCGTAGGCGCCCGTGCGCGGGTTGTAGGCCTCGCCGTACCCCCGGGCCCCGTACGGCCCCCAGGCGGCGGCCCCGCGCGAGTACGTGCCGGTGCGCGGGTTGTAGCGAGACGTCAGACCCGCCCCACCGTACGGCCCGTAGGCCACGGCGCCACGGCGATAGGCGCCGGTCCAGGGGTTGTACGCGGCGCCGTAGCCGTAGGTCGGGTATCGAGGGTAGTAATAAGGATAGTAACCGCCCCAGCCCCAGTAGGGCGGGTAGTAGTAGCCGGTGCCCCAGACCGCGCAGCCCCAGGCGACCATCACGCCCGTGTAGGCGGCCACCGTCGCGAAGGTGACCCATTCGTCGTCGTCGTCCTCGACCACTGTCACGTAGGTCACGTTGTGGGCCGGCGAGCTCGCGGGGATCTCGTAGATGGCCTTGGGCACCGACGAGGTCACCTCCCAGGGGCCGGTGGGGCTCTTCGACATGAACCACACGCCCTGGAAGCACATGTAGTAGAGATCACCAACCTTCAGGATGTCCTTATCCGTGTTGACCGCGCGCTGCACGGAGGTCTTCTCGATGGGTTCGAACTGTGGTGTGCCGCCCTGATAGTCGAC
>DASSJI010000195.1:0-19671 GCA_035691285.1 Vicinamibacteria bacterium | reverse complement strand
CCCGCTCTGCCACCCCCTGCCGCTGCAGCACGTGGACGTGGACGTCGTTGCCAGGCGGGGCGGCTTCGCGATCGAGGCGAGGGTGAAGACCGACGCCCGGACCGGCGCCGAGATGGAGGCGCTCCACGCGGTCGCGGTGGCCGCGCTGACGCTCTACGACATGCTCAAGGCGGCGGACCGCGGCATGGTGATCGGCGACGTCCGCCTGGTCGCGAAGCGGGGCGGCAAGTCCGGGGAGTACCGGGCGAGGTGACGTCCGGATGACGTCAGCCGCCAGGCCGGATCGCAAGCGTCGGCTGGCCGGCGCCGCGATCGTGGTGCTCGCCGCGGCAGGTTACCTCCTGCTCACGCGTCCGCCCGCGTCCGACGAGGCGGCCCGTGCCCGGCTGCTGCGGCGCTCGCCCTCGCCCCGCGACGTCAACGTGCTCGTCGTCACCCTGGATACGACCCGCGCCGACCGCCTCCGCTGCTACGGCTTCGAGGGCGTCGCGACGCCGCACCTCGATCGCCTGGCCCGCGACGGCGTGCTGTTCGAGCGCGCCACCGCCACCGTCCCGCTCACGCTGCCCTCCCACTCGTCGATCTTCACGGGCAAGGTGCCGCCCCACCACGGCGTCCACGACAACGGGGGCTTCTTCCTCTCCGAGAGCGAGACGACGCTGGCCGAACGGTTCCAGGAGGCCGGCTACGCCACCGGCGCCTTCGTGGGGGCCTGGGTCCTCGACTCGAAGTGGGGCATCGGCCAGGGCTTCGACCACTACGGCGACAAGTTCGACCTGAGCAAGTTCAAGGTCGTGTCGCTGGGGACGGTGCAGAAGCGCGGCGACGAGGTGATGCAGGACGCGCTCGGCTGGCTCGACGGCGTGAAGGCGAGGAAGTTCTTCGCATGGATCCATCTCTACGATCCCCACACGCCCTACGATCCTCCTGAGCCGTACCGCTCTCGGTATCCCGGCCAGCCCTACGTGGGAGAGATCGCGTGGACCGACGAGCTGGTCGGCCGGCTGACGTCCTGGCTCGAGGCGCAGGGGCTGCTCGGGCGGACGGTGGTCGTGGTGACGGGGGATCACGGCGAGAGCCTGGGCGAGCACGGCGAGAACACCCACGCCTTCTTCATCTACGACTCCACCACTCGCGTGCCGCTGATCGTCCGCACGCCGTGGGGCCTGCGCGGCCGCGCCCCGGCCCAGGTCTCGAGCGTCGACATCTACCCGACGGTGCTCGATCTCGCGGGCCTCGACGCACAGCCTGGCATCGACGGCCGCTCCCTGGTGCGCGTCCTGATGGACCCCGGAGCGGACCCCGGCCACGTCGCGTACTCGGAGAGCTACTACCCGCGCTTCCATCACGGCTGGCAGCACCTCCAGGGCCTGCGCGACGGCCGCCACCACTTCATCGAGGCGCCGACGCCGGAGCTCTACGACCTCGGGAACGACGCGGGCGAGACGAGGAACATCTACAAGTCCTTCAGCCGGACCGCCGAGGGCCTGCGCGTGCGCCTCAAGGAGCTGGCGGGCGCGGGCGGCGTCGCCGCCCCCGACCCGCGCGAGCTGGATCCCGACACGCTGCAGCGGCTCGCGGCCCTCGGCTACGTCGGCGGCGCCGTCGAGGTCGACCCCAACGAGGTCCTGCCCGATCCCAAGGACAAGATCGGGCTCTACGCGGCGATGCACCGGGCGCGGGACCTCGGCTCCCAGGACAAGATCGAGGAGGCCGTGGCCGCGATGCGCGCGGTGCTGGCCGAGGACCCGAAGATCATCGACGCCTACCTGGCCCTCGGCAACTGGCTGTCGCGCCTGCGCAAGGTGGACGAGGCCGAGGCGGCGTTCAAACAGGCCCTGGCCCTGAAGCCGGATCACGACCTCGCCATGACGAACCTGGCGCGGCTCTACCGCGGCCTCGGCCAGAACGAGAAGGCCCTCGAGGGCTACAAGGCAGCCCTCGAGCTCGATCCCAAGACGCCGCAGACCTGGTACCAGCTCGCCACGCTCTACCTCGACCTCGGGCGCATCGCCGAGGCGGAGAAAACGTTCCGCCAGGCGCTCGACGAGAACCCGAAGATGGGAGCGGCTCTCAACAGCCTGGGCGCGATCGCCTGGGCGCGAGGGCAGAGGGCCGAGGCCGAACGCCTCGTCCGGCAGGCGCTCGAGCTCGAGCCCGACGTCCGCACCGGCCGCTTCAACCTGGCGCGCATCCACGAGGCCCGCCGCGACCTCGATGCGGCCGAGCTCCTCTACCGGGAGGAGCTCGAGACTTACGCCGACAACGGCAAGGCCCGCTTCAACCTCGCCCAGCTCCTCCGTGAGAAGGGCGATCGGGACGGCTATCTCAAGGAGCTGATCGCCACCGTCGAGAAGGCCCCCGAGTTCGGCGCGGCCTACTTCTTCCTCGCCCGCGAGGAGCTGAGGAATGGAGGGCTGGACGGCGCGGAGGACATCGCGAAGAAGGGGCTCGAGCGCGACCCGGGCTCGGAGCAGGCGCCCCTGGGCCACTTCGTCCTGGCCGACGTCTACAGCCGGCGCGGCGATCGCGCCAGGGCCGAGGCCGAGGCCGCCAAGGGCCGCCGCCTCGAGGCGCAGCTCCGGTCCAGGCCGCGGCCGGTGGTGTGACGTCGTTGGAGCGCCCTGACCTCGGAAGGATCAGCGCGCCAGCTTCACGTGAACGATTGGGTACGACGCGAAGGGATCGTCTTGGCGCGACAGTACTTCGAAGGCTTCGCGGAAGTCGCCCGGGCTCATCCGACGGTAGTGGCTGCGTGGCCACCAGACGAGGCCGGCGAGGGACTTGCCTTGAACGAACGACTGCTCGGCCAGGACCAGCATGTCTGTGTCATTCGATACGAGCACGCGTGCGTCCTGGGCAGCGCGTACGAAGTGGGTGAGGTCGGGGGTCTTCTCGGGGAAGGCGTCAATGCCCCTCAGGACATCCCATCCCGCGGCCTCCAGCGCCTTGACGACGCGGCCGTCCACGTCGGCATCGATGTACAGCGGGAAACGGCCGGCCACGCCTACGAGTGAGACCTTCGGTCGAGGATCCCGGCTTTGCGCTCCTCGAAGTCGGCGGCCGCCTGCTCCTCGGCGGTCAGCTCGGCCTCGATCTCCTCCACATGATCGTAGTAGTAGGCGAGGGCCGCATGGACCTGAGCGAGACTGAGGTGCGTGTAGCGCTGGAGGATCTGTTCGGGCGTGAGCCCCTCCTTGTGGAGCCATACGACGTTGTTCACGCGGACACGTGTGTTATCAATGGAAGCCTTGCCGCCGCAGTACCCCGGTTCCTTCACGATGTGCGCGTAGATGACCCTTGCCGCTGTGGCCATGGCAGCCTCATCTTACGCCCCTTGACCATCGGCCGCTGGGTCCGCGAACACGTTCGCTAGAAACGAAAACGCCCGGGGCCGAAAGGCCCCGGGCGGGAACGGGTCGGCTCGCGCGAGCTAGAACTGCCAGCGCGCTCCGAACGTCCAGCGCCGCGGCTGGATGAGCAGACCGGGGGCGCCGAAGGGCACGGGCTCGTCGACGCCGCCGATGGCCTGGCTCGGCCAGCGATCCTGCACGTCGATGATCGTGCTCGCGTTGGTGACGTTGTTGACGTCCGCGTACAGGCTGATGCGGTCCTTCCCGTCGTTGACCTTGAAGATCTTCTCGAACCGCATGTTCAGCTCGGTGAGCTTCTCGAACTCATGCTGGCCCCGCGGCTCGATGAAGATGCGCCGCCCCGTGGACGGGAAGTTGTTGACCACGCTGCTGCCGAACTGCTGGAAGGGCGTGTAGAAACCGTCGGGAGTCAGGATCCTGAAGTACGCGCTCAGCCCCATCTCGATCACCGGGACCTGGTAATGCGCCATGATCTTCAGCTCGTTCTGGATGTCGTAGGTCAACGGCCCGTCCTGGTTGACGAGGGCCCGCGAGGGCGACTCGAACTGGGTGCCGGCGCCGTAGGACTGGAAGCCCGAGTTGTCGACGGTACCGTTCGTGCGGGAGACCACGTAGGAGATACGGCCCATCCAACGGTCGGACATCCGCTTGTCCAGGACGAACATCAGACCCTTGTAGCGCCGATAGGCCTTGGCGGTGCCGAGAACGTTGCCGTTCACGTCGAGGTACTGGAAGCCGTCCGGATTGGTCAGCAGGCCGTTCGTCTCCGACTCGTCCGGGTTGGCCCAGGTGTAGTACGTGACGGGTATCCCGGAGAGCGACGGGTCGTCGCCCTCGGCGCTGGTCGTGCTGTTCTGGATCCAGCGCGCGTCCGGGAACACCGAGCCCTGGAGGTTCTTGTCCTTGCGGTAGATCCCGGTGACGGCCAGCCGCACGTCCTTGCTCAGCGCTCTCTCGAAGCCGAGGGTGAACTCGTCCGTCCGCGGGTGTTTGATGTCCGGGTCGACCCTGTAGGGTTCCGACTCGCTGCGCGAGTACTCCGTGAAACAGTTGCCCAGCGGTCCGCACTTCTCGCCGGCGGGATCGTAGAAGTGGAGCACGAAGTCCTCGGTGCCTGGAACCGCGGCGCCATAGGTCAGGAAGAACGCGCCCTCGTAGTACTGGCTGTACGAGCCCTTGACCACCGTCTTGCGGTCGCCGGTGATGTCGTAGGCGAAACCGATGCGCGGGGCGAGGTTCTTGGTGTCGTAGACCTTGGCGTCGCCGTTCGGCCCCGTCGCGCTCTCGCCGCCCGGATAGCCGCGCACCCAGTCGAAGCGTATGCCGGGGTTGATCGTCAGGCGGTCGGTGACCTTCCAGGAGTCCTGCAGGTAGAAGGACTCGCGCTGGTTCCGGCCCTCTCGGTCGTAGCCGTAGTCGTAGGCGGTGTACTGACCCTTCGGGTAGTAGTACTCGTAGTCATAGTAGAAGAGGTCGTTGACATAGCCGTAGCGGTTCCTGACCTTGCTCCGCTCGATCTCGATGCCGAACTTGAGATCGTGCCGGCCCCACCCTTCCGCGTAGTGGGAGACGGAGGCGTTCAACTGGTTGCGCTCGCGGTCGGCGTAGTAGAACCAACCCTGCGAGTCGGAGTAGAGGCCCGTTCCCGCGTCGAAGTGGCCAGGGGCGTTCACCTCGGGGTTCAGGTCGAAGTAGCCCCACCAGCCCGTGAACTTCGCCTCGAGGAAGGTGTTCGCGCCGAAGAGATGCCGCCACTGCGCGCCCCACACGTACTCGGGAGCGTCCTCGCGGTTCGTCAACTCGTCGGTCGCCAGGAGCGCGGTCACGCCGGGCCGGCCGATGACGTTGTACTCGTCCTTCTGGAACATGAACTGCAGGTTGTCGTTCGGTCCGGGGTTCCAGTTGATCTTGGCGTTGAGGCGAGGCGAGACCTCGTCGCGGATCGTGCGCGGTCCGGTGGGGTCCTGCGCGAGGTGGTAGCGCTGGGCGCTGACGAAGAAGAACAGCTTGTCCTTGATGAAGGGACCCGAGAACTGTGCCGTCAGATCCATCTCTTCCTGGGTGACTGCCGGATCGGCCAGGGCGGGGTTCGCGCGCGCGATCTCGTCGGTGACGTTGTTGCTGTCTTCGACCAGGTCCTCGTGGCGCAGGTAGAGGTCGAACAGGCCCGAGTAGTTGTTCCCCCCGGACTTGGTGATCGTGTTGACCACGACGCCGGTGAAGGCGCCGTACTCGGCCGGTGCGCCCAGGCCCTGGATCTGGACCTCGTCGACCAGGTTGTACGCGAAGAAGGTCCAGGCCGAGCCGCCCTCGGGGTCTCGCGTGTCGACGCCGTCGAGGAGCAGGCCGTTGGACGTGTCGTTGTCGCCCCCGAACGCCGTTCCCCAGTTGACGCCCGGCGTGAAGTCCAGGAGCTGCGTCGCGGCGTTCGAGGGCCGGATCGGGATGTTGAAGAGCAGGTCCTGGGAGAGCTGGTTGTTCGTGGAGCTGCTCGTCGTGTCGACGACCGGGGCCTCGCCGATCACCTCGATCTCCTCGGTCTGGGTCGCCACCTTCATGCTGAAGTCGAGGGTGTAGTTCTGGCCGATGTTGATCTCGAGGTTCTCGGAGCGCCTGCCGGCGAAGCCGGCCAGCTCGGCGGTCACCGAGTAGGTGCCCGGCTCCACCGCCACGAAGCGGTAGCTGCCGGTCGAGTCGCTGACGGCGGTGCGGGTGCCCCTCGTGCCCGAGAGCGTGATGTTCACGCCGGGCAGGGCGCCGCCCTGCTCGTCCTTGACGACGCCCTGGATCGCGCCGGTCAGGCTCTGCGCGATCGCGAGCGTGGGCGCGAGGACGAGGAGGAGGGCGAGAACGGCCGGAAATCTCTTGAAGCAGCTCATCGGTCTCCTCCTAGCGAATCGGTGAGTTGATGCGGTCGTTCTGCGAGGAGTAGATCACGTAGGACACGCCCGCAACGGCCAGCACCAGGGCGATCACGCCCCGGGGGCTCTTGAAGAACGACGACCCGCTCTCGGGCTCGGTGGCGGCGTCTTGCGTGGCCGCGGCCAGCTCGGCGGAATCGAGTGCGGCGACCTTGGCTGCCGCAGCCGTGGCCACCGGGGTTTGGGACGGCGTCTCGGGCGCCGGCACCGGCGCCGCGACCTCGGCGGCGCTGGCAGGCGGCGCCGCGAAAGTCAGGCCGACCAGCAGGGCCAGGGGAAGCGCGGCTCCCCGGACCCAGTTGCGCATGGTTCGGTTCACAGTTCCCTCCTGCGGGCTCTTCCAAGAGAGCCCCGGAAACACGTCTCGTGTACTGGGGTCGAAACGAGTGAACAGGATGACGACGGCCGTGCAACGCCTGTGCCCAAGGCATTGGATGCTCCGACCTTTGAAAATCAGTGATTTACGCCCCCACGCGGTAGCCAACATCCAGGAGAATGGACGCCCGGATACATTGTGTTGGACGAAGGGATCGACTGCCTCTCCACCTATACTCCGCGACGTGCGAGCGCGTCTGCTCTGGCTGCTGGGGCTGGTTGTGGCGGGAGGCGTGGCCGTGGCTTACGGGCTGGCGCAACGCGAGACGTCCCTTCCCCCCGGCCTGAGCGGGACCCTGTTCTATCTCTGCGACCGCACCGGCTCCGACGCGCTCTATGCGAGGGATCTCGCGAGCGGGCGGGAGACGCGCCTCACGTACTTCACCGAGGGCGTGCGCGAGCCGGCGCTCTCGCGTGACAAGGGCAGGGTCGCCTTCTCGGTCGGCGGACGCGTCGGCTACGTGGACCTGCGCAGCGGAGACGTGCGCATCCTCACCTTCGGCGTCGACTGGCGCGATGCGGCGCCGTCCTGGCGGCCCGACGGCCAGGCGCTGGTCGTCGCCGCGCGTCGTCCCGGGGAAGTCTCGTCGGACCTCATGCTCCTCGACCCGCTCGACCCGACGGGACAGGCGACGGGGCGCCTGCCCCTCGTCACCACGCGCGGCCTGGACGAGACCGAGCCGGTCTTCACGCCCGACGGCAAGGGCGTGGTGTTCGTGCGCGAGGACAACCTGTTCCGAGTCGAGCTGGACAGCGGCCGGACGCGCCGCCTCACGGGCGGCTTCCGCAAGTGGCGGCACCCGCTCTTCCTGGAGGACGGCCGGCTGCTGGGGCTGTGGCGCGAGGAGAAGCTGTTCGGAGCCGACTCGATGGACGCGGACGGCAAGGAGCGCCAGCCGGTGTTCGAGGGCACCACGTACTATCGGAGCCTCGCGCCGTCGCCGGACGGCCGCTTCTTCGCCGCGACGTACGCCTTCGACCTGCGCTTCGACCCGCTGGAGGCCCTGCTCCGAGCGCGCCACGTGGAGGAGCTGCGCCTCCTCGACGCCGCGGGCAGGGAGCTCGGGCCCCTGCTGCGGTCGTGGCGCGTCGCCTACCGGTCGCCGCAGTGGGCTCCCAGGCCGTGAGGTAGGATGCGGGCGATGGCCGTCTGCCCGGATTGCGAAGCCGACGTGGAGATCGACGAGTTCGACGTCGACAAGGGCGAGATCATTTCGTGTCCCGAGTGCGGCATCGACCTCGAGGTCGTCGGGCTGTCGCCCCTCGAGCTCGATCTGGCGCCCGAGGACGACGACGACTGGGACGAATGAGGCCCCTCTCCGCCGAAGCCAAGCAGGAACGCCTCGACCGGGGGCTCGCCGAGCTGGGCTCGGTCCTCGTGGCCTTCAGCGGAGGCGTGGACAGCGCGTACCTGGCGGTGCGGGCGAGCCGCGTCCTCGGCGCGCGGGCGCTGGCGGTGACGGCGGACTCCGACTCGCTCGCCGGGGAGCAGCGCGACATGGCCCTGGCCGTCGCGCGGGGCTTCGCCCTCGCCCACGAGACCATCCGAACCCGTGAGATCGAGGACCCCCTCTACGTCAGGAACGAGGCCGACCGCTGCTATCGCTGCAAGAGCGAGCTGTTCCGGCGCCTGCTGCCGCTCGCCCGGGAGCGTGGCTTTGCGCGCGTGGCGTACGGCCTCATCGCCGACGACCTGGCCGACTTCCGTCCGGGCCACCGCGCCGCGACCGAGGCCGGCGTCGTGAGTCCCCTGGCCGACGCCGGCATGACGAAGAGCGACGTGCGCGCCCTCTCCCGGGCCATGGGGCTGCCGACCGCCGAGCTGCCCGCGTCGCCCTGCCTCGCCTCGCGCCTGCCGTACGGAACGCCCGTGACGGCGGAGGCGATGCGCCGCGTGGAACGCGCAGAGGCCGCGCTGAAGGCCCTGGGCTTCCGCGAGCTGCGGGTGCGCCACCTCGGCGGCGCCGCGCGGGTGGAGCTCGCCAGGGACGAGCTCGAGCGCCTCGGCGACGCGGATCTGCGCGCGGCCGTGGTGGCCGCCGTCCAGCGGGCAGGCTACGTCGATGTCCAGGTGGACCCGGAGGGCTACCGCCGCGGCCGATTGAACGAGGCGCTGCGCGTACTGCACGTCGCGGGTGGAGTATGATTTCCCAGGGCCGCCGCGCCCCGGAGGCGAATCATGTTCGGTCTCGGCTTTCCTGAGCTGATCCTCATCTTCGTCATCGTGATCGTCATCTTCGGCACGAGCCGCATCCCGGAGCTGGGCAAGGGCCTCGGCGAGGGGATCCGGAACTTCAAGAAGGCGATCAAGGACGACGAGGGAAAACCCAGCAACAAAGAACTCGAAGAGAAGAAGGGGTAAACGTGATGAGAACTACGGCCCTCGCCGCCGTCGCGCTGCTCGCGCTTGGTTTCGTCGCCTGCGGAAAGAGCGCTCCTCCGCCAGAGGCGCCCCGGCCCGTCGCGCCCGCGACGCCGCCTCCGGCGCCGCCGCCGTCGGCGCCCAGGGACGTCGTCCCGCAGGAGAACGAGTACGAGAGGCTCAAGGGCATGTCCAGCGACGAGATCAACCGCATGGGCCTGCTTCCCGACATCCACTTCGACTTCGACAGGGCCGACATCCGCGAGGAGGATCGCCAGATCCTGGCCAGGAACGCCGAGAGCCTCAAGAAGTTCGACTTCCTCCGCGTCACGGTCGAAGGCCACTGCGACGAGCGCGGCACGGTCGAGTACAACCTGGCCCTGGGCGAGCGGCGCTCGAAGGCCGCGTTCGACTACCTGATGCAGCTCGGCGTGCCGGCCGCGCGGCTCAAGTCGGTCTCCTACGGCAAGGAAGTGCCTCTCTGCCGTGAGTCCAGCGAGGACTGCTGGGCGCGCAACCGGCGCGCCACGTTCACGGTGACGGGCAAGACGAGCGGGAGATAGCCGACCGCGAGCGGGCGCCGGCGGGAGCGCCGGCGCCCGTCGACGGGCCCCCACATCGGGTAGAATCGCGATCCAGCGTTCCCGATGAGCGAGCAGCCCGAGAAGACGCCCGCCGCTCCGATGAAGGAGCTGACCGGGCAGCGCATCGGCAAGTACGACATCCAGAAGCCGCTGGGCAAGGGCGCCATGGGCATGGTCTACCTCGCCCACGACACCGTCCTCGAGCGTGACGTCGCGCTCAAGGTGATGGTCTCGACCATCGCCGACGACCCCGAGCTGAAGCACCGCTTCGAGCGCGAGGCGAAGGCCGTCGCGAAGATGACCCACCCGAACGTGGTGAACGTCTTCGACCTCGGCAACGCGGCGGACGGCTCGCCCTTCATCGCCATGGAGCTCCTGAAGGGCATGGATCTCCAGAAGGGCATGCGCGCCACGCCGCCCATGACGCTGGAGCGCAAGGTCAACGTGATGATCCAGGTGCTCTCGGGGCTGGCCCACGCCCATCAAGCCGGCATCGTCCACCGCGACATCAAGCCAGCGAACGTGTTCCTGAACCAGGACGGCACCGCGAAGATCATGGACTTCGGGGTGGCGCGGCTCACGACCGCGTCCATGACCGGCACCGGCAACATCGTGGGCACGGCCGACTACATGTCGCCGGAGCAGGTGAAGGGCGCCAAGGTCGACGGCCGCAGCGACCTCTTCAGCGTCGGCTGCATGCTGTACGAGCTGCTCGCCGGCAAGCGCCCGTTCCACTCCGAGAACCTCATGGCGATCTTCTACAAGATCACCCACGAGGAGCCGGCGTGGAACCTCATCCCGGAGGGCCCAGAATACGAAGCGCTGATGCCGATCCTCAGGAAGGCCCTCGCGAAGGACCTGGAGGAGCGCTACCAGACCGCCTACGACTTCGCACAGGAGCTGAAGGAGTACCTCAAGGCCCATGCGACGGGAGAGGCGGCCGAGCACGCGCTGGCCGGCCTCGTGGACCTCGGGCCGCCGCCCTCGACACCGCCCCAGCCGCTCACCGATGCCTCGGGCCCGACGCTCGTGACCGAGGACGTTGGCGGCAGCGGCGTCGGGCTGAGCCGGACGGTCGCCTCGGCCCCCACCGTGGCGCGGGCGGCCACGGCGGCCGGCGCGTCGCGCGCGGCCACCTTGCGCGGGTCCGCCGCCACCGTGGTCGGCGGAGCGCCGACGCGAGCCGGAGGCGCCGCTCCGACCATCGTGCGACCGACGGCGCCGGCCCCCGTGGCTCGCCCCGCCCCGCATCCGCCGGCTCCCGCCGGAACGCCGATGCTCTACGTGATCCTCGGCGTGATGGCCGTGGCCATCGTCGGCATCGGCGCCTTCCTCCTGCTGAAGCCCGACAAGCCGCAGGTGGTGGTGATCCGCGAGACGCCCCCGCCGACGCCGGTTCCCACACCGCCGCCGCCCACGCTGGCCGTGACGCCGCCCCCGACCACGGCTCCGCCGCCGACCCTGGGGCCGGTGGAGGGCAAAGGCGCCGCCGCGGTCCGGAACGCCCAGGCCGCCTTCCAGAAGGGCGACTACGACCGCGCCGTCGACCAGGCGCAGGCCGCCCTGCGCGAGGACGCGACGAGCGCCACGGCCAGGACGGTCCTGCAGAACGCCATGAACGGCCAGAAGGCCGCGCAGCGCTTCGACGCGGCCCGCAGCGCCCTCGCCCGCGGAGACTTCGCCACCGCCGAGTCCGAGGCCCGTGCCGGCGCCGCCGACGCGCCGTGGGACGCGAGCGGGCCGCGCCTCATGACGCAGATCCAGGACGCGAGGCAGCGCGCCACCGCCAGCGCGGCGCAGCAGCAGGCCCAGCAGCAGGCGGCCCAGCGCTCGGCGCAGATCAACGACATCCTGGGCAAGGCCGACGCCGCCCTGTCCGGACAGCAGTACGACGCCGCGATCTCCCTCTTCGACTCGGCGCTCGGCCTCGACCCGGCGAACCAGCGCGCGATCCTCGGCAAGAGCAGCGCCGTGCAGGCACGCGCCCTGGCCCAGGCCGCGGCGGCGGGCGGCGGAGCCAGGGTCGCTTCCGGCAAGACGTTCGCGGTGGGGAAGACCTCGGCGACGGCCGCCGAGTCCACCGCGGGGAACATCCCGCCGGGCTTCGAGGAGTCCGCCGGCGTCGCCGTGAAGAAGGGCACCCAGGCCGCCGAGCTGCCCGGCAGGATCGGCTTCGACGTCGAGCCGAGCGCCGTCAAGCCCGGAGACACCTACACGGTGAAGATCACGCTGCTCAACGAAGGCAGCGCGCCGATCCAGGTCAAGGAGATGGTCGTCACCACCACGACCAACGGCCGCCGCGTGAGCGGGCCGGTCCCGCCCCAGGTCAAGGACGTGGCGCCCGGCCAGCGCGCCAACCTGATCTCCCTGGCGGGCAACGTCTGGAAGGAAGACACCCAGTCGTGGGCGATGGAGGTCGTGGTGAAGACGTCCCGCGGCGAGATCTACAAGAACCAGGTCACGTGGCGGTGAGGCCGCGCGCCACGGCCGCCGTGGCCCTGCTCCTGGCCGCGTTCGCGGCCCGGGCCGACGACGCGCCCGTGATCGAGCACCAGCCGCTGCCGTGCACCGTCGCGGAGAAGCCCATCGCGATGTGCGCCACCGCCAGCGACGACAACGAGGTGGCCCGGGTGCGGGCGTACTTCCGCCGCCAGGGCGAGGACTTCTACAGCTACGTCGAGCTGGCCTTCACCGGCCTGAGCCACTGCGGCACGCTGCCCGCGCCGCGGGAGGGGAAGGTCACGGCGATCGAGTACTACGTCCAGGCCGTGGACGACCAATACCAGCCCACGCGGTCGAGCACGTACCAGATCAGCGTGCAGCCCGAGGGCGTCTGCGAGTTCCCGCCCGTGGAAAAGGACCCGCAGAAGGCGGCCTCGATCAAGGTCTACGCCACGAACAAGAAGCAAGGCAAGAAGCTCGACGACGCGTTCTCGCAGTCGGGTGTCACCTTCGTCCCGGCCGAAGCCAAGTAG
Organism: Vicinamibacteria bacterium; assembly: GCA_035691285.1. Taxonomy (GTDB): domain Bacteria; phylum Acidobacteriota; class Vicinamibacteria; order Fen-336; family Fen-336; genus DATFEN01. The sequence goes on along the minus strand of DASSJI010000195.1, from coordinate 7,080 downwards.
GGTCGCGCCCCGGAGCGTGCTCGCGCTCCTGCTCGCGGCCCTCGCCGCGCCCAGCGCCGGCCAGGAGCCCCGGCTCGAGGTGACGGGTGAGGTCGTGGGCCAGACGGACGACGCGCTGGACGTGCGCGTCGGACTCACGAACCGCGGCGACGCCGACGTGCCCTCGCTGCGCGCCGAGGGCGAGCTGTTCGGCCACGTCGAGAGCCGCGCCCTCGATCAGGGGCTCGCGAGGGGCGCCACGTCGGGGCTGCCGTTCTCGTTCCCGCTCCGCGACGCCAGGCCCGGTGTGCACGCCGTCAGCCTGCGCCTCGACTACGAGGCGGCTGCGACGGGAGACAGGCCCGCGAGGAGCATCGTGCAGGTCGCGTACGTGCTGGTCGCCCTCGGCGAGAGCCCGCCGCCGGCGGTCAGGATCTTCGCTCCAGACGCGCGCATGGACAGCGTCGGGCGCTGGCGCGTGGCGCTCGAGAGCGACGACGCTGCGGCCCACCGCGTGCGCCTGAGGGTCATCTTGCCGCGCACGCTGCGCGCCGATCCGCTCGAGAGCACGGTCGAGGTTCCCGCCGCGGGTCGCGTGGAGAAGGAGCTGCTGCTGTTCCGGGTGGACGCGCCCTGGGAGGCTGCCCAGGGAGCGCTCCTCGTGGCCGCGACCGACGGGGAGCCCGTCACGCGCACGACGGTGGCCACGGCCCTCGTCCAGGTCGGCCGTGAGCCGGGACGCATGCCCCGCCTGCGCCGGCCCCTCGCCGCGGCGATGGGCCTGTTGTTCCTGGCGGCCTTCGCGTTGGAGCTCCGCCGCTACCTCCGCGCGCGGGCCTGAGCTTCGGTTGGCGCGGCGCTGTGTTATCGTTCCCGGCGACCGGTCTCAACCCCGAAGGAGGCTCGTGTGGACATCCTCAGCGCCCTGTTCCGCTGGATTCACATCCTCGCCGGCATCGTCTGGATCGGCATGCTCTACTTCTTCAACTTCGTCAACGGGCCGTTCCAGGGGACCCTCGACGGCGAGGCCAAGAAGAAGGTCAACCCGGAGCTCCTGCCCCGCGCGCTCTACTGGTTCCGCTGGGGCGCCGCGTGGACGTGGGGCACCGGGGTGCTCCTGCTGGCGCTGGTCTTCTACCACGGCGGCATCATGTTCGACGGGGGCGGCTCCTGGGGCGCCGGCGGCGCGGTGATGGCGCTGTCCGTCTTCGTCGCGCCGTTCCTCTACGACGCCCTGCACAAGAGCCCGCTCGGCAAGGACCCGAAGACGTTCGGCAGCGCCGCCTTCGTCCTGATCGCGGCGACGGCGGCCCTCATGCACTACTGGGGCGGCTTCGGCTACCGCGCCCTGAACATCCACCTGGCGGCGTTGCTGGGGACGATCATGGCGTTCAATGTCTGGTTCCGGATCTGGCCGGCGCAGCAGACGATCATCAAGGCCGTCAAGGAGGGGACCGCGCCCGACGCCGCCCTCGTCGCCCTGGCCGGGGCGCGCTCCCGGCACAACGTCTACATGTCGGTGCCGCTCTTCTGGGGCATGATGAACCAGCACACGACGACCGTCAGCCTGCCGGGCCAGGCCGGCTTCGCGACCTTCCTCGTCGTGGCCCTCGTCGGCTGGCACGTCGTGTGGCAGCTCTACAAGAAGGCGCCGAGCGTCAAGGGCTTCTAGCTCCTCCTTGACACCCGGGTTGACCGCGACCTATGGTGTAGCGCGGATGGAGAAGCCCAAGGACTTCTACCGCGTCCTGGGAGTCGCACGCAACGCATCCGCCGCCGCCATCCGAAGGGCCTACCGCCGCCTCGCCAAGCAATACCATCCCGAGTCGAACCCGGGCGCCTCGCTCGAGGCCTTCCGCGAGCTGCAGCTCGCGTACGAGACGCTGTCGGACGCCGAGAGGCGCCAGCGCTACGACGAGGCCCTCGACCTCGGCGTGGACGAGGACGTCTTCGGACCGCTGTCGTGGTCGTTCGTGCGCCGCCCCGCCTCCGGCGACCTGCGCCGGCCAGTGCAGCCGGGCAGCCTCTCCGGCGAGATCCTGCTGACCACGGAGGAAGCAGCCGTGGGGGGCATCCTGCCTCTCGACATCCCGCTCCGCGGGAGCTGTCCCGCCTGCAGCGGCACCGGCGGCAGCGCCTTCGACTGCGCGCGCTGCGGCGGCGAGGGCACCGTCGAGCGGCGCATGCCGATCCCCGTGCGCATCCCGCAGGGCGTGCGGGACGGAGCCGTGTTCCAGGTCAACGTCGACGAGCCCGGCGTCTCCTCGGTCCTGCTCACCGTCCACATCCGCAGGCTGTAGCGCGCGCCGCCCGCGCCTTTGGCGGCGCGCGGGGTCCGGCCGATAATCAGCGCTCCATGGACGAAGCCGACATCCGGCGCATCGCGGCGGACAGCCTCGCCCTCAAGGAGCGCTTCTTCGCGGAGAACGCCCGTCTGCTGCTGGAGGTCGGCCAGCGCCTCGTCGAGTGCCTCCGCTCGGGCGGCAAGGTGCTCGCGTTCGGCAACGGCGGCTCGGCTGCCGACGCGCAGCACCTCGCGGGCGAGCTGGTCGGGCGCTTCCTCCGGGAGCGTCCCGGCCTCGCCGCGATGGCGCTCACCACGGACCCCTCGGTGATCACCGCGATCGGCAACGACATGGGCTTCGACGCCGTCTTCCGCCGCCAGGTGGAGGCGCACGGCCGCCCCGGCGACGTCGCGGTCGGCATCAGCACCTCGGGGCGCTCGCCGAACGTGGTCGAGGCCCTGCGCCTCGCTCGTCAACGCGGCCTGCTCACCATCGGCCTGACCGGAGGGGGAGGCGGGAGGCTCGGAGGGCTCGTCCACTACCTCGTCGACGTGCCCCACCACGATACGCCGCGCATCCAGGAGGTGCACGCGATGGTCGTGCACGTCCTGTGTCAGATCGTGGAAGAGGCCCTGGCCCGCTGATGGCCCGGCGCCGCCCCCGCCATCCGGCCCTTTCCCTGGACGGGATCAGCACCTACCCGCTGGCGCAGCGGAAGAGCAAGGTCTCCCTTCGCGACTTCGCCCGGCCGCATCGCCGGGGCGCGAGGCTCGCGGCGTTCGTGAAGGGGCTGCCGCGCATCCTCGCGGGGGAGACGCTGCGGGCGCTGGCGGCCGACGTGTCCCGCGCACGCAGCCGTCGCAGGCCGGTGCTCTGGGGCCTGGGTGGTCACGTCTTCAAGGTCGGCCTGTCGCCCGTGCTGATCGACCTGATGGAGCGCGGCTTCGTCACGGGGATCGCCCTGAACGGAGCCGGCGTCGTCCACGACTTCGAGCTGGCCGTGGCGGGCCGGACGTCCGAGGAGGTGGCCGAGGGCCTCGGCGACGGCGCCTTCGGCATGGCACGGGAGACCGGCGCCGAGATCAACCGCGCCATCGTCGAAGGCGATCGTGACGGCCTGGGGCTTGGGGCGGCGGTCGGCCGCTACCTGGCCGAAGGCCGGCCGCGCCATGGCCGGGTGAGCCTGCTGGCCGCGGCCTGGCGGCTCGGGCTGCCCGCGACGGTGCACGTGGCCGTGGGCACGGACATCGTCCACATGCACCCGGGCTGCGATCCCGCCGCGCTCGGGCGCGCCACCCATCTCGACTTCCGCGTCTTCGCGGCCCAGGTCGCGCGCCTCGGCGGCGGCGGGGTGTACCTGAACGTCGGCTCGGCCGTGCTCCTGCCCGAGGTGTTCCTGAAGGCCGTGACGCTGGCCCGGAACCTCGGCCATCCGCTCCGCGACTTCGCCACCGCCAACCTCGACTTCATCCAGTCGTACCGCCCCAACACCAACGTCGTCCAGCGGCCGACGCGCGGCGTCGGGCGCGGGTACAGCCTGACCGGGCACCACGAGATCATGGTTCCCCTGCTCGCGGCGTTGCTGGTCGAAGGACGCCTCCAGGCGGGTTGATTGCTCAGTCGGTGATGCCGAGCCGCTCCATCTTCAGCGCCAGGCCGTTGCGCGAGACGCCGAGGAGCTTGGCGGCCTGGGAGCGGTTGCCCCCCGATCGGCGGAGCGCCTCGCGGATGAGGCGGTCCTCGAGGCGCTGCAGGTGGCCTTCGAGGTAGAGCGAGGCGCCGTCCAGGTCCGGCGCGGCGTCGTGGGCGGGAGGTGAGAGCAAGGCGGACGAGAGCATCGTGGACTCGATGGCCTGGCCGTCGGGGCACAGGTGCACGAGCCGCCTCATCTCGTGCTCCAGCTCCCTCACGTTGCCGGGCCACGTGTACTCGCGAAGCGCGGCCATGGCCCGCGCCGTGACGCCCAGGGGCCTCCTCCCGCTCTCGCGTGCGAAGCGCACGAGGAACGCCTCGACGAGGTCCGGGATGTCTTCCGCCCGCTCGCGCAGCGGCGGGACGCGCAGCACGAAGCCGGCGACGCGGAAGTAGAGGTCGCGACGGAAGACCCCCTTCTCCAGCTTGGCTTCCAGATCCGAGTTCGTGGCGGAGAGCGTTCGCACGTCGACCGCCGCGGGCGGGCCGCCGACCGGGTGGACCTGCTTCTCCTGCAGCGCGCGCAGCAGCTTCGGCTGGAGCGCCGGGGGCATCTCGCCGATCTCGTCCAGGAACAGCGTGCCCTTGTCGGCCTGCGCGAGCTTCCCGGAGCGCTCCGTCACGCCGGTGGCGACGCCCTTGGCGATGCCGAACATCTCGGCCTCGAGGAGGTCGGCCGGGATGGCCGCGCAGTTGACCGCGACGAAGGGGCCGCCCCGGCGGGGCGACGAGGCGTGCAAGGCGCGCGCGACGTGCTCCTTGCCGACCCCGGTCTCGCCGACGATGAGCACGGGCAGGTCCGCGTCCACGAGCGGGCGCATCTGGGCGTAGAGCGCCGCCATCGCCGCCGATACGCCCCGCACGTGCTCGTCCGGGAGGAGCAGCCGACGCGGCTCGCTCCCGCCGACCGGGGCGGCTGCCGTCGTGGTCTCCCAGGACGGCAGTCCCGCGGGCGCGCGCTCTCCGCTCACGCGGATCGCCAGCTCCGCGCCCTCGCTCGGCACTTCTTCGAGGCGCAGCGCGACGGGACCGAAGCGCACCTCGTCGCCGGGCCGAAGCCGCGCGCGCTGGACACGGGCGCCGTTCAGGAAGACGCCGTTGCGGCTGTCCAGGTCCTCGACCTCGAGGAGGCTCGGCCCCGAGGCGAGGCGCGCGTGTGCCCGGGAGACGCCGCGAACGGGGAGAACGAGGTCGTTCGTGCCGACGCAGCCCACGCGCAACTCGCCCTCCGGCACGGGGTACGAACGCTCCGTGCCGCCGACCTCTCCGCGGAGCCTGTATCGGGTCACGCGCTGGCGAGGCTACGTCGTGGCTGCGCCGGCGGTCAAGGGAGCGTCAGAACGCGAAGCGCAGCTCGACCGTGAGGGCGCGCTTCTGGATGTCGCCGAAGGCGTGCTGCTGCACCGCGCCGTTCGTGAGGTTCGCTCCACGAAGGGTGGCCAGGATCTTGTCTGCGGCGAAGCGGAACCCCAGCGAGGCGTTGAAGATCGTGTAGGCGGGGCTCTCGCCGTCGAAGTCGTGAGGCAGCACGTCCACCCAGAAGGCGCGGTCCGCGTAGCTCATGCTCACGCTCCCCGTGATCCGCTTCCCCGTCCAGTAGACGCCGCCGTTGACGCGGTTGCGCGGCGGGAGAGTGATCTCGAGGGCCGGGAACGGAACCTCCGCCGCACGAGGCTTTGGATCGGGCTGCCAGGAGTAGTTCAGGTAGCCGGAGACGCCGTCCCCGAAGCGGTGCTCCACCAGCAGCTCGACGCCCCGGTGGCGGATGGGGCCCAGGTTCTCGAATTGGTTCCGCACCTTCGGGAAGTAGACCCCCTGCTCCGCGAGGAGGTCGAGGTACGAGGGCGGCAGCTCCCAGCCCGGCGGCGGGTCGTCCGCGGTGTAGGGATTCTCGTCGTCGGGCAAGGCGACGAAGTTGATGTTCCGCGAGGTGTCGTTCACGTAGAAGCTGATGCCGAGCGTGGTCCGGCCGCCGACGGTTCCGACGTAGCCGATCTCGTACGACGTGAGCCGCTCCTGGCTCAGTTCGACGTTGCCGAGGATCGTCTGCTCCAGGAGGAAGTCCTCCTCTACCGCCGGCTCGAGCTCCGGAGGGAGGTCGGGGAAGTACTGCGCGAGATCGACCGGGGTCAGGACCTGCGTGTCCAGGTAGTTGTTCATGGCGGAGGGGGCGCGGAACGCACGGTTCACGGAAACCCGGAGGGAGTGGTCCGGCCCGGGCTTCCAGATCAGGGAAAGCCGGGGCGAGAGGTACGGATCGTCGATGTTGCCGAACTTGTCCACACGGACGCCCGCGGCCACCCGGATCTCCGAGCGCCGGCGGCCCTCGCCGAAGCCCGTGAAGAACTCCTCCTGCGCGTACGCGCCGAACTCCGTGCGATCACCTGCTCCCGGTGCCAGGTTGATGGAGAAGAGGTCGCGCCTCACGTTCCCGCCGTACGTCAGCAGGTGACGGGTGCCGACGAGCCGGGAGTGGTTGGCCTCGAGATCGAACGTCCGGGTCTGGGCCCGCAGCCGGAGCGGCTCCTCGTCGGCTCCGAAGGCGATCAGGTTCGAAGCCTTGCCTCCGAACAGCGTCGCGGTGGCGGCCGCGCGGAAGAGGCCGCGCGTCATCGCCGCTCGCAGATGGCCCAGGTAGGTGCCCCGCTCGAAGTTGAATGGGCCGACGCCGGTATGGACGATCCCGTCGGTTCCAGCGATCGAGGCGCCGTAGACGATGCGCCCGTCGCTCAGTTGCTGATCCATCCTCAGGTCGACGTGGGGTTGGGTGCTGCCGCGGTTCCTGAAGTCGCCCGGCTCTTCCTGGTCGTCGGCGGGCAGCTCGCCGCCGCCCACGAGCGTCTCCGGCTGGAGCGGATGAGGCACGAGGGGCAGGGTCCCCACCGGGCGCGCGAACGGATCGGACGCGCTGTACGCCCCGGAGATCCGGTACGCCAGGGACTCGGAGATCCTGCGAGACAGGGTCGTGGCGCCGGAGTACGCGGCGCCCGATCCCTCGCCCGCCTTGGACCCCGCCTCGCGGTCGAGGCTGCTGAAGCTCAGCATCACGCTGGCGCCCTCCGCGCTCTCGGGCGCGCGGGTGAGGACGTTCACCACCCCCGTGAAGGCGTTCGCTCCCCACACC